>JAEWCY010000106.1 GCA_023390395.1 Pseudomonadota bacterium | reverse complement strand
CCCCCCCCCCCCCCCCCCCCCCCCCCCCCCCCCCCCCCCCCCCCCCCCCCCCCCCCCCCCCCCCCCCCCCCCGCCGGAGGCCTCTCCCCCCACTCCCCCCTGCCGCCCCTCTGCTACCCCACGGCCGCGCGGAGGGCCTGGTCGAGGTCGGCGACGATGTCGGCCACGTCCTCGACGCCGACGCTCAGGCGCACGTATTCCGGCGTCACGCCCGTGGCGCGCTGCTCGTCTTCGGTCAGCTGCTGGTGGGTGGTGGAGGCAGGGTGGATGATGAGGGTCTTGGCGTCGCCGATGTTGGCCAGGTGGCTGGCCAGCCTGACGTTGTCGATGAGCCGCACGCCCGCTTCCCTGCCGCCCTTGACGCCGAAGCCGACGATGGCCCCGGCCCCGTCCGGCAGGTAGCGCCCGGCCAGGGCGTGGTCGGGGTGGCTCGGCAGTCCCGGGTAGTTGACCCAGGCCACGGCGGGATGGTCGGCCAGGAAGCGGGCCACGGCCAAGGCGTTTTCGCAGTGGCGCGGCATGCGCAGGTGCAGGGTCTCGATGCCGAGCAGGAAGAGAAAGGCGGCGAAGGGGCTCATGCAGGCCCCGGTGTCGCGCAGCCAGTGGGTGCGGATGTGGACGACATAGGCCAGGTTGCCGAGCGGCGCCAGGGCGTCGGTGAAGACCATGCCGTGGTAGGACGGGTCCGGCCGGGCCAGCTCCGGCCATTTGTCCGGGTCGTCCGCCCAGGGGAAATTGCCGCTGTCCACCACGGCCCCGCCGATGTGCACCCCGTGGCCGCCCAGGAACTTGGTGGCGGAATAGACCACGATGTCCGCGCCGTGCTCGAAAGGCCGCAGCAGAAGCGGCGTGACCGTGTTGTCCACGATCAGCGGCAGGCCGAACTCGTGGGCGACGGCCGCGAGGCGCTCGAAATCCGGCACGTCGTTTCGCGGGTTGCCCAGGCTCTCGATGTAGACGCAGCGGGTATCGGCATCGGCCAGTTCGCGGATGTCCCCGGGCCGGGCGGGGTCGAAGAAACGCACGGTCACGCCGAGGTTGCGCAGGGTCTGGGTAAAAAGCGTCCAGGTGCCGCCGTAGAGGTTTTTGGAGGCGATGAAGTTCTGGCCGGCGTGGGTGATGGTCAGGACGGCGGCGGTGATGGCGGCCTGGCCGCTGGCCAGGGCCAGGGCTCCCACGCCGCCTTCCAGGGCGGCCAGGCGCTTTTCCAGCACCTCGTTGGTGGGGTTGGTCAGACGCGAATAGATGTTGCCGAAGGACTTGAGCCCAAAAAGGCTCGCGGCGTGCTCGGCGTCGGTGAAGTTGTAGGAGGCCGTGGCGTAGATGGGCACGGCCCGGGCGTGGGTGGTGGGATCGTCCTCCTGGCCCGCGTGCAGGGCCAGGGTGCCGAGGCCGGTTTTTCGGGCGTGTTCGCTCATGACGACGCTTCCTCGCGGTTGAGTGTTCTGGCCAGGCCCCGGCGGGAATGGCCCGGGCCGATGCCGACCGTGCGGCCGAGGACCGTCAGGCGGCCCACGACGCAGCGGGCGCACATGTCGCCGGTCTCGTCCACGCAGGGTTTGTCCGGATAGAGCAGGTAGTCCTTGCGGCGCGGCCCGGGCGTGGCGCTCGGCATGAAGACGTTGGCCCCGCGCGTCAACGCCAGGTTGCGGCCCGTGCCCGGAAAGAGCGCGTCATAGGCCGTGGTGGCCGGGATGTGGGCGTCGGGGTTGGCCAGGCGCAGCGCGGCCAGGGCCACGAAGTGCATGTCCGGGTCGGCGGCGTGGGCGTTTTGCGCGCCGCCAAGCGGCGTGTCCGGATGGGGCAAAAACGGGCCGACGCCGATCATGTCCAGGCGAAGGTCGCGGCACAGCAGGATGTTGTCGGCCAGGACGCCGAGGCTTTCCCCGGGCAGGCCGATCATGAAGCCGCTGCCGACCTGCACGCCGAGGGAGCGCAGGTCGGCCAGGCAGCGCAGCCGCTCCGTCAGGGAACAGTCCGGGTGCAGCCGCGCGAAAAGGGCCGGGTCGCTCGTCTCGAAGCGCAGCAGGTAGCGGTCCATGCCGCTTTCCCGCCAGGCGGCGTAGACCTCGCGCGGCCGGTTGCCCACGGACACGGTCACGGCCAGCGGCGTCTCGGCCTTGATCCGGGCGATGAGCCGACTCATGGCCGCGTCGCCCTCCCGCGAGGGGACCTCGCCGGATTGCAGCACCACCGTGGTCTGGCCGAAGCCCCACATGCGCCGGGCCACGTCCAATATCTCCTCGTCGGCCAGGCGGTAGCGGGCCACCCGGCCGTTGGAGGCCCGGATGCCGCAATAGAGGCAGTCGTTCACGCATTGGTTGGAAAATTCGACGATGCCGCGCAGGTACACCTCGTCGCCCATGTGCTCCCGGCGCACGGCGTCGGCCTGGTCGTACAGGGCCTGCCTGTCCTCCCCGGCGCGCCGGCGCAACAGCCCCAGCACGGCTTCCCTGGTCCAGTCTCGGGTCATGGCGTTCTCCCGCCCGTCTTCTTGCGCCCGTGCGCCGCGCGCGGGCGGCCGTCCGGGCCATGGCCCCATGGCTACGTCATATTCCTCATAAAATCGATCAAAAAAATACATTATAAAATTCGAAGAGATGCCGGCATGTTGCACCACCGCCCCAGGTCGACGGCTTGACCCTGGCCGGGCTCTCTTCTACATTGACTCTACCAAATTGATGAAGATTAAGCCCGCCCGAACAGCCGCGGGCGCACGACACGGGAGGCAGGCCATGCAGCTGGAAAGCTACCTCGCCCAATGCGGCTCGCGCTGGGACGACCGCACCGGGGCCACGACCATGCCCATCTACCAGACCGCCACCTTCCGCCATCCCGGACTCGGGCAATCCACGGGCTACGACTATTCGCGCTCGGGCAACCCCACCCGGGCGGCGCTGGAAGAGACCCTGGCCACGGCCGACGGCGGCTGCCGGGGGCTGTGCTTCGCCTCGGGCATGGCCGCCCTGGACTGCCTGACCCGGCTTTTCGCCCCGGGCGAGCGCATCGTGGTCACCGAGGACCTCTACGGCGGCACCTACCGGCTCTTCGAGCGCGTCTGCCGGCCCATGGGCATCGAGGCCGCCTACGTGGACACGTCCGACACGGCGGCCGTGGCAGCGGCGCTGGCCGTCGGGGCCAAGGCGCTCCTCGTCGAAAGCCCGACCAATCCCCTGCTCAAGGTGGCGGACCTGCGGGCGCTTAGCCGGCTGGCCCGGGCCCACGGGGCGCTTTTCGTCGTGGACAACACCTTCATGACCCCGCTGCTTCAGCGGCCCCTGGCCCTGGGGGCCGACGTCGCGGTCTACAGCGCCTCCAAGTACCTCGGCGGCCACAACGACGTGGTGGCCGGGGCGCTTGTGGTCCGGGACCCGGCCCTGGCCGAGCGGCTGGCCTTTTTCCAGAACGCGGCCGGGGCCGTGCCCGGACCGCAGGACTGCTGGTTGCTCCTGCGCGGGCTCAAGACCCTGGGCGTGCGGCTTCGCCGCCAGCAGGCCAGCGCCCTGGACGTGGCCGCCTTCCTCTGCGGCCATCCGGCCGTGGCCAGGGTGCACTACCCCGGCCTGGCCAGCCATCCCGGCCACGATCGGCAGACACTCCAGGCCGCTGGCTTCGGGGCCATGGTCTCCTTTGAGTTGGCCGACCCGTCGCGGGTGGCGGACATCCTGGCCGGGGTGCGGCTTTTCCTTTTCGCCGAGAGCCTCGGCGGCGTGGAATCCCTCGTCACCCTGCCGGCGGTGCAGACCCACGCCGACATCGAACCCGAAAGGCGCGCCCGGCTGGGCGTCACCGACGGCCTGCTGCGCCTGTCCATCGGCCTGGAGGACCCGGCCGACCTCATCGCCGACCTCGAGGCCGTGCTGCGGCCCCGCAACCCCCTACCCTGAAAGGCGACCCCGCATGGACCTGACCACCCTGCTCGTCCACGGCGGCGAGCACCCCGAAGACGGCTTCGGCGACCTCGCCCCGCCCCTCCACGTGAGCTCCACCTTCGCCCAGGCCGATCCCGAGCGCTTCGGCCCCTACGACTACTCCCGCAGCGGCAACCCCACCCGGGCCGCCCTGGAAGAATCCATCGCCGCCCTGGAAGGCGGGGCGCGGGGCCTGGCTTTCGCCTCGGGCATGGCCGCCATCGCCTCCACGCTCCTTCTTTTTTCCCCGGGCGAGCGCATCCTGGCCTGCCGCGACCTCTACGGCGGGGCCTACCGCGTGCTGACCACGCTCTTCGCGCGCTTAGGCCTCGCCACCACCTTCGTGGACGTCACGGACCTCGACGCCGTCAAAAGGGCCGTCACCCCCGACGTCAAGGCGCTGTACGTGGAAAGCCCGTCCAATCCGCTCCTGGCCGTGGCCGACCTGGCCGGCCTGGCCGCCCTGGCCCGGGAGCGGGGGCTCGTCGCCATCATCGACAACACCTTCATGACGCCCTTGCTGCAACGCCCCATCCCCCTCGGCTTCGACATCGTCCTGCACAGCGCCACCAAGTTCCTCGGCGGCCACAGCGACCTGGTGGCGGGGCTGGCGGTCACGGCCGACGCCGACGTCGGCCGGCGGCTGGCCGGCATCCAGAACGCCTTCGGCGCGGTGCTCTCGCCCCGGGACTCGTGGCTGCTCCTTCGCGGCCTGCGCACCCTGGCCGTGCGCCTGGAAGCCGAGCAGGCCACGGCCGCCGCCCTGGCGCAGTGGCTCTCCGCCCGGCCAGAGGTGGCCCGGGTCCACTACCCGGGCCTGCCCGGCCATCCCGGCCACGCCGTCCACGCCCGCCAGGCCGCGGGCCCCGGGGCGGTGCTGAGCTTCGAGTTGGCCAGCCCCGAGGCGGCCAAGGCCTTCATGCGCGGGCTGCGCCTGGTCAAGCTGGCCGTGAGCCTGGGCGGAGTGGAATCCATCCTGTCCTATCCGGCGACCATGTCCCACGCGGCCATGCCCCCGGCCGAACGGGCGGCGCGCGGCATCTCCGACGCCCTGGTGCGCCTGTCCGTGGGCCTGGAATCGGCGGCCGATCTCCAGGAGGACCTGGGCCGAGCCCTGGCCGCCGCCGGGCCGGCCGGCCCGCCTTGACACCGTCCCGGCCGGCCCTTAATATTTCATCTGTCCGATCGTATTTATGGTTAATAATGTTCCCGGACGGTTTCCAAGGAGGCAGTCATGGCCGTGGTGCATGCCGTATGCGTCAGCAAGCGCAAGGGCGAGAAGAAGATCGCGGTGGAATCCATGACCCTGCAGGCGGATTTCGGGGCCGAGGGCGACGCCCACGCCGGCTCCGGCCGGCAGGTCAGCCTGCTCGCCCTGGAAGGCGTGCGGCGCATGCAGGAAAAGCTGCCCTCCATCATTCCCGGGGATTTCGCCGAGAACCTGACCGTGGCCGGCCTCAACGATCTGGGGCTCGCCCCGGGCGACCGCATCAGCGTGGGCGAGAGCGCCGTGCTCGAGGTCACCCAGATCGGCAAGGAATGCCACGGGTCGGGCTGCGCCATCATGCGGGCCGTGGGCTCGTGCGTCATGCCCAAGGAGGGGATCTTCGCCCGGGTGCTGGCCGGCGGGACCGTGCGGCCCGGCGACGCCGTGGCCCGGGCCTGAGGAGCGCCTTTCCATGTGGGTGACGCAGAAATGCCAGTACGCCTTGCGGGCGCTGTTCGAGCTGGCCAAGCACGAGGGCCGGGGCGTGGTCCGGGCGGCAGACATCGCCGCCAACCAGGCCATTCCCAAGCGCTTCCTGGAAGTGATCCTGCACCAGTTGCGCCAGGGCGGCTTCGTGGACTCCCAGCGCGGCAAGGAAGGCGGCTTCTTCCTCAGCCGGCCGGCTACGGACATCACCGTGGGCGAACTCATCCGCTTCATCGACGGCCCCATCAACCCCGTGGACTGCCAGCTGGACAAGCCGCATTTCGACTGCAGCCTCAAGGGCAGCTGCGTGTTCATCGGCCTGTGGGAGGAGGCGCGCCAGGCCCTGGAGCGCGTGTACGACACCAAGACCCTCAAGGACCTGGTGGAGCGGGAAGAGAGCATGATCGGCAACGAAGGTCTGTCCTACTGCATCTGAGCCCGCCGACGCGGACGGGCCGGCCGGGCGGTTGACAGGGGCGCGGCCGGGCCCTATGCAGCGGAAAACGCCGCCGCCAGGCCCGAAACCCAGTGAAATCCTCCCCTTCGCCGAAAGCAGCGCCCGTGCTCGACCACGGCCGACGCACCGTCATCGACTACGCCTCGCCCACCGTGGCGAACATCCTGGACGCGGCCGAATCCCTTTTCGCCGAAAACTGCTTCGCCGGGACCCGCATGGAGGACATCGCCGCCAGGGCCGGGGTCAACAAGGCCACCCTCTATTATCACATCGGCGGCAAGGAGAAGATCTACGAGGTCGTGCTCCACCGGCACGTCAAGGCTTTCGCCGATGCGCTGGAGAAACGGCTCGAAGGCCACGACGACCCCGTGGAGGGGCTTTTGGAGGTCGTGCGGCATCACGCCGAGGCCTCCATCGCCGACGACCGGGGGTCCCGGACCGTAGCCCATGAACTGGCCGGCGGCTCGCCCCGGATGACCCCGGCCATCGTGGCCCAGTACGCCCGCGTCTACGCGGCCACGGTCCGCGTCATGACCGCCGGCGCGGCCTCCGGGCGGCTGCGGCAGGTCAATCCGGCCCTGGCGCACCTCCTGCTCGCCGGACCGCTTTTCGTCAGCGCCATCAACCGCCCCTTCCGGCCGCTGCTCTTCGACCACGAATCGCTCCAGGGCCAGGCCAGGCCCTCCATGGAGGAATTGGCCACGTTGCTGGAGCAGGTCGTCCGAGACTTCCTGGCGCTCCCGCCCCGGACCTAAATCCCCTCTCCGAGCCGCCCGCCCGGGCCGCGCCTTTTCCGACACTCTCCAAAAATCTCAAAATATCTCGGCAGGCTATTCGCCCCGTCCCGGCCCGATCCTCCGCCGACTCGCGGCGCTGGCTTCCTGCCGCATTCCTTGCCTGTCGCGGGGCCGGGCGTCGTCCTTTGCGGGGCCCGGGCCTTCGCTTCTTGACACTCACCATCCGGTTAGTGTCTATAATCGGCCATCGCCCGCCGTCCCGGATGTCCGGCGGGCAGGTCCCGAGCACGCCCGAGGTTCCCATGGACGACCGGCCCGGATACGACGACCTGGACGCCCACCTGGAAAAGCTCGCCGCCGCCGGCCTGCTCCATGCCATCGACCGCCCCATCGACAAGGACCGGGAAATGCATCCCCTGGTGCGCTGGCAGTACCGGGGCCGCATCCCGGAAAGCGCCCGCAAGGCCTTCCTGTTCACCAACGTCACCGACGCCAAGGGCCGCGCCTACCCGGGAGCCCGGGTGGCCATCGGCGTCCTGGCCGGCACGCCCGAGATCTACGCCATGGGCATGGGCAAGCCCGTGGCCGAGATCGGCCAGACGTGGCTCGCGGCCATGGCCGCGCCCATCCCGCCCAAGGTGGTTGACACGGCCCCCTGCCAGGAGGTGGTCCTGACCGGCGCGGACCTCCTCGGCGAGGGCAAGGGCCTCGACGCCCTGCCCATCCCCGTCTCCACCCCGGGCTACGACACCGCGCCCTATTTCACGGCCGGGCTCTGGGCCACGCGCGACCCGGACAGCGGCGTCCAGAACCTGGGGCTCTACCGGGGCAACCTCAAGGCGTCCGACCGCGTGGCCGTGATGATGGAGCGCTCGACCCTGGCCGGCGGCGGCGTGCACTGGCGCAAGTACAAGGCGCGGGGGGAAAAGATGCCGGCGGCGGTGGTCCTCGGCGCGCCGCCCGTCGTGGCCTTCACCGGGCCGCAGAAGCTGCCGCTCGACTGCGACGAACTGACCGTGGCCGGCGGCCTGGCCGGGCGTCCCATCGAGGTGGTGCGCTGCAAGACCGTGGATCTGCTCGTGCCGGCCCGGGCCCAGGTCGTGGTCGAGGGCCTCATCGACACCGACAGCCTGGAGCCGGAAGGCCCCTTCGGCGAATCCCACGGCTACATGGCCCTGGAGGAGTACAACTTCTCCATGACCGTCACGGCCATCACCCGGCGCAAGACCTACACCATCGCCTCCATCCTCTCCCAGATCACTCCCAGCGAATCGAGCGTGATCAAGAAGGTGGCCTACGAGCCCCTCTACCTCGACCACCTGCGCAATACGCTCAACATCAAGGGCGTCACCCGCGTGTCCATGCACGAGCCGCTCACCAACCTGCGGCGGTTTCTTTTTATCACCATCGCCAAGGGCACACCCAATACGGAGGTCTGGCGGGCGCTTCTGGGCGCGGCCTGCTTCACCCCGGCCATCGGCAAGTTCTGCGTGGCCATCGACGAGGACATCGACCCGGAGAACACCGACCACGTGCTGTGGGCCATGGCCTACCGCTCCAACCCGCGCACCGACACCCACGTCATCCCCAACCGGGGCCGGGGGCACGGCCCGGAGCTGCCCGGCGGGGAGGTGGACGCCACCATGCTCGTGGACGCCACGGCCAAGGGCGACTTCCCGCCCGTGGCCCTGCCGAAAAAGGAGTTCATGGACCGGGCGCGGGGCATCTGGGAGGAACTGGGGCTGCCGGCGCTTTCTCCCGAATCGCCCTGGAGCGGCTATTCCCTGGGCGACTGGTCCGAGGAGTGGGACGCCTGCGCCGCCCGGGCCGCGGCCGGCGACTGGCTGGCCAACGGCCGGCGCTCGGCGGCGAGCCGCAGCGCCTCGGCCGAGCCTCAGGACCCGGCCCGGGGCATCGTCTTTCCCGAAAAATAACCGCTTTTCGCGCCGCCAGGGCAAGGGGCCAGGCCGGTCGCGCCAACGCGCCGCCCCGGGCCGGCGCGCCCTTTTCACCGCAACTCCCGCCACGCCGTGCCGGGACGCCTCGGGGAGAGCCGTATGCAGAAAGGATTTCCGCGCCAGTACGACGACCTCAACGACCACCTGGCGAAGCTCGACAAGGCCGGACTCCTGTGGACCATCGACCAGGAGATCAACAAGGACAAGCACCTGCACCCCTTCGTCCGCTGGGGCTACGTGGGCGACGTCGGCACGGTGGTTGCCACCAACCCCAAGCGGGCCTTTCTTTTCACCAACGTCACCGACAGCAAGGGGCGCAAGTACCAGGGCGACTGCGACGTCATGGTCGGCGGCACGGCCGGCTCCCCGGCCATCTACGCCGCGTCGCTGGGCATCGAGGACTCGGGCGAGGGCCTGACGGCCCTGTCCCAGAAGATCTTCGAGAAATGGATGCACGCCTTCGAAAACCCCGTCCCGGCCGTGGAGATCCCGTCCGAGGAAGCCCCGGTCCACGAGGTGACGCTCACCGGCGACGCCCTCAAGGGCGGCGAGGGCAAGGGCCTGGCCTCGCTGCCCGTGCCCAACAACACCCCGGGCTGGGACGCCGCGCCCTACTTCTCGGCCGGGCTGTGGATCACCCACGACCCGGACACGGGCATCGAGAACATCAGCCAGAACCGGTGCAGCCTCAAGGCCTCGGACCGCATGACCGCCATGTGGCTCATCCAGACCAACGGCGGGGCGCACAACAACTGGGTGAAGTACAAGGAGCGCGGCGAGAAGATGCCCGTGGCGCTCATCGTCGGCGCGCCGCCCACGCTCCAGGTGGTCGGGCCGCAGAAGACGCCGGAAAACTTGAACGACCTGGACGTGGCCGGCGGCCTGGCCGGCGCGCCCTACCGCAAGGTGCGCTGCAAGACCGTGCCGCTGTGGGCCCCGGCCGACGCCCAGATCATCATCGAAGGCTGGATCGATCCGACCAAGCTGGAGATGGAAGCGCCTTTCGGCGAATCCTACGGCAACATGAGCGTGGAGGAATACAACCACTCCGTCGAGGTGACGGCCATCACCAGGCGCAAGAAGGCCACCATCACCTCCATGATCTCCCAGATGGCCCCGTCGGAATCCGGCGTCATCAAGCAGCTCAACTACAGCGCGGTGATGCTCAACCACTTGAAAAACACGCTCTACGTGCGCCAGGTCAAGGACGTGGCCCTGCACGGCCCCATGATCGGCGTCTCGCGCCTGACCGTGGTCGTACTGGAGAAGAACACTCCCCGCACCGAGGTCTGGCGGGCCCTGACCGGGGCCAGCGCCTTCATGCGGTCCGTCGGCAAGATCACCGTGGCCGTGGACGAGGACATCAACCCCAACAACGTCGAGGAGGTGCTTTGGGCCATCGCCTACCGCACCGACCTCATGAAGTCGGTCAAGATCGAGGACTACCAGGCCAACGGCCACGCCCCCAAGCTGCGCGACCGGGAATGGGAGGCCAAGATCATGATCGACGCCACCATGCACTACCCCATGCCGCCCGTGGCCCTGCCGACCAAGGAAATCATGGAAGAAGCCCGGGAACTGTGGGATAAGGCCGGCCTGCCGCCGGTTTCCCCGCGCTGGAAGTGGTACGGCTACAGCCTGGGCGACTGGTGCGACGAATGGACGGCCTGCGCCGAACGCGCCGTGGCCGGCGACTGGCTCCTCAACGGCATCCGCACGGCCCGGCTGGTGGACGCCGACGCCGTGGGCGGCCCCACGGCCGGCGTTCCCCACAAGGGCGTGGTGCGCTACAACGCCCAGACCGGCCAGGTGGAATATCCCGAGGGCTTCCCCGTAAAGGACGCCTTCGACACGGACGAATAAGACCCAGGACCGGCCGGGGGGCGCGCCGCCCCCCGGCCGGGACGCAACGGAGGGAGCGCTTCCATGAAACGCCTTGTCGTCGGCATTTCCGGAGCCAGCGGCGTCGTCTACGGCGTCCGCCTGCTCGAGGTCCTGCGTTCCGTCCCGGACGTGGAGACCCACCTGATCCTTTCCAGGGGCGCGGTCGTGACGCTCGGGCTCGAGACCGACCGCACGGCAGAGGAGATCTCCGCCCTGGCCGACGTGGTCCACGACCACGCCGACCTGGCCGCCCCGGTCTCCAGCGGCTCCTTCCGCGTATGCGGCATGGCCGTGGTCCCCTGCTCCATGAAGAGCCTGGCCCAGATCGCCCTGTCGCTTGGCGACAACCTGCTGTCGCGCGCCGCGGACGTGACCCTCAAGGAGCGGCGCAAGCTCGTGGTGGTGCCGCGCGAGACGCCGCTGCACCTGGGACACCTGCGCCACATGACCGCCCTGGCCGAGATGGGCGCGGTCATCCTGCCGCCGGCCCCGTCCTTCTACCACGGCCCCAAGACCCTCATGGACGTGGTGGACCAGACCGTGGGCAAAGTGCTCGACCAGTTCGACATCCCCCACCAGCTCTTCCGGCGCTGGGGCGGGCATGGAGCCTGAGGCCTTCGCCCGGGCGGCGCGGGAGCTCCTGGACGCGGTCCCGGCCATGACCCTGGCCACTTGCCCACCCGGCCCGGGCGGCGCGCCCTGGGCCACGGACGTCTACTTCGCCCCCCACGGCTGGGAGCTGGTCTTTTTCTCCTCGCCGGCCTCGCGCCACTGCCGCAACCTGGCCGCCGCGCCAGCCTGCGCCGCGACGGTCCACCCGCCGGCATCCTCCTGGCGCGACATCCGGGGGCTGCAGATGGAGGGCCGGGCCGGCCCCGTAGCGAGCCTCGCCGCCAAGGCCGCGGCCACGGCCGCCTACCTGGCCAAATTTCCCTTCGTCAAGGACCTGCTGACCGCCCCGGGCGAGACGGCCGGCAAGCTGGCCAAGGTTTCGGTCCACGTCTTCGTTCCCGAGCGCATCCGCTACATCGACAACACCCTGGGCTTCGGGACGCGTTTTTCCCTGCGCCTGGCCGACGGACGGCCGGCCGGCCCGCCCGAACGCGAGGAGGCTTCGTAGGGGCGCGGCCGCAGCCGCCGTCGCCCGTCCACCGCAACGTCCCGCCGGGACAAGGGGAGGCTGGCCATGAAGAGGATTCGCGGCGTGTTCATGCGCGGCGGCACGAGCAAGGGCGTCTATTTCCACGCGGGCGACCTGCCGGCCGACCCGGCCCTTCGCGACCGGGTCATCCTGGACGTCTACGGCAGCCCGGACGTGACCGAGATCGACGGCCTGGGCGGGGCCAACGTGCTGACCAGCAAGACGGCCGTCATCGGGCCGAGCGACCGGCCGGACGCGGACGTGGACTACACCTTCGGCCAGGTCATGTTCACCGAGCCGCTGGTGGACTACCGCATCAACTGCGGCAACATCTCGGCCGGCGTGGGCCCCTTCGCCATCGACGAGGGGCTGGTGCGGCCGGTTTCGCCCATGACCAAGGTGCGCATCTTCAACACCAACACCGGCAAGGTCATCACGGCCGAGGTGCCGGTTAAAAACGGCAAGGCCCAGGTCGCGGGCGAGTACGCCATCGACGGCGTGCCCGGAACCGGGGCCAAGATCCTGCTCGACTTCGCCAAGACCGGCGGCACCCTCGGCAGGGGCCTTCTGCCCACAGGCAAGGCCGCGGAGGAACTCGAGGTCGAGGGCTGCGGCACGTTTAGCGTGTCCATCGTGGACGCGGCCAATCCCGCCGTCTTCGTCCGGGCGGCGGACGTGGGGCTGACCGGCCGCGAGCCCTTCGCCTCGGTGCTCCAGGACGCGCGCACGGGCAATCTGGCCGACAAGATCCGCGGCACGGCCGGGGTGCGCCTGGGGCTTTACAAGGACCTGCCGACCTTTTTGCAGACCAACCCCACCATGCCTTTTTGCGTCTTCGTCGCCCCGCCGGTCCCCTACCCCAACTTCCAGACCGGCCTGGAAGTCGCGCCGCAAACCTACGACGTCAAGGGCGTCATCCGCTTCGCCGGGGCCTACCACCGGACCTATTCCGGCACGGGCGCGGTCTGCACGGCCGTGGCCTCGCGGCTGCCAGGCACCGTGGTCCACGACGTCCTGACCGAGGCGACGCTGGCCTCGGATACGCTTCGCATCGGCCATCCCTGCGGCGTCATGGAGGTCGAGGTGGCGGTGGGAAAGACCGGCGACGGCTACGTCGTGCGGCGCGCCGCCTACGGCCGCACCGCCCGGAGGATCATGGAGGGCTACATCGCGCTCAAGCCCTGGGCCGATTCGGTGGACTGCCTGTAACGCACGCGCCGGCGGCTTCCGTTCCCCGGAGGCCGCCGGCGCTTTCCCCTGGCCGCGCGCGACGCTCAGGCCCGCCGCCCCGCCGACAGCTCGAGAAGAAGTCCCGCCGCGCCGCAGGCCGCGCCCATGACGCACACGCCCAGCCAGCCGAACCGGGCGAAGGCCTGCGCCCCCAGGGCCGTGCCCAGCGCTCCGCCGAGGAACATCATGGTCATAAAAACCGTGTTGACCCGGCTGCGGGCCGCGCCGTCCAGGGCGTAGACCCTGGCCTGGTTGGCCACCAGGGCCGATTGCAGCCCCACGTCCATGAGCAGGATGCCGGCCACGAGGGCGAGCCAGGAGCCGGGAAAGCCGCCGAGCAGCACGAAGGAAGCCGCCACGGCCGCGCCGCCCCAGGCCACGAGCCGGCCGTTGCCGCCCTTGTCGGCCAGCCGGCCGGCCAGGGGCGCGGCCGCCACGCCGGCCACGCCGACCAGCCCGAGCAGTCCGGCCACGGAACTGCCCTGGGAAAACGGCGGCTGTTCCAGGAACAGGGCCAGATTGGCCCAGAAGGCCACGAAGCCGCCGAAGAGCAGGCCCTGGACCAGTCCGGCCCGGCGCAGCGTCCGGTGCCGGGCGAAGAGCCGGCCAAGGGACGCGAGCATGCCCGGGTAGGATATGGCCGTGGCCGGCGAGACGCGCGGCAGCCGCACCAGGAGCACGGCGCTCATGACGAGGGTCGCGGCGCTGGAGGCGGCGAACATCGCCCGCCAGCTCCCGTAGGCGGAGACCAGGCCGCTTATCGTGCGCGACAGGAGAATCCCGGCCAGCACCCCGGCCATGACCACGCCGACCACGCTTCCCCGCCGCTTCTCCCCGGCCAGGTGCGCGGCCATGGGCACCACCTGCTGGGCCACGGTGGCCAGCATGCCCACAGCCAGGCTGGCGGCCAGCAACAGGCCGAGCCCCGGGGCCGCCGCCGCCACGGCCAGAGCCAGGGAAAGGCCCACGAAGGTCGCGAAGATGAGCCCCCGCCGCTCGAAGCGGTCGCCGAGAGGGGCCAGGAACAGGAGTCCCAGGGCGTAGCCGACCTGGGTCAGCACCGCGATCCAGGAGACGTCGGCCGCGCCGACGTGGAAGTCCTGGGCCAGGATGCCGAGCATCGGTTGGTTGTAGTAAATGCTCGCCACGGCCAGTCCGGCCGCGCCGGCCATGAGGGCCACGGTTCCCGCGCCGGGCTCCCGGCGGATTGCGGCGTCGAGGGTGAGGCATGTCGCGTGTTGCATGAGGTTGCTCCTTTTTAAAAACTATACGTTTCGTATTTAATATTATCCAAACCGGACCTCGACGATGACGGGCACCCCCATCCCCTTTCACCGACCTCGCTGCCGGCGGACGGTTGCCCCAGTATCGAAACGATACGTCTCGTATATAATCAGGTCCGACAGCTCGTCAAGACGAAAAAACGCCACGGGAGAAGAAATTCTCCGCGCGCAAAGACAGGCCGAAAGCGGGAAAACGGTCAGGAGCGGGAGTCGTCCCCGCCGTCCGATCCGGCCGGGGACGCTTGCTCGGGGGCGAGGGCGGAGAAGACCAGGGCGGCGAGGCGGCGCACGAAGGCGTCGTCCAGGGGCTGGTGGCGCAGCAGCATGCGGTGGAAGATGGGGGCGTAGAGGGCGTCCACCATGAGGTCGGGGTCGACGTCGGCCCGGATCTCCCCGGCGGCGACGCCGCGCCCCAGAGCCGCCTTGGCCGCGTCGCGGCGCGGGACCATGTAGCCGTCCACAAAGGCGGCGAGAATCTCGGGATCGGCCTGGCCCAGGGCGATGAGCTCGGACACGATGCGGCCGTTGGCTCCGCGATAGGCCTCGGCCAGGCGCAGCATCTGCGTGGTGACGTCGGCCACGGCCGAGTCCGTGCAGGGGAAGGCGACCTTGGGGGAGATGGCCGTGAGGAAGGCTTCCACGGCCACCGCGCCCTTGCTCGGCCACCAGCGGTACACCGTGGCCTTGCCCACCTTGGCCCTGGCCGCGATGCCCTCCATGGTCAGCCGGGAAAAGCCGACCTCATCGAGCAGCCTGGCGGCGGCCTCGAGCACGGCGGTGCGCGCGGCGTCGCTGCGGGGGCGACCGGGAAGGCGTTTGGCGCTCGTCGCGGGCATCGGCGTCTCCAGGATGCCGCGCGGCGGTTCGCCCGCGCGGATGCGTTGCGTGCCGCGCCGGCCCGCCGTTTGCGGCGGCCGGAGCGGCACGAGGTCAAAAAGGCCGGCCTGCCGGGAAAGCCGCCCGCGCGGGCCAGGGGTGCGAAGATACCCGCGCCCTCCCCCGCCCGCAAGGGCGCGCCGAACGGGCGAACGTACCGACGGCGCGGAGACTGGCGGCAGGGCCGCCTCCGGACGCCCCGCGCCCCCACAGCTCCATAGAAAGCGTATCGACAACCTTTTTTCCATAGACGCTTTCAATACGTCTTTTCCAAGGAGGCGATAGACGGAAGCAATCCAAGGAGGCTCCACGCATACCCGCACCGCGCAAAAGGAAACCGAGTTCCTTCGGCATTTCCCGGCGCGGCATCGCCTCTCCGGCACATCCCTCTCGATATCCACCACTTTTCCTCTCGGGCGCACCGCGACGATTTCCTTTCACTCTCTTGCGTTATGTCAAAAACCACATGAAGAGTCTTTGAAATGCATGCACTTCTTGCAGTTGCACGTTTCACTGTCATTTGAAAATACAATCCTCCGCCAGGGCAGGTTCGCCTCTCCTCAATAACTCTCTTCATTATTGCCTGAAAACATACGTCTTTTTCGGCACTCGCGGCCACACCCGCTCTCCATGGCAGGCTCGGTTATTGCACTATTCGTGTCAGTACAACGGAAACCGGCCGCGAGGCGCGGCGTCCGCCCGCGCCACGGCGGGAACGGCCAGGCCGTCCCGAAAGCCCCCCGCGCGCTTGCGCCCGCTTCGCGGCCAAACCGGAAAAGGAGCGTCCGCTATGAACGACTTCCTGGTGGCCAATCCGACGCGATGCATTGGCTGCCGCACCTGCGAGATCGCCTGCGTGCTGGCGCACGGTTCGCCCGACGCCATCGTCACGGGGGAGATCGACAACTTCAGCCCGCGCCTGCGGGTGATCAAGACGGTCAAGGTCAGCGCGCCGGTGCAATGCCGGCAGTGCGAGGACGCGCCCTGCGCCAACGTCTGCCCGACCAGGGCCATCGTCAGCCAGGGCGGTTCCATCCAGGTCGTGCCCGAGGCCTGCATCGGCTGCAAGAGCTGCCTGATGGCCTGCCCCTTCGGCGCCATGGACATCGCCCCCCGCCTGCTGGCCGGGCGGCGGCTCGAACAGCCGGGCCTCAAGGTGGTGCACGAGGCCGGCGCGAGCGGCAAGGACACGCTGGTCGCCCTCAAGTGCGACCTGTGCCAGGGCCGCCCGGAAGGGCCGGCCTGCGCCGGGGTCTGCCCCACCGACGCCTTCACCCCGATTCGCGGCGCGACCATGCAGGCCAGCGTCGCGGCCAAACGCAAAACCCGCGCGGCGGAACTGGCGCTTCTCGCCGCCGGCGCGCCTCTCGGAGGACAAGACCATGCCTGAAAAAGTCCAGACCATCTGCCCGTACTGCGGCGGCGGCTGCCACATCGACCTGCTCGTCGAGGACGGCAGGATCGTCGGGGCCGAGGGAGCCAACGGCCGCACCAACGAGGGCATGCTGTGCCTCAAGGGCCGCTACGGCTGGGACTTCCTCAACGACACCCAGCGCCTGACCAAGCGCCTGACCCATCCCCTCGTCAAGAAGGACGGGGCCTTCGTCAAAGCCTCGTGGCAGGAAGCCGTGGACCTGGTCGCCAGGCGGCTGGGCGAGATCAAGAAGAAATACGGCCCGGACGCCGTCATGTGCTGCGGCTCGGCCCGGGGACCGGGAAACGAGTCCAACTACGTCATGCAGAAGTTCGCCCGGGCCGTCATCGGCACCAACAACATGGACCACTGCGCCCGGGTCTGCCACGCGCCGTCCGTGGCCGGCCTGGCCTACACCCTGGGCAACGGGGCCATGTCCAACTCGATCCCCGAGATCGAGGACGCCAAGTGCCTGTTCATCTTCGGCTACAACGCCGCCGAGACCCATCCCGTGGTGGCGCGGCGCATCGTCAAGGCCAAGGAAAAGGGCGCGAAGATCATCGTGACCGACCCGCGCGTCACCGAGGCCGTGCGCATCGCCGACCTGTGGCTGCCGATCAAAAACGGCGCGAACATGGCCCTGGTCAACGCCTGCGCCAACGTCCTCATCACGGAGAACCTGTACGATCCCGAGTACGTGGCCAACCACACCGAGGGCTTCGAGGCGTACAAGGAGATCGTGGCCAAATATACCCCGGAATACGCCGAGGCCATCACCGGCGTGCCGGCCGCCGACGTGCGCAAGGCCATGCGCATCTACGCGGCGGCCTCCACGTCGTTCATCCTGTGGGGCATGGGCGTGACCCAGTTCGGCCAGGCGGTGGACGTGGTCAAGGGCCTGTCCGGGCTGGCGCTTCTGACCGGCAACTACGGCAAGCCGAGCGTCGGCGTCGGGCCGGTGCGCGGGCAGAACAACGTCCAGGGCACCTGCGACGTGGGCTGCCTGCCCAACGTCTTCCCCGGCTACCAGCCGGTCACCGACCCCAAGGCCCGGGAAAAGTTCGAAAAGGCCTGGGGGGTCAAGGGATTGCCGGCCAAACCGGGCTTTCACATCACCGAGGTGCCCGAGCAGGTCGACGCGGGCAAGCTCAAGGCCTTCTACATCTTCGGCGAGGACCCGGTGCAAAGCGACCCGGACTCGGCCCACATGCGCCATGCCCTGGACAGCCTGGAATTCGTCGTGGTGCAGGACATCTTCTTCAACAAGACCGCCATGCACGCCGACGTCATCCTGCCCGCCACCTCCTGGGGCGAGCACGAGGGCGTGTACAGCTCGGCCGACCGGGGCTTCCAGCACTTCAACAAAGCCGTCGCGCCCAAAGGCGACGTCAAGCCCGACTGGGAGATCATCTCCCTGGTGGCCACGGCCATGGGCTACCCCATGCATTACGACAATACCGAGGAGATCTGGACCGAGATGATCGGCCTGTGCCCCCTCTACGCCGGCGCGACCTACAAGCGCATCAAGGCGCTCGGCGGCATCCAGTGGCCCTGCCGCGACGAGAACGACCCCGGCACGCCCTACCTCTACGTCGGCGACAAGTTCGACACGCCAAGCGGCAAGGGCATCCTGTTCGCCGCCGAGTGGCGCGCGCCCAAGGAGCTGCCCGACGCCGAGTATCCGCTGATCCTGTCCACGGTGCGCGAGGTCAGCCACTATTCGGTGCGCACCATGACCGGCAACTGCGCCGGCCTGCAAAACGTGGCCGACGAGCCGGGCTACATCCAGATGAGCCCCGAGGACGCGCTGGAACTCGGCCTCGAGGACCAGGAACTGGCCTGGATCTCCTCGCGCCGGGGCAAGGTCATCGCCCGGATCATGGAAACGGAGCGCGTGCGCAAGGGCGCGGTCTACATGACCTACCACTGGTGGATCGGGGCGTGCAACGAACTGACCATCAACAACCTCGACCCCATCTCCCGCACGCCGGAATACAAGTTCTGCGCGGCCAAGGTCGAAAGGATCCCGGACCAGGCCTGGGCCGAACAGTACGTGCGAAACGAGTACGCCCGGTTGCGTGAACGGATGGGCTGCTGCTGAGCAAACGGTGCGGCCACCTGTCGTGGCCCTCGCTTGCGAGGTCATGCGGCATGGCCGGGGCGTGAAACCGCTCCGGCCATGCCGCTGTTTTTTGCGCGACGGGCCGCCCGCGCTTGCGGTTTCTAGCGGCGGATCGCGCCATGCGCCGCGGACCGGCTCGCGGCCAGCACGCCCCCCTCGGGGTCGTCGGCGCAAGCGTCGCCGAGGCTCCCCGACAAGGCGCGCCCGAGCCTGCCCTCATCCAGGGCGTTCTCCCACTTGGCCACGACGATGGTGGCGATGCCGTTGCCGATCATGTTGGTGATGGCCCGAGCCTCGGACATGAAGCGGTCCACGCCAAGGAGCAGCGTGAGCGAGGCCACGGGGATGTGCCCCACGGTCTGGAGCGAGGCGGCCAGGGTGATGAAGCCGCCGCCCGTGACCGCGGCCGCGCCCTTGG
>JAEWCY010000076.1 GCA_023390395.1 Pseudomonadota bacterium | reverse complement strand
CGGGCCTGACCCTCAAGCGCAAGTCCCTGGCCCGCACCTGGGCCACGGCCAAGCACGGCACCACCTTCGTGCTCATGGCCCTGGCCGCCATCCTCTACAACAAGGCCAACCTCTACTTCCTCCAGGGCCAGGCCGGCCCGACCAAGGTGGCCCAGTACAGCGTCACCTGGGAGCTGGTGGACGGCATCTCCATCCTCGTCTCCAACCTGCTCCTGCGCAGCATCCTCTATCCGCTCTTCGTGCGCCTGTGGAAGCACGACAAGCGCGAGTTCACGCGCCTGGCCAACAATTCCGTACGCTGGCTCATCGGGGCCTCGATCCCGGTCATGTTCGTGCTGTTCATCGAGTCCGACCGGATCATCGGCCTCATCTACGGCGGGGCCTACAAGGACGCCATGTGGATGCAGAAATGGCTGGTGGGCACCATCATCTGCGGCTTCGTCCACAACCTGGCCGCCTACCTGATGATGAGCCAGGGCAAGCAGCGCCTGCTCCTTTTCATCTACATCGGCGGTCTGGCCGTGAACCTGGCCCTTTGCGCCACGCTCATCCCGGCCGATCCGCTGCTCGGCACCTGCCTGGCCATGCTCATCACCAAGGCGGTCGTGGCCGTGATCACCACGACCTACTGCCAGGCCACCATGCGCATCATCGACGTCAAAAGCATGTGGCGCATCGCGCTGGCCTGCGCCTGCGGCGCGGGGCTCTACTTCGCCACCACGCGCCTCGGCGTCCGGGAGATTCCCGAGCTCCTGGCGCTGGTGCCCTTCGTCTTTCTCATCTTCCAGTGGAAAAAGGAGTTGGCCGCCCAGAAGGCCCAGGCCGGCGTGGCCTAGCCCCGTCAGGGGAAATGCCCCCGGCGGCGAGAAGAGGCGCAGCCCCTCCCGGACCTCCCGAAGTGGGGCGCCGTCGCGTCGCGCGCCCCACGCGAAAACGGCCGCCGCTCCCTGCCCGGGAACGGCGGCCGTTTTTCTTTATCCTCGCGCGCGGGGACGTCAGCCCTGGCGGATGACGGCCTTGACCACGCCGCCCCAGCCCACCTTGTAGGCGATGCCGCGCCAGGTCATGGTGTTGGTGGCGAAGGTGCGGCCGAAGCACCAGGCCAGCATGGCGAAGGTGGCGACGTAGCCCCGCAGCCAGGCGAGCACGCCCACCCGGCCCGGGCAAAGGCCCCGGTAGAAAAGCCCCAGCCCGGCGAAAAGCAGGAGGTAGCCGAGCGCCCCCAGGGCCGCGCCGCCCCCGACCAGGCCGAGCGCCCAGGCGGCCAGCGCGCCGAGGGCCAGCGCCGGCGGCGCGGACAGCACGAAGACCGCCGCGATGGACACCAGCCAGCCCGGCGGGATGCAGAACTTGAGGTAGAGCAGTTGGCGGGTGAGCCAGTCGTCCCAGCGCGAGAGCGTCATGCCGGCCATGGGCGTATCCAGGCAGGCCGCGGCCACGGGCCAGGCCGCCACGCCGAAGCGGTGCAGGTGCGGGCCCATGGAGAAGTCGTCCACGATGTTTTTGCCCCAAAGTTCCTTGAGGCCGAAGCGGTCGAAAGCGGCCCGGGAAATGGCCATGGCCCCGCCCCAGGGCTGGGTGATGGCCCGGATGGGCTGGAGCAGGTGCAGGGCCATGCAGGTGATGGCCATGCCGATGGTGCCCGTGGCCGCGTCGCCGGGCACGATCCTGTGGAAGCCGCTGGTCATGGGCGCGTCGCCCCGCGCCACCGGCGCGGCCAGGTTGGTCAGGAAACGCCGGTCGGCCACGTGGCTGGAGTCGCAGTAGACGAACACCTCGGCCGTGGACGCGGCCCGCATGCCGGCCAGGATGTTGTGGTTCTTCTGGCCGCAGCGCTCGGCCGGCCCGGCCACGACGAGCAGCGCCCGGTCGTCGTCGCCGGCCACGCCCCGCACCAGGTCCGCGGCCGGATCGTCGGCCGTGGCCGTGACGAAGACCGCCACGAAGTCGGGATAATCCTGGTCGAGCAGCGAGGCCACGGCCTCGCGCATGCCCGGATGGTCGCCCGTGACGGGCACGACCACGGCGAGCCTGGGGCAATCCTCGGGCATGGGCTCGGGGCCGTCGCCGCCGCGCACGTGGCGGCGGCCAAGCAGGTAGAGCGCCGTCAGGACCGCCAGTTGCACGGCCATGACCGCGAAAACGAAATACAGCACGAATCCTCCCGGAAAAATCAGCCCGGCCGGCGCGGCTGGGACACGGCGGAACCGTCGGCCGGCGATTTCTGCGTCGGCCCGAGCGGCACCTTGGTGGCCTGGACCTCCAGTTTGCTGCCGCCCTTGGTCGTCAGCACGCCGCTTATGGCCTCGCCGCGCGCGTCGCCCTCGAAGACATGCCCGCTGCCGTGGACCATGTAGACGTGGCCGTTGAAGATGGCTCCCACCAGATGGTAGACGTTGGTCTCGCCGGTCATGGCCACGACCACCACCTCGGCCTTGACGTGGTGGCCTTCCTGCTCCACGTGGGCCTGGACGTTCGAGCCGTAGAGCGACCCCCGCCACAGCCCGGACAGGTCGGGCTCGCCGGCCACGGCCGCCATGGCCGGCACGGCCAGCAGCAGCAGGGCCAGAAGCATCGGTTGCAAAACAAGCGTCATGGCATGCTCCCTCAGCCGGGGGGCGTGCCGGGATTCGCCCGGCCGCCTCATTGTCCGGCCGCCTCGGACAACACCTTTTCGAACACGTCTTCGTGACGGCGCACCATCCGTTCCATGGAAAAACGCTCGAGCACGCGCTGCCGGGCCGCGTCGCCGAAGTCCCGGCGCAGGGCCTCGTCGGCCAGGAGCGCGGCCAGGTTCTCGCCCAGGGCCCGCGCGTCCCCGGGCGGGGAGAGCAGGCCCGTGCGGCCCGGCTCGACCAGGTCCGGAATGCCGCCCACGGCCGTGGCCGCCACCGGTATGCCCATGCTCATGGCCTCGAGCAGCACGTTGGGCAGCCCCTCGCGCACCGAGGACAGGGCCACCACCGAGGCCTGCTGGAAAAAGGGCCTGGGGTCGGGCGCGGCCGGGTAGGTGCGGATAAGCCCCCGCACCGGGCTGCGCGCGGCAAGCGTGCGCACCCGGGTGCGCAAGGGGCCGTCGCCGACCAGCCACAGCTCGGCCCGGGGCCGCTTGGCCACGGTGAAGGCGAAGGCCTGGATGAGCGTCTCGTGGTCCTTGTCCTCGCAGAACCGGGCCGGGCACAGGATCACCTCGCGCACCGGGCGCAGCTCCTCGGGCGGCGGGGCGAAATGGGCCGTGTCCACGCCGTTGGCGATGCAGGTCACGGCCGATTCCGGCCGGCCCAGGCGCACCAGGGCGTCTTTTAACGGCGCGGCGTTGACGATGTGGTGGCGCACCAGGCCCTTGAGGAGCCGCTCGTGCTGCCGCTTGACCGCCCCGCCGCCCCGGCAGGTGCCGACGACCGCCGGCAGGCCCCGCAGCCGGCCGAACACCCGGCCCCAGATGTTGGGCACGGCGGTGAGCGGCACGAGCAGGTCCGGCTTGTCGTGGGCCAGCTTTTTCCACAGCGCCGCCACGGGCGCGGCCCCCACTTGCGTCGCGGGGGAAAGCCAGGTCAGGGGGATGCCGGCGGCCGCGGCCTGGGGGGCGAAGTCGCGCACGGCGGTCAGCATCCAGAATTCGGGCGCGAACCTGGCGCGGTCCAGGCGCGCGCCGAGCTCCAGGGCCTGGCGCTGGGTGCCGCCGAAGGCCAGGTCCTGGAGCAGCATGACCACGCGGGCCGGGCGCGAAGGCCGGGCCATCAATATCCCATCAGGCCGCAGCAGCGGGTGCACGAGGGCATGAGCCCCTCGGTGTGCAGGCTGGCCCGGAAGCGGCGGTAGGCTTCGCTGTTCCACAGCTCGGTGATGGTCTTGTCCCGCACGTTGCCGACGATATAGTCGTGGTAGTCGCGGCAGGGCGACATGTCGCCGTTGGAGTCGAGCTCCACGGCCTGGTAGATGGAGATGCACTGGTTGTAGCCAAAGGTGGCGTCGTGGTTGCCGTAGTATTCCTGGAGGTTGGACAAGCCGGTGACGTTGGGGATGATGTTGACGGCCGGCTTGCCGAAGCCCTTGGAACGGCGCTGCACTTCCTTGAGCTGCTTGTCGAGGGTCTCGTGGTCCTTGATGGTCCAATCGCCGACCCAGCCCCAATGCAGCTTGGGCTTGAAGCCGAAGCGGCGCGAGAAGTCCTCGTCGTGGGCCTTGGCGCTTTTTTCGTCGATCCACCAGGACAGGTAATAGACGAACAGGTCCACCCGGTCCTTGTAGGTCTCGTAGATGTCCACCAGGTGGTTGACGTTGGCGCTCGAGATGGTGGTGAGCGAGGCGACCAGGGGCAGCTTGGTCTTGTGGGCCCGCTTGGCCTCCTTGACGGCGGCCAGGGCCTCCTGGATGACCTTGTAGTTGTCGCCCGCGCCGCTGGCCGAGGGCCGGGCGGCGTTTTGGATCTCGGGCGAATGGCCGTCGATGGAGATCTGGAGCAGGAACAGGGGCGCGGCGGCCAGGCGGTCGGCCGCGGCCACCAGCTTTGTGGCGTTGGTGACGATGGACGTCGGCATCTTGAGTTCCGTGGCCCGTTCGACGATCTCCAGCCAGCCGTCGTACATGGTCGGCTCGCCGCCCCAGAGGTAGACCGAAGGGAAGTGGCCGTTTTTGGCCAGGTCCTCGAGGAGCTCGAGGTAGCGTTCCGGGGAGATTTCCTGTCGCTTCAAATCCTTGAGGCTCTTGCCGTGCAGGAATCCGTGGTCGCCCCACTGGCCGCAGGTGTGGCAGCGCAGGTTGCACATGTCGGTGATGCGGATGGAGAGCTGGCGGATGCTGCGGGCATGGCCGGTCTCGGCCCGGGGGTTGAGGGCCGAAAAGAAGATCTTCTCTTTTTCCACCGCCGCCAGACGGCCGGCCATCCAGGGATAGCGGCCCACCTTGACGGCCTGTTTTATGATCGTGTCAAGCGCGACGCTGCTGCGTTTGCTCATGAAGCCTCCGATGCCGTGACGGCGAACCCCGCCATACGCCGAAAAAGCGCCTGGTTCAAGCCTTGGGGCCGGTGGGTGGGCGGCCCCCCCCGGCTGGGGGCGGACGGCAGCCCCTTGCCTGCCGGCGGCCGGGGGGATAGATTGAAATCGCGGCGAAAAATTCCAGGGAGGACCGTCCCATGTCGCCCCAGGTCAAGACCATCCTGTTGGCCGTGGATTTCTCGGAGGCGGCGCAGTACCTGGCCGATTACGCAACCCTCTTCGCCAAGGGCCTGGACGCCCGGCTCCTCGTGCTCTACGTCTCGCCGAGCATGAACCGCTACACGACGCTGTACGTGCCGGCGGAAAGCATCAAGTCCCTGGTCTCCCAGATTCTCGAAGGGGCCAACCGGACCATGGGCGAATTCATGGCCGGCCGCTTTCCGGGCCTTCACGCCGAGGGCCGGGTGGAATACGGCTACGCGCCGGAAAAAATCCTGGACGCCGCCCGCAAGGCCAAGGCGGACATGATCATCATGGGCACCCACGGCCGGCGCGGCGTGGACCGCATCCCCTTCGGCTCGGTGGCGGAAAAGGTGGTCAAGACGGCCAAGATCCCGGTGCTGACCGTCCGGCCGGCCTGATGCGCCGCCCTTTTCTCCCCAGGCCTTCGCGCCCGCGCCCCGGCGATTGCCCCGGGGCTCCGGGTCGGGTATAAGCGATCCGCTTCCCCTACCCAAGGACTGGTGGCGCATGGCCGACGACGCATCGCGACAATACCTGACCCTGACCCTGGGGGGCGAACGCTTCGCCCTGGAATCCCTGGTCATTTCCGAAGTGCTCGACATCCTGCCCGTGACCTGGGTGCCCCTGGCCCCGGGCCATCTGCGCGGGGTGGTCAACCTGCGGGGCAACGCGGCCACGGTGGTGGACGCCCGGCCCAAGCTCGAGCTTCCCGACGACGACGACCCGTCCTGCCTCATCATCGTCGAACGCGACTACGACGGCGAGCCCATCACCATCGCCGCCCTGGCCGACGCCGTGCACGAGGTGGTGGAGATCGCCCCGGCCGACATCGCCCCGCCGCCGGACATGGGGCTTCCCGTGCCGCCCCAGTTCGTCAAGGGCCTGGCCCGCCTGGGCGACGCCTTCGTCATGATCCTCGACGCGGACCGGCTTTTTTCCGCCGAGGAGCTGGCGGCGCGTCAGCGGCCGTAGAGCCTGGCGTACATCATGGCGTTGGCGTCGATGCGCCGCACGTAGTCCCGCGTCTCGGTGTAGGGGATGAGTTCCGTGAAGAGCTCCTCGCCGAGCCCCCCGAAACCCCGCATCCAGACCGCCGCCCGGTTCTGCCCGGCGTTGTAGCCGGCCAACGCGGCGGCCAGGCTGCCGGCCCCGGCCACCCGCTCCCGGAAAAAGGCC
Organism: Pseudomonadota bacterium; assembly: GCA_023390395.1. GTDB lineage: Bacteria > Desulfobacterota > Desulfovibrionia > Desulfovibrionales > Desulfovibrionaceae > Solidesulfovibrio. The sequence continues at coordinate 527 of JAEWCY010000076.1, read as the reverse complement.
ACGCCCAGCCGGATGTTGACGGCCGGGTCGAAAAGCGCCTCCCGATCGACCTTGAGGCCGAGCTTCTTGCCCATGCCCCGGGCCGTGTCGGGCATGAGCTGCATGAGCCCCACGGCCCCGGCCCCGGACACGGCCCGAGGATCGAAGAAGCTCTCCTGGCGGATCAGCGAATAGACCACGTCCGGGTCGATGCCCGAGCCGGCCAGGGCGGCGACCACCTGGTTGGCGTGGGCGCGGGGGTACAGGGCCTGGCGCAGGGGGAGCAGGTCCGCGGCCGTGCCGCGCGTGAGGCAGCCGCCGAAGGTGCGCCAGGCCGTGCGCATGACCGCGCCGCGCCGGCCCATCTCCTCGGCCGCCTCGATGTGGGCCATGGCCAGGTCGGCCCGGTCGGGCATAGCGCGCGAGGCGAAGTCGAGCTGCATCTCGGCCAGGGCCGGCAGCCCGGAATCGTCCAGCAGCCGCGCCTTGGCCAGGGCGGCCTCGGCCCCGGGCGACGGCGGCTCGGCCCGGCCCGGGCAGCGCGGCCC
>JAEWCY010000054.1 GCA_023390395.1 Pseudomonadota bacterium | reverse complement strand
GGCGGCTTTTGCGGGGCTGGCGGCGCAACGGGGCTCTTGACGGGGACGGGCGGCGGGAGAATGATGCGCGCCGCCCGCTGATGGGCGAGGAGTTGCTCCCATGCGCTTTCGCGTCTGCCTGCTGACCGCTGTCCTGCTCCTTTCCGCCTACTGCCACGCCGCCGCCGGCACGCCGCCGGCCGAGCCGATCCTTCGCATCGAGACCGGCATGCACACGGCGCTTATCAAACGCATCGCCGTGGACGGCCTGGGCCGCTACCTGGCCACGGCCTCGGACGACAAGACCTGCCGCGTCTGGGACATCCGCACCGGCGAACAGCTGCGCGTGCTGCGCCCCCCCATCGGCCACGACTACGAGGGCCGGCTCTACAGCGTGGCCATGAGCCCCGACGGCCGCTACGTCTTCTGCGCCGGCTGGACCGGTTACGGCTGGGACAAGACCCACAGCGTCTACATCTTCGAGCGCGAGTCCGGACGGCTGGTCAAGCGCCTCACCGGCCTGCCGAGCGTGGTCAACCACCTTTCCGTGTCCCACGACGGCGCGTACCTGGCCGCGGCCATGGGCGAGGAGGGCGTGCGCGTCTGGCGGCTGTCCGACCTGTCGCTTATCGGCGGCGACAAGGACTACGGCGGCGAGGCCTACGGCGCGGCCTTCGACGGCAAGGGCCACCTGGCCACGGCCTGCTACGACGGCGCGGTGCGCCTGTACCGCGTCACGGACACCGGCCTGTCGCTTCTGGCCAAGACCCGCGTCCCCGGCGGCACGCGCCCCTTCTCCGTGGCCTTTTCCCCGGACGGGGCGCAATTGGCCGTGGGATTCACCGATTCCCCTTCCGTGGCCGTGCTCGACGGCGAGACCCTGAACCTCCTCGGCGCGCCGAACCTCGCCGGCGTGGACAACGGCAACCTGGCCTCGGTGGCCTTCGCCGCCGACGGAACCCTGCTCGCCGCCGGCCGCTGGGTCACGGACCGGGGCTGCCCCATCCGCCGTTTCAAGCCCTCGGATTTCGTGCAGTATCAGGACCTGGACACGGGCAAGTCCGCCGTGGTCACCCTCTGTCCGCTGCCGGACGGCGGCGTGGCCTACGGCACCGTCGCGCCGCGCTGGGGCGTGCTGCGCCCGGACGGCTCCTTCGGCATGACCCGCTCCCCGGCCATCCGCGACTACCGCACCTCGGCGAAGAACTTCCTCGTCGACCGCACCGGCGAGACCATCGCCTACGCCGCCACGCCCAAAAAGGGCTACTACCGCTTCGCCCTGCCCGGCCGCGACCTGCGCCAGCTCGACGCGCCCACGCCCGACCTGGCCGCGCCGCGCACCCAGGCCCCGGGCATCGCCGTCACCGGCTACGAAGGCAGCCGCACGCCCATGCTCAACGGCCAACCGCTCAAGCTCAAGGACTTCGAGACCGCCTACTCCCTGGCCATCGCCCCGGATGGCCGCCGCCTGGTGCTCGGCACCTCCTGGAACGTACGGGCCTACGGCGCGGACGGCCGGCCCCTGTGGCAGACGCCGGCCCCGGACACGGTCTGGGCCGTGAACGTCAGCGGCGACGGTCGTCTGGTCGCCGCGGCCATGGGCGACGGCTCCATCCGCTGGTACCGCATGGAGGACGGCAAGGAGATCCTCTCGTTTTTCCCCAACGCCGACGGCAGGCGCTGGGTGCTGTGGACCCCGGCCGGCTACTACGACGCCTCCTCGGGCGGCGAGGACATGATCGGCTGGAACGTCAACAACGGCCCGGAACACGCCGCCGATTTCTTCCCGGCCTCGCGTTTCCGCGACGCCTTCCACCGGCCGGACGTGGTGGACTTGGCCCTTCGCACCCTGGACGAGGACCGGGCCCTGGCCGCGGCCAACGCCGCCCGTGGCGGCGACGTGCGCTCGCCCTCGGTGCTGACGGCCCGGCCGCCGGTGGTGGAGATCCTGACCCCTGCCCCGGGCGACGCCTTCACCTCGCCCGATGCGACCGTCAAGTTCGCCGTGCGCAGCCCCGGCGGCGAGGACGTCACGGCCGTGCGCCTGCTGGTCGACGGCGCGCGCGTGGCCGAGGATCACCCGAACCTCGGCGGGCGCGGTTTCGAGCCGAGCGTGCTGCAATCCAAGGTCACGCTGCCCCAGCGCGACGTGGTGCTCTCCGTGGCCGCGGACAACCGAAACGGCCCCTCGGCCCCGGCCACCGTGCGCCTCAAATGGGCCGGCAAGGCCGCCGCCCCGGCCGCGCCCGCGGCCAAGCTCTACGTGCTGGCCATCGGCGTCGGCCAGTACGCCGACAAGTCGCTGGCCCTGCAATTTCCGGCCAAGGACGCCCAGGACTTCGCCGAGGCCATGTCCGCGCAAAAGGGCCGCCTCTACGGCGACGCCCAGATCCGCGTCCTCACCGACGGCGCGGCCACCAAGGAAGCCGTCCTCGAAGGCCTCGACTGGATCGAACGCCAGACCACCCAGCACGACGTGGCCATGATCTTCCTGGCCGGCCACGGCGTGAACGACAAGAACGGCGACTACTACTTCCTGCCCGCCAACACGGACCTGGAAAAACTGCGCGCCACGGGCCTGCCCTTTCTGGAAATCCAGAAGACCATCCGCAACATCGCCGGCAAGACTCTCTTCTTCGTCGACACCTGTCACAGCGGCTCCATCATGGGCGCGGGCCGGCGCGGCATGGGGGACTTGAACGGCGTCATCAACGAACTGGCCAGCGCCGGCAACGGCGCGGTGGTCTTCGCCGCCTCCACCGGCCGGCAATACTCCCTGGAAAAGCCGGAATGGCAAAACGGAGCCTTCACCAAGGCCCTGGTGGAAGGCGTCAAGGGCAAGGCCGACACGCGCCATACCGGCCGCGTCACCTTCAAGATGCTCGACCTCTACATCTCCGAACGCGTCAAGGAACTCACCCGCGGCGAACAGACCCCGACCACCGGCGTGCCCGGCACCGTGGAAGATTTTCCCGTGGCGGCTTACTAGGGGGGCTGAGTAGGGGAGGAGGAGAAGACGGGGCTTCGCCCCGAACCCCACCGGGGGGCATGATGCCCCCCGGACCCCCTCGGCGGCGTTGGCGGGCGGGGTTGGCTGCGGTCACCGGGAGGGCGTCGCGGAGCGGACCGAAGATGGGGGCGGAATTTCGC
>JAEWCY010000246.1 GCA_023390395.1 Pseudomonadota bacterium | reverse complement strand
GGCCGGCTTTGCGGCCTGCGGGGCCGGGCCGATTCCCCGACCACAACGACCGACGCCTCGCCGCTTGCCATTCCCTTCCACGCCCCCACTCGCACCCGTCGGGGAGGTCCAGGAGGGGGTCACCCCCTCCTGGCGGGGCTCGGGGCGGAGCCCCGTTTTCTTCCCGTCGTTCTCACTCCCGCACTACACTACGCCAGATAGCCTTCGCGTTCGAGGTAGAGCAGCGTTTCCTGGGCCGCTTCGCCGGGGCTGAGGCGGCTGGTGTCCAGCCGCAGTTCCGGGTGTTCGGGAATTTCGTAGGGGTCGTCGATGCCGGTGACGCCTTTGACGAGGCCGGCCCGGGCCTTGGCGTAGAGGCCTTTGCGGTCGCGCTGTTCGCACACGTCCAGCGGCGTGGCGATGTGGATTTCCACGAATCCGCCGTGGGGCGCGACCAGGGCGCGGGCTTCGCGTCTGGCGCTGGCGTAGGGCGCGATGGGGGCGCAGATGGCGATGCCGCCGTTTTTGGTGATTTCGCTGGCCACGAAGCCGATGCGTGCGATGTTGAGGTTGCGGTGTTCCTTGGAGAAGGTGAGTTCGCTCGAGAGGTGTCGGCGCACGATGTCGCCGTCGAGGAGCGTGACTGGCCGGGTGCGCAGTTCCATGAACTTGACGTAGAGGATTTTGGCCAGGGTGGATTTGCCCGCGCCGGAGAGGCCGGTCATGAAGAGGGTGAAGCCTTGCCGCGAGCGCGGCGGGAAGACGGCGCGCAGTTCGGCCGTGACTTCCGGCGGGGTGAACCAGGCCGGGACGTCCAGGCCGAATTCCAGGCGGCGGGTGAATTCCGCCGGCGTGACCTCGCGGGTGGTCAGCCCTTGGCCGACGGCGGCGCGCGGCAGGTATTGGGCTTTTTCCTCCACGTAGTCCATGGGGGTTTCCGGGACCATGGCGATGCCGGTCTCGTCTTCGCTCTCGGCCACGAGGCGTTGCGCCTTGCCCGGCGGGTAGAAGGGCGAGCCGTCGGCGGCCGTGGGGTCGGCGTGGTGCACGCCGACCAGCGTGTGGGTGCAGCCGTGATTTTTCTGGACCATGGCCTCGAAAAGGGCCTGGCGCGGCCCGGCTTTGAGCCGAAGCAGGGGGAGGAGGCTTAAGAGCAGGAGATTTTCGGGAAAGGCCCCGGCGAACAGGCGGGCGCAGCGCACGCCGACGAAGTGGGGAGCGCCGCCGGCCATGGCGTCGCCGGCGGCGCGCAGCAGCAGGATGCTGCCTTCGACGTCTGCCGCCGCCCGGCGCAGCATGGCGCGCTCCCGGTTGTGGAGCAGGACGTCGGTCTGGCAGCCGATCACCCGTCGCCAGCCGCGTTGGTGGAACACGTCCTTCACGGCCTGGGGCATGCGGCGCAGTTCCGGAAAATCGGCATGGGGCGGCAGGGAAACGCCCTCGACCGCGCCGCCCACGCGCCAGGGCGCGGTTTCGCGGGCGTAGGCCGCCGCGCCCGGGTGGCGGTCGATGTCCGCCGCGTCGAAGACGGCGGCCGCCTCGGCGCGGGGATCGGCCTCCCAGGTTTCGGACACGGTCAGCACCGCCAGCATGAAGCCTTCCTGGTCGCGCAGGGCCAACTTCTCCCCGGGGGCGAGGCCCTGGGCCAGGGCGGCCGGCGCGTCGAGGCAGACGGGCATGGGGAAAAGCCGGCCGTCGGCCAGGCGCATGGAATCGAGCACGGCCCGCCAGTCCTCCCGGCCCATGTAGCCGGAAAGCGGAAAGAGGGCGCCGGAGAGCAGCAGTTCGAGGCTGGCCTGCTGGCGCGGGGACAGGGTCAAAGACTTGAGGGAAAGGGACCGGACCTTGAGCTCTTCGGCGCGATCCGGAGCCACGAGGAGCGAATGCGCGGGAGCTTCCATGGGATATCCTCCCGGGTTGTGGTGTACGGCAACGCTATGCCGTGATCGGGGCGGGCGGGGATCAGGCGAACATGGCGCACACGACGTCGAGGTGCGATTCGGCCATGACCACCAGTTCCGGCAGATCGCCGGGGGAGATGGCCGCGATGCGCCAGGCGTCGGGCAGAAAGCGCGGCGTCAGGCGTTCGCCGCTGCCGCCGGAGAGCGTCGCGCCGGCGATCATGTCGGCTACGCAAATGAGCGCCGGCTCCAGCGGCACCTCGCCGCCGAGGGGGTCGTGGTGCCGCCACACGGCCTGTTCCAGGCTCTCGGGGAACCGCCATTTGCGCAGCAGCATGCCGCCGAGCCTGCCGTGGTCGAAGCCGAACATCTCGCGTTCCACGTCGACGAGCAGCCTTCCCGTGGCGGCGGCCCGGGCCAGGGCCGCGGCGGAGGCGGCGGGCTGCTGCTTGTAGAGCACGAGTCTGCCGATGTCGTGGAGCAGGCCGGCCACGAAGAAGCGTTCGGGGCTCGGGTCGCCCAGGCGCGAGGCCAGGAGCTTGGCCACGAGTCCCACGGCCACGCTGTGCCGCCAGAACTGACGCATGTCGATGCATTCCGGCGGGATATCCTTGAAAAGGGGCAGCACGGACACGCCCATGGCCAGGGTGGAGAGCTGGTTGAGCCCGAGCAGCATGACCGCCCGGCTCAGGGAATCCACGGCTCCGGGGGGCAGGCCGCCGGAGACGCGCATGGTGCGGGCGTAGAAGGCGCTGTTGACGAGCTTGAGGAGCTTGGCCGTCAGGCTCGGGTCCTTGCCGATGACCGCCGCCGCCTCTTCCACGGTGGAGTCCGGGTCGCTTAGGACCTCGCGGATGCGCATGAAGACTTCCGGCAGGGAGACGAGCACCGGGTCGTTGGCCAGGATGCGTTCCGGCGCGAGGGCGGCCGGCGGCATGTCCGCCTTGGCGGAGGGTATCGGACAGGGGGGCGGCGGGGGCAAGGTCTCGGCCCGGTCCAGGGCCAGCCGGCGCAGGGCGGCGACCACGGGCTCGTTCGCCGGCAGATGGGCGAAGCGTTCGAGCAGGGCCGCCTCGGGCGCGTCCGGGGACGGGGCGGACGGGGCGGCCTCGTCGTCCCTGACGTCGATCGCCGCGACGTGCCAGCCGCGCAGCAGCCGGAGGTGACCGTCGTGCAGTTCCAGTCCGGCTTCGAGGCGGTAGTTGCCGTCGAGGCTCTCGGCGTCCGCGGCCAGCACCATGCCGGCGCGCGCCTTGGAAAGGGGAAGTGTCGGCATGGGCGTCCTCGTTTGCCTGCGCGACGGTCTTTCGCGAAAGCCCTGGGCCTGTCGCGGCCCAGCCACGCGCAAGGAATGTCCCTGGCGTCTATCATTGCCGCGTCCGGCGGGCAAGGGCGCGCCGGGAAAGGGGGTTTTCCGGGAGCGCGCCTTGGCCTATAAGAACTGTCCGGACCTGCGCGGCTTTTCGGCCGCCCTCCGGCAGGAGGCAACATGACCCCATCCCCGCTCATCACCGGCGACGGCCAGCTCGTTTCCATGGGCGACGTCCACTTCAACGACGAACTCGGCGCGCCCCAGGCCCTGGGGCTCATGCGCTTCTCCCACACCAGCGACACGTTGCGCGGCCTCGTGCGCGACCTGCGCGACCGGGCCCTCCGGGAAGGGGGTTCGTTGACGGACTTCATGGACTTAAGCGGCCGCAGCGGCCACTCGCGCATCGGCCTCGACGTGCGCCTGACGGGCGAGCCGCCGGAGGTCTCGGACGCGGCCCGCACCGTGGAGGTCCCGGTGGCCTTGACGGCGCTCAACGCCGCCCTGGCCGAATCCCTGGCCGACCTGCGGGGACTCTGCGCGGACGGGGGCGTGGATTTCGGCCGCCTTTTCATCCCGCGCGGTCCGGCCCTGTCCGGCGAGGCCATCGGCGCGGCCGTGGAGCGGGGCTGGCTGCTTCTGCCCGAGCGCCACGGCATCGACGCGGACGGGGTGGTGGAGATTCCCCTGGAGAACCTGCGCTACGCGTTGTCCTCGCGCCTGCTCGGCGTGGGGCGCAACTTCGCGGAGATGGTGGTCAAGGGCAAGCACGGCCTGGCCATCTTCCAGAGCCTGTCCCCGGCCGGGCTGCCGGCGCGGCTCGGGGCCAAGGAATTCCTGGTCGGGGCGGTGCGCATCGCTCTTGGCCCCTACGTGGCCTGCCTCGCGCGCGAGACCTCGGCTGCGGGCGTGTTCCACCTGGCCTCGCGGCTGCTCGACGGCATCCGCACCACGGGCATCCGCACGCCGCGCCAGGTGGAACTTTATAACGGCGGCGAGGCGGCCGCGTCTACGAGCGAGCTGTCCGTGCGCCTGCGCCTCTACCCGGCCGACCAGGGACTGGCCCGGCTGGCCGAGCGGGTGCTCGCGCCGGGTCGGGCCAGGGAGGTGCTGGCGGCGGGCGTGGATTTCGCCGACCTGACCGACGTCTTCACCCCGGAGGTGACGCGGGTCTTTTTCGACGAGGTCACGGCCGCGCCCGGCCAGGGCGGAGTCTACGGCCGCATCCTCATGCCGGGCAAGACCATCGCCATCCCCTGGGAGCAGGAGGAGGGCGAGTGGCTCCAGGAGTTCCAGTGGCGGCTGGTCTACGAATACGCCCGGGGCAACATCCCCGAGGGGGTGATGGAGGGCGAGGAGATCCCCAAGCGGGTGCGCCCCCTGCTCGACGGGCTCAAGTACGTGGGCGGCGAGCAGAACCTGTCCAAGGTGTTCGTGTCCGACGCCCTGCCGCCGGTGGACACGCTGCGGGTGCTCAAGCGCAACGGCATCGGCGTGGTGGTGGCCCGGGGCATGGGCTGCCCCGTGGGCGAGGCCTGCCGGCTGCCGCACTTCCGCATGGACCAGACGCTCTACGAGGAGCTGGTGCGCCTGGAAAACGAGGGCATGCGCTTCTACCTGCTGCTGGAAGTCGACGGCTCGGCCCAGGTGCGGGAGTTTTTCCGGGGGCTTTGGGTGACGCGGCCGGGCAAGGAGCGGCTGCCGCGCGTGCACACCACCATGGCCATGTTCGGCTCGTCCGTGGACGTGCTGGGGCCGGTGCTGGCCGGGCCCATCGCCGATTTCCTGCGCCGGCTGCGGGACCATCCGCGCCTGGGCGAGGGGTTCGGCGTGGCCCACGGCTCGGGGCCGGGGGTGATGCGCATCGTGGACGACGCGGCGGCGGCGCTCGACATCTACCGCATGGGGGTGGGCATCGACGCCGAGGAGATCGGCCAGACGACCAATTTCGCGCCCCAGGCCGTTGCCCAGTTCACGAACCTGGCGCTCAACACCCGCCAGGACATCCTGGACCGCCGGTCGCTGTTCAAGGTCTTCAACCTGGGCGGCTTCGGCACCTGCTACGAGATCAACATGGCGCTGACCTTCATGAAAATCGGCCAGTGCCTGCCCGCGCCCTACATCTTCATCGACCCGGTGGGCCTGGGTCCCGGGGGCGAGCCGTTCTGGCGGCAGACGCTCATGCAGTTCCGCATCCTCTCGGACGACCTGTCCGGGGGCGGCTACGAGTTGGGGGCGCTGGGGCCGCGCTGGATCGTCAACTGCTGCCACGAGGTGGGCAGCTACGCCGAGGGCCACGCGGTCATGGCCGCCTTCCTGGACGACCCCGGGGCCTATTGGCGCGAGCGCGAGATTCCGCAGGAGAAGGTCCGGCTGGCCCGGCACAACCTGCGCGCGGCCGGCATGCCGATCCCGCCCTATATCGACGAGGCGTTGGAAGAGGGCTAGGCCGGCGCTTTTCGCGCCACGACGGTCTCGCTTCGGATGCGCTCGCAGCGGTTCTTGTGGTCGCGGATGGCCCAGGCGACGCTTGCGGCCTGCCGGGCCGTCCAGCCCGGGGCGTCGGCCAGGAGCTTCTCCAGGCAGGGGCCGCTTTCGCCGACGTCCGGCCTGCCGCCGATCCAGTCCTCGGGCGCGGCGACGTCCGGCGACCAGGAAAAGGGGTCGGCCACGAGAAGCGTGGCCGGCGCGGCGCACGCGCGGCGGCATTCCTCGATGTGGCGGCGGGGCGTGGGCAGCTTGTCCACGACGTTGAGCGAGGCGACCGTGCCGAAGCGGCCCCGGGCGAAAGGCAGGGCCAGGGCGTCGGCGCGCACGAATTCCGCCGTGCCGCGCCGCAGGCGATCCGGTAGGGAGAAGGCGAAACGGGTGGTGATCAGTCCCTGCCAGGGAGCGTCGAAGGCCAGGCCGCCCTGGCGGGCGATGCGGCGGGCGAGCGCCACGAAGTTTCGCGACAGGTCGACGCCGACGGCCAGGCCCGTGCGTCCGGCCAGTTCCAGGGTGAAGCGGCCCACGGCGCAGCCGGCGTCGAGCGCCGGCCCGGCGCAGTCGCCAAGGGCGGCCAGCCAGGCCGCGTAGGCCGGCGTGGCCTCGGGATCGTCCCACAGGTCGGCGAAATGGGCCCAGAGGTAGGAAGCGGCGAGGCGCTCCTCGTCGTACCTGGCCTGGGCTGCCGGCACGGCCGTGGGGGCGGGGACCAGATCGGCGACGCCGTCCGCAATGGCGTAGGCCGCACCGCAAGCCGGGCAGGTCAACGCCCCGGCGATGACGTCGTCCCCTTCGCTGCGGTCGGCTCGCAGCTCCAGTCCATATTCTTCCGGCAGGCATCCCGGACAGACCAGCAACTCCACCACCGCTTCCAGCATACTCCGCCTTCCCCCCTCGCTCCGCACGGCCTCCCCCCCATCGGGGAGGTCCAGGAGGGGGTCACCCCCTCCTGGCCGCCGGAGGCGTCTTTCCTTTCCCCGCTTATCCCGCCACGAAGGCGATAGCCGCGAGCAGCGGCCCGGGGAAGAGCCCCAGGGCGAGGACGCCGGCGGACACGGCCCACAGCGTGGCGGCCGCCGCCGGTCCGGCCGGGGCGGGGAGGACGGGCAGGGCCTCGACGCCCTGGCGCATGTAGAGCGTGGCCACCAGGCGCAGGGCGTAGAAGATGCCGACCACGGCCATGAGGATGCCGAACACGGCCAGTCCGACGTAGCCGGCCCGCAGGGCCGCGCCGAAGACCAGGAACTTGCCCATGAAGCCGGCCGTGGGCGGCAGGCCGGCCAGGGAGAACAGGCAGGCGCACAGCGCGCCGCAGCGCCAGGGGTAGACGTAGCCGAGGCCCCGGTAGGATTCGACGGCGTCGCGGTCCGGGCCGTCGCCGGAGAGCGCGCCCACGGCCCCGAACGCGCCGAGGTCCATAAGGGCGTAGGCGGCCAGGTAGTAGAGCGCGGCCTCGCCGCCGCCGTCGTTGACCGCCAGGGCGGCCATGCAGATGTAGCCCATCTGGCCGATGGAGGAGAAGGCCAGCATGCGCTTGACGCTTTTTTGCAGCAGCGCCCCGAGGTTGCCCACGGCCATGGTCAGGGCGGCCACGGCGACCAGGGCCGGGGCCAGGACGTCCATGGTCTCGGGAGGAGCCTCGGCGCAGAGGTGGAGCAGGGCGGCGGCCACGGCGGCCTTGGAGCCCGTGGAAAGAAAGGCGGCCACCGGGGCCGGCGCGCCCTGGTAGACGTCGGGCGTCCAGAGGTGGACCGGGGCCAGGGAGAGCTTGAAGGCGAGGCCGACCAGGGCCAGGGCCAGCCCGGCCGCGACCAGGGGGCCGCCGGCGGCCAGGGAGTCGGCGATGTCCAGGCTGCCGCTGCCGGCATAGACGAGGCTTATGCCGAAGGTCATGACGGCCAGCCCCACCGCGCCGGGCAGGAAGTACTTGAGCGCCGCCTCGGCCCCGAGCCCGTCGTCCGTGCGGGCGGCCACCAGGGCGTAGAGGCAAAGCGAAGCCAGCTCCAGGCCGAGGAGCAGCATGATCCAGTCCGTGGATTCGGCCAGCAGCAGCATGCCGAGCGCCGACCAGAGGACGAGGCCGTAAAGCGCGTCGCCGGCGAAGCCCCGGCGGTCGGCGAAGCGGGCGAGAAGTCCGGTCACGGCCAGGGTGATCACGCTGAGGAGGCCCGCGAAAAAGCGGGTCATGCCGCTGGCTTCGCCGCCGGTCCAGACGGCCCACAGGCCGGGGAGCACGGCGAAGAGGGCGGCCACGACGGGCGTGAGGGTCCGGGCGGCGGCGCGGGGCAACCAGGCCGTGCCCAGGGCGGCCAGGCCGCCGGCGGCCAGGGCGAGGTGGGGGGCGAGATCGGTCAGGGCGGCGGCCATAGGCGTTCCTTCCGGATTACATGCCCGTCCCGGCGACGGGCCAGACATGGCCGGCCACGGCGTCCAGGGGCGAGGCGACGAGTTGCAGCACCGGGCCGGGGAAAAGGCCCAGCCACAGGATGGCCAGGACCAGGGATACGAGCAGGGCCGTCTCCCGGGCGTCCAGGTCCGGGAAGGGCAGCTCGCTTCGGGCCGGGCCGAAGAGGGTGTCCCGGGCCAGGCGCAGGAGGTAGATAAGCGTCGCGGCCATGCCGGCCACGGCGAAGCCGCCGGCCAGGCCGTCGACACGGAAGAGGCCGAAGACCATCATGGCCTCGCCCACGAAGCCCGACAGCCCGGGCAGGGCGGCGGCGGCCAGGATGCAGAAAAGAAAGGCCGCGCCGAAGCCCGGGGCCTTGTTCCAGATGCCGCCGAGCACGTCGAAGCGGCGGCTGCCCAGGCGTTCGCCGATCATGCCGGCCTGGGCGAAGAGCCCGCCCGAGGTCAGGGCGTGGCTGACCATCATGACCACCGCGCCGCCAAGCGCCAGGCGCGAGCCCGAGACCACGGCGGCCACGGCCAGGCCCATATGGCCGATGCTCGAATAGGCGATCAGGCGCTTGACGTCCTCCTGGGCCAGGGCCACGGCCGAGGCGTAGAAGAGCCCGATCAGGCCGAGGACGGTCAAAAGCGGGGCGAAAGCCACGGCCGCTTCCGGGAAAAGGGGCAGGGCGAAGCGGATGAGCGCGTAGCCGCCGGTTTTGAGCAGCAGCCCGGCCAGGATGAGGCTGCCGGCCGTGGGGGCCTCGGTGTGGGCGTCGGGCAGCCACATGTGGACCGGCACCAGCGGGATTTTTATGGCGAAGGACAGCACGAAGGCGGCGAAGAGCCAGCGGCCGGCGCCGACGGGCAGGGCCAGGCGGGTGAGGTCGAAAAGCGCGAAGGTCGGGCCGCCCGGCAGGTCGGCGGAAAGGATGCCGAGCGCGATGACGGCCAGGAACATGAGCAGGCCGCCCACGGCGGAGAAGAGGAAGAACTTGATGGCCACGCGCATGCGCTCGCCGTGGCCGAAGACGCCGATGAGAAAGAAGACCGGGATGAGCTGGGCTTCCCAGAAAAGGGCGAAGAGGAAGACGTCCGAGGCCAGGAACACGCCTTGGACCGTGGCGAGGGAGGCCAGGATCAGGGCGTGGTACAGGGCCGGGCGGGCGGCGTCGTCGCGGCGCGAGGCCAGCATGCAGCACACGCCGATAAAGGCCGTGAGCACGACGAAGACGAGGCTCAGGCCGTCGCAGGTCAGCGTGTAGCGGATGCCCAGGGCGGGAATCCAGGCCGCGTCCTCGACCACGGGCAGGTCGGGCCGGCCGGCGGCGAAAAGGAGCACGACCAGTCCGGCCAGGGCCAGCTCGGCCAGGGCCGCGGCCAGGGCGAAACGGCGGCAGGCCTCCCGGGAGCGCCGCAAAAGCGGCAGGACCAGGGCGGCGGCCAAGGGCCAGAAGACGAGCAGGGTCAGCCAGGGCAGTTGCCGCATGGGCGCTCCGTTACCTTAATTCCATCCTATGGCCAGCCACAGCAGCAACGCGGCCGCGCCGGCGAAGATCGCAAGCAGCGAGGCGGAGATGCGCCCGCCGCCGAGGCGGGCCACGGCCACGGACGCGCCGCCGACGCCCGAGGCCAGGCCGGCGGCCGCGCCGTCCAGGACGTCCTCGTCGATGCCGCGCCAGGCGAAGGCGGCCAGCTTCTCGTAGGGCGCGGCCAGGCGCTTGAGGTACAAGCCGTCCAGGCCGAGCCCGGCCGTGAGCCAGCCGGCCGGGGCCGGCGCGGGATGCCGGGCCGGCCGGTACAGGCCCCAGGCGATGGCCAGGCCGGCCAGGGCGAGCAGGGCGTCGAGACTTTCCACAAAGAGCTCCGCATGGGCGGCATGGGGTGGCAGGGGCGCGGCCACGCCGACGAGGAAGTGGTCGAGCCAGTCCCGTAGATGCAGGAATTCCGGCGGATTGACGAACCCGTACAGCACGGCCAGCACGGCCAGGGGCCACAGCGGCCACTGCATGCGCGAAAGGGCCGGGTCCGGGTGCAGGTGGGCCGGATCGGCGGGTTCGGAAAAAAAGGCCACGAAATACATGCGGAAAACGTAGATGGCCGTGATCAGGGCGGCCAGGGTGGCCATGGCGAAGGCGGCCAGGAAGATCGGGTCGGGATGGGTCAGGGCGTCGGCCAGGGTCCGGCCCTTGCTGAAATATCCCGAGGTGAAGGGGATGCCGGCCAGGGCGGCCGCGCCGCAGGTGAAGAGAATGAAAAGGCCCGGGTAGCGCCGCCGCAGGTGCGCGCCCATGCGGAAGATGTCGTGCTCCTCGCCGCAGGCCTGGATCATGATGCCGGCGCACATGAACAGCAGCGACTTGAAGAAGGCGTGGGTCTGGAGGTGGAAAAGCGCCCCGGTCACGTCGGCGCTGCCGGCGGCCAGGAACATGTAGCCGACCTGGCTGATGGTGGAATAGGCCAGGATGCGCTTGACGTCGCGCTGGCCCAGGGCGCAGCTCGCGCCGTAAAGGGCCGTGGCCGCGCCGATGCACGCCGCCGCGGCGCCCACGGACGGGGCGTAGGCCAAAAGCGGGTCCAGGCGCATGAGCAGGTAGACCCCGGCCGTGACCATGGTGGCGGCGTGGATGAGCGCCGAGACCGGGGTGGGGCCGGCCATGGCGTCGGGCAGCCACGAGGAAAGCGGCAGTTGGGCGGATTTGCCGAGCGCCGCGAAGAGAAAGCAGAAGCCGATGGCCGCGGCCATGCCCGGGGAGAGGACCTCGGCCCCGGCGGCGAGGCCGGTGAGCGACGCCTCGCCGAAAGAGGCCACGACAAGGGCCAGCCCGGCCACGTAGCCGAGGTCGCCGATGCGCGTGGTGATGAAGGCCTTGACCCCGGCGTTCACGTTCTTGCGCTCCTCGTGCCAGAAGCCGATGAGCGCGAAGGAGCAGAAGCCGACTCCTTCCCAGCCCATGAAGAGCAGCAGCAGGTCGTCGGCCAGGGCGATGAGCAGCATGAAGAAGACGAACAGGTTCAAGTAGCAGAAATAGCGGGAATAGGACTTGTCGTCGCGCATGTAGCCGGCGGAGTAGAGGTGGATGAGCAGGGCCGTGCCGGTCACGGTCGCGGTCATGACAGCGGCGATGCGGTCGTAAAGGAGCGAGAAGGCGGCGGAAAAGCCGTCGAAGGCGAACCAGGACCCGAAGGAGACGTGCACCGGCGCGACCGGGCAGCGGGCCAGGGCGAAGAGCGCGGCGGCCAGGGCTCCGGCCACGGCCAGGGCGGCCAGGACGGCGCTGGCCCGCCGGCCGACGGAAAGGCCCCAGCCGGCCTGGAACACGGCCCCGGCCAGGGGGAAAAGCAGCATCAGGGCAAGGGCGTTTTCCATCATTCCCCCGAAAGCCGGCGGTAGCCGTCGATGTCGGTCGTGCCGCCGCCGCGCCGGGCGTGGACGAGCAGGGCCAGGCCCAGGGCGGCCTCGGCCGCGGCCAGGCCCATGACCAGGATGACCGCCGCCTGGCCGTCCAGGTTGCCGTGGGCCAGCGCGCCGCCGACGAAGGCGATGGAGGCGGCCGTCAGCATGAATTCCACGCCGACCAGGATCATGAGCACGTTGCGCCGGCAGGTGGCGCACAGGCCGCCGACGGCGAAGAGCAGCGCGGCCACGACAAGCACGTGGGACAGGGGCACGTTCATGCCGGCTCACCTCCCTTGTGTTCCCGCCGGGCCCGGCCGAGGAGCAAAACGGCGGCCAGGGCCGCGAAAAGCAGGATGGAAACGGCTTCCACGGCCAGCCAGTAGTCGCCGAAAAGCACCGCCCCCACGGCCCCGGGCGCGGCCGTGGCCGCCGGCAGGGGCGTCAGGCCGGCCGGGTCGCGGCTGAGCAGCGTAAACAGGGCGACCAGGCTGGCCCCGACCAGCACGCCCGGCGCGGCCAGCCGCGCCGCCGGCACCGAGCCCTGGCCCACGGGCAGGCCGAGCAGCATGATGATGAAAAGGAAAAGCACCATGATGGCCCCGGCGTAGACCACCACCTGCAACGCGCCGGGCAGCGGCGCGCCGAGGACCGTGAACACCCCGGCCGAGGCCAGGAAGGCGACCACGGCGCAGCACACGGCGTGGATGGGATTGCGCCGGGTGGCGGCCAGGCCGGCGGCGGCCAGCATCACGGCGGACAGCAGGTAAAAAAGCGCGCCGAGGGCGGTCATGACGGCCTCCGGGGGGCGGTGCGGGAAGGCGGCAGGGGGGAAGCCTCCGGCGGCCAAAGGGCTGGCGCCCTTTGGAATCCCGCAAGGGGGTGCGTTCCTTGCGGCGCTGCCCTGGAGCCCGTCTCTTGCCGGGGTATTTGATGATGTCGCTTGCTTTTCATGGGCGGATGGCCTCGCTTCCCGCGCCGGTCAGGGCAGGATGCTCTTGACGTCCACGGGCTCGTCCTCGCCGATGTGCTCGCCCTTGGGCCGGCCGGCGGCCACGCCGGCGTGGGCGTAGAAGTCGTAGTCCGGGTCCTTGCCGCCGTGGTCCACCAGGAGGTCCTCCTTCTCGTACACGAAATCCTCGATGGCGTCCTTGCAGAAGGCGAATTCCGGCGTGAGCTGCAGGGCCAGGGTGGGGCAGGCCTCCTCGCACAGGCCGCAGTAGATGCAGCGGGCGAAGTTGATGCGGAACCAGGCCGCCCGACGCCTGCCGTCCGGCCCTTCCTCGGACTGCATGGAGATGCAGTTGACCGGGCAGGCCCCGGAGCACAGGTAGCAGGCCACGCAGCGCTCCTTGCCGTCGGGCGAGCGGGTGAGGATGATGCGGCCGCGCGTGCGTGCCGGCATGGGCCGCTTGTAGTCCGGGTACTGCTCGGTCACGGGCTTGCGGAACAGGTGCGTGAGCGTGGCGGCGTAGGAGCCGGCCAGCCCGGCCGCGCCGTCCAGGACCTCGCGCAAAAGGCCCGGCTTGTCTTTTTTTTCTTCCATGGCGTTTCCCTACCTGCCGGCCGCGAGCAGCGCCCCGGTGACGAGGATGTTGGCCAGCCCCAGCGGCACCAGGCACTTCCAGCCAAGCGCCATGAGCTGGTCGTAGCGCAGGCGCGGCAACGAGGCCCGGGTCCAGATGAGGAAGACCGGCACGGCCAGGACCTTGAGCCCGAACCAGACGATGGGCGGCAGAAAGGGACCGTTCCAGCCGCCCAGGAAGAAGATGGCCGTGACGGAGCCGAGCAGGATCATGTTGACGTATTCGCCGACGAAGAAGAGCGCGAAGCGCATGCCGGAATATTCGGTGTGAAAGCCGGCCTGGAGCTCGTTTTCCGCCTCGGGCAGGTCGAAGGGGATGCGGTTGGTCTCGGCCAGGGCGCTGACCACGAAGATGGCGAAGGCCACGGGCTGGGCCAGCGCAAAGGGGAGCGTCGCCTGGGCGTTTACGATGTCCGTGAGGTTCAGCGACCGGGCCATCATGGCCACGGGCACCAGCGAAAGCCCCAGGGCCAGCTCGTAGCTGATCATCTGGGCCGCGCCGCGAATGCCGCCGAGCAGGCTGTACTTGTTGTCCGAGGTCCAGCCGCCGAGCGCCACGCCGTACACGGCCAGCGACGACAGGCCGAAGATGACCAGAAGCCCCACGTCGGTGTCGGCGATGACCTGGGCGATGGGGCGGCCGAACACGGTGAAGGTGGGGCCGAAGGGCACCACGGCGAAGGAGAAAAGGGCCGCGCCGGCCACCACGGCCGGGGCGACGAGGAAGATGCGCCGGTCCACGCCGTCCGGCACGATGTCTTCCTTGAGCAGCATCTTGAGGCCGTCGGCGATGGGCTGGAGCAGGCCGAAAAGCCCCACGCGGTTGGGGCCGTAGCGGACCTGGAAGCGTCCGAGGAGCTTGCGCTCGACGAGGATCATGTAGGCGGCCAGGCCGAAGACCACGGCCAGGACCACGGCCATGCGCGCCAGCATGACCAGGATGCCGCACAGGATGTCCGTCATGGCTGCCTCCGGCGCAGGGTCTCGGGGCCGATCGCGGCCGGCAGGCCGGCCCAGCGGGGCAGGCGCGGCACCACGGCCACGCCCCGGGCCACGGCGTCGCTCACGGCGAGGGTCGCCTCGAGCAGGCGGTCGCCCACGGTCACGGTCAGGGCTTCGCCGTCGGCCAGCCCCAGCGGCACCAGGCACTTCCAGCCAAGCGCCATGAGCTGGTCGTAGCGCAGGCGCGGCAACGAGGCCC
>JAEWCY010000142.1 GCA_023390395.1 Pseudomonadota bacterium | reverse complement strand
GCAAGGTGCACATGATCGTGCCCACGGCGGACCGCACCAAGGCCACGGTGCTGGTCAAGGTGGCCTTCGACAGGCTCGACCCGCGCGTGCTGCCGGAGATGAGCGCCAAGGTGGCGTTTCTCTCCCGGCCGCTGACCGCCGCCGAAACCACGCCGCGGGTGGCCGTGCCCCAGGCGGCCGTGGTCACGCGCGAGGGGAAAGCGGCCGTGTTTCGCATCGTGGACGGCAAGGCGACGCTGACAAATGTGGTCCTCGGCGAGAAGCTCGGCGACATGCAGGGCGTGGCCGAGGGGGTGAGTCCCGGGGAGCGCGTCATCCTCTCCCCGCCGGCAACGCTTAGAAGCGGCGACGCCGTGACCCTGGCCGAGGAATAAAAGGAGAACGGCAGCCATGACCACGCCCGGACAACCGCTGTGCCTGCCGGAAAACGACGCGCTCTTCGCCCGCCTGCTCGCCGTGGTGCGCCAAAGCGGCCTGCACCATACGCTGCACGCCCACGAGCCCACGCGCACCATCGACGAAGCCCGGGAAAATCTCGATTTCGACGTGACCCGCATCGTCAAGACCATCGCCTTCGGCCTGCGCGACGGCGGCCTGGTGCTGGCGGCGCTTCGCGGCACGCGGCGCGTGGCCTATCCTGGCCTGGCCCATGCCCTGGGCTGCACGCGGCGCGATCTGGCCGCCCTGTCCCCGGACGACGTTTTTTCGCGCCTCGGCGTCGCGCCGGGCAGCGTTTCGCCCGTGCCCCTCGATGCCGCGATCCCGGTCCTCGTGGACGCGGACGTCCTGGCCATCACGCCCACGCTCTACTGCGGCCTGGGCCGGTCGGACCGCACCCTGGAAATCGCCCCGGCCGACCTGCTGACGCTGACAGGCGGGCGCACCGCGGATTTTTCCAAATGACCGGGGCGCGCCCATGACCGAACCCCTCATCGCCATCCGCAACCTTTCCAAGTCCTACCGCCGCGGGGACCAGGTCATCCCGGTCCTGACCGACATCAACTTCGACATCGCGCAAGGCGAATTCCTGGCGCTAATCGGCCCCTCGGGCTCGGGCAAGTCCACGCTTTTAAACTGCATCGCCGGCATCGACAGCGTGGACGCGGGCAGCATCGTCATCGGCGGCACGGACATCACCACCCTGTCCGAGGGCGCGCTGGCCAAATGGCGCAGCCGCCACGTGGGGTTCGTCTTCCAGTTCTACAACCTCATCCCCGTGCTCACCGCCCTGGAAAACGTGGAGCTGCCCCTGCTTCTGACCTCCCTTTCCGCCCGGCAGCGCACGGCCCACGCCCTGGCGGCGCTGACCGCCGTGGGCCTGCCCGACCGCACCGACCACAAGCCCGCCCAGCTCTCCGGCGGCCAGCAACAGCGCGTGGCCATCGCCCGGGCCATCGTCACCGACCCGGACCTCATCGTGGCCGACGAGCCCACGGGCGACCTGGACCGCCACAGCGCCGCCGCCATCATGGAGCTGCTCGGCCGGCTCAACCGCGAACTGGGCAAGACCGTCATCATGGTCACCCACGATCAACGGGCCGCCGCAGCCGCCCATCTGGTGCGCGAGCTCGACAAGGGCGAACTGCGTGTTGCTCCTTAGGCTCGTTTTCCAAAACGCCTTCCGCCATCGCCTGCGCGCGCTGCTCACCATCCTCGGCGTGGCCATCGCCCTGCTCGCCTTCGGGCTGTTGCGCACGGTGCTCGACGCCTGGCACGCCGGGGTCTCCGCCTCCTCGGCCAACAGGCTGGTCACGCGCAACGCCGTGTCGCTCATGCAGCCCCTGCCCTATGCCTACAAAAACCGCATCCGCCAGGTCACGGGCGTGGACATCGTGGCCGCAGGCAACTGGTTCGGCGGCATCTACCTGGACGAAAAAAACTTTTTTGCCAATTTCGCCATGGAGGCCGAAGATTTTTTCAGGCTCTATCCCGAGCTCGTGGTCACGCCGGCGCAGCGCCAGGCCTTTCTCGCCGACCGCAAGGGCGCGATCATCGGGCGCAAGCTGGCCGAGCGCTTCCACTGGCGCATCGGGGACACCATCACCCTGCGCGGCACCATTTTTCCCGGCGAGTGGCCGCTGACCATCCGCGCCGTGTACAGGGGCGGCCGGCCCGACACCGACGAGACCGTGCTCTACCTCCACTGGTCCTACCTCGACGAGACCATGAAAAAACGCGCCCCCAGCCGGGCCGGCCAGACCGGCTTTTTCATGATCGGCATCGCCGACGCCGCGCGGGCGGCGGAAATCTCCAAGAACATCGACGCGCTGTTCGTCAATTCCCAGGCCGAGACCCTGACGGAGACCGAAAAGGCCTTCCAGATGGGCTTCGTGTCCATGAGCGAGGCCATCCTCATGGCCATCACCGTGGTGTCCTACGTGGTCATCGTCATCATCCTGGCCGTGGCCGCCAACACCATGGCCATGTCGGCCCGGGAGCGCCTGGGCGAGTTCGCGGTGCTCAAGACCCTGGGCTTCGCCGGTCCGGCCCTGGGCGGCATGCTCCTGGCCGAGTCCCTGCTGCTGTCTTTTTCCGGCGCGGCCCTGGCCATGGTCCTGCTGCCGGCCATCGCCGACGCCTTCGCCAAGAACCTGGCCCAGTACTTCCCGATCTTTTTCGTCTCGCGCCAGACCATGGTCCTGCTCCCCGCCTTCGGCGCGGCCGTGGGCGTGCTGGCCGCCGTGGCCCCGGCCGTGCGCGTGGGCTCGGTGCGCATCGCCGAGGCCTTCCGGAGGATCGGCTGATGGCTGTGCCCCTGGCCTATTCCTGGCGCAACCTGAGCACCCGCCGGACGACCACGGCGCTCACCGCCGGCGGCATGGCGCTCGTGGTCTTCGTCTTCGCCGCCACGCTGATGCTGGCCGAGGGCCTGCGCCAGACGCTGGTGTCCACGGGCTCGCCGGGCAACGCCGTTACCCTGCGCAAGGGCTCGGAAACCGAGGTGCAAAGCGGCCTGGAGCGCGCCCAAGCCGCGGCCATGACCACCCGGCCCGAAATCGCCCTGGGCGACGACGGCCAGGCCATGGCCGCCAGGGAATCGGTGGTGCTCATCGGCCTGACCAAAAAATCCACGGGCAAGACCTCCAACGTGGTCATCCGGGGGACCGGCCCCGCCTCCCTGGCCCTGCGGCCGCAGGTCAGGCTCGTTTCCGGGCGGCTCCCCCGACCGGGCACGCCGGAGATCATGGTGGGCACGGTCGTGGCCAAGGGATTCGAGAACGCGGGGCTGGGCCAGAGCCTTCGCTTCGGCAAGCGGGAGTGGCCCATCGTGGGCGTGTTCGACGCCGGGCGCACGGGCTTTTCCTCGGAGATCTGGGGCGACGCCGACCAGCTCATGCCGGCCTTCGGCCGGGTGGCCTATTCCGTGGTGGTGGCCGCCCTGCGCGAGCCGGCGCTCTTTGACGCCTACAAGGAGGCCGTGGAGGCCGACCCGAGGCTCCAGGCCGAGGTCTGGCGCGAGACGCGCTACTACGAGAAGCAGTCGGACATGATGCGCAAGTTCCTGACGGTCCTCGGCGTGGCGCTCACGGCCATCTTTTCGCTGGGGGCCATGATCGGGGCCACCATCACCATGTATTCGGCCGTGGCCAACCGCGTGCCCGAGATCGGCGCCCTGCGGGCCCTGGGCTTCACCCGGGGGAGCATCCTGGCCGCCTTTCTCCTCGAATCCGCGCTCCTCGGCCTTCTGGGCGGCGCGTGCGGCCTCGTCCTGGCGGCCGGGCTTTCCTTCGTGTCCTTTTCCACCACCAACTTCCAGACCTTCTCCGAGCTGTCCTTCAACTTCGCCCTCACGCCCTGGATCGCGGGCTTGGCCCTGGCCTTCTCCCTGATCATGGGCGTGGTGGGGGGATTTTTGCCGGCCGTGCGCGCGGCGCGCATGAACATCGTCGAAGCCTTGCGACAGGGCTAGCGCCGCGTCCTTGCCAAGCGTTTATCATACCTTTTTTCTTAAAAAATACTGGCATATTTTTTAAGGGGCGCGGCGCAATCCCCCGCCACCAAAACGTCACCGCGCCAAAGTAACGTCCTTTTCGGCCGCCTGCCCCGTTCGGGGCGGGTCACTTCCCCTTTCGCGAGGCTCCGTCATGCTCAGGCACCTGCGCCCCCAGCACGTCAAGGCCAACCAGGAATTCGGCAACGTCTCCTACGTGGGCGCGGCCAAGACCTTTCCCCCCTACGTGAGCGTCATCGTCTACGGAGACGGCGGCTTCGCCGAGACGCGCTACGAGAACGGCCGCACACCAGTCATCCCCGAGCCCAGCGACGACCGGGTGGTGTGGGTGCGCGTGGTCGGCGTCCACGACATCGGCGTCATCAAGTCCGTGGGCGAGGCCATCGACATGCCGGCCACCCTCATGGAGGACATCGCCGACACCACCCAGCGGCCCAAGTACGAGGAATTCGGCGACGCCATGTTCATGGTCCTGAAAATCATCGACATGGACAAGGCCCAGGAGTCCCTGACCGCCGAACAGGTGAGCCTGGCCATGGACGGCGCGGCCGTGGTCACCTTCCAGGAAAACGCCGCCAACGTCTGGGACACCTACCTCGACCGGCTGCGCAAGGGCCGCCACCTCGGCAAGTCCGATCCCCACTACCTCATGCTGGCGCTGCTCGACGTCATCGTGGACCGCTACATGATCACGCTCGGCAAGCTGGGCGACAAGGCCGAGATGCTCGAGGAGCTGCTCTTCGGGGCCCAGACCGAGGAGACGCTCTCCGAATTCTACAACCTCAAGCGCGAGACGGCCTATCTGCGCAAGTACATCTGGCCCCTTCGCGAAGTGCTGCAAGCCCTCTCCCACAAGAAGCACTCGAAAAAGGTCAGCGACTACGCCAAATCCTACCTGCGCGAGATCGTGGACCACGTGAAGATGGTGGTGGAAACGGTGGATACGCTCAATCAGATCGCCACGAGCATGATCGACGTCTACTCGTCCGTGGCGGACATGCGCATGAACATGGTGATGAAGGTGCTCACCGTCATCGGCACGATATTCTTGCCGCTGACCTTCATCACGAGCCTCTACGGCATGAATTTCGAGAACATGCCGGAACTCAAGTGGCGCTACGGCTACTACGCCATCCTCGGCTTCATGCTGGCCCTGTCGGTCGGCATGCTGGCCTGGTTTCGCAAGAAGAAGTGGCTTTAGGCGGGCGTGCACGCATCAGGGAGGCCCGGGAGGGGCGCGCCCCTCCCGTACGCCCAAGGCGTCCTCCCTTCCCCTCTCTAAATCGCATTGCCCTTTTCCGATCGAAGCCCCGTCCGTCGTCCACCTCTCCCGCGGACGCGGCCGGTCGCGGGACCGCTATTCGCCGTAGGCGGCCTCGGTGTGCTCCGAGAGGTCGAGGCCGATGGTCTCGGCCTGGGGCGCGAGGCGCAGGCCCATGACGGTGCGGATCGCGACCAGGAGCAGCCAGCTGACGACGAAGGCGAAGACGCCGACCACGACCACGGCCAGGGCCTGCAGGCCGAGCTGGCCGGGATTGCCGAAGGCCAGGCCGTCGGCCCCGGCCGGGTTGACCAGCTTGCTGGCCGCCACGCCGACAAGCAGCGTCCCAAGCACCCCGCCGACGCCGTGGATGCCCACCACGTCCAGGCTGTCGTCGAAGCGCAGCCGGGCCTTGACCAGCACCGCGCCGTAGCACACGAGCCCGGCCAGCATGCCGATGCCGATGGCCCAGCCCGGCGAGACGAAGCCCGCGCCCGGGGTGATGGTGGCCAGGCCGGCCACGGCGCCGGAAGCCGCGCCCAGGGTGGTGGGCTTGCCGCGATGCCGCCATTCGACGAGGCACCACACGGCCATGCCGGCCATGCCGCCGAGGTGGGTGGCGGCGAAGGCTCCGGCAGCCACGCCGTCGGCGGCCAGGGCGCTGCCGGCGTTGAAGCCGAACCAGCCGAACCACAGCAAGCCCGTGCCGAGCAGCGTCATGGGCAGGTTGTGGGGCACGATCTGATGGCGGCCGTGGTCCTTGCGCGGCCCGGCGGCCAGTACGGCGGCCAGGGCGGCCGCGCCGCAGGTCAGGTGCACGACGATGCCGCCGGCGAAGTCCAGCACGCCCATCTCCTTGAGCCAGCCGCCGTTGCCCCAGACCCAGTGGCACACCGGGTTGTAGACGAGGATGGTCCAGGCCAGGGAGAAGACCAGGAACGGCCCGAAGCGCAGGCGCTCGGCCACGGCTCCGGTGATCAGGGCCGGGGTTATGGCCGCGAACATGCACTGGAACATGGCGAAAGCCAGATGGGGAACGGTCCCGGCGTAGTCCGGGTTGGGCGTCGCGCCCACACCCGACAGCCCGGCCCAGGCCAGGGAGCCGATCAGCCCCTTGACGTCCGGGCCGAAGGACAGGGAGTAGCCGAGGTAGACCCACTCGAAGGTGACCAGGGAAATGAGGATGAAGCTTTGCATGATGGTGCCGAGCACGTTTTTCTTGCGCACCATGCCGCCGTAGAAAAGGGCCAGTCCCGGAATCATGAGCAGCACCAGGGCCGCGCTGACCAGGACGAAGGCCGTGTCGCCGCTTTGCAGCATTTCGCCCCCCAAAAAAGTTTGGCGGGCCAGTAGCACGGCGCACCGGACCGGGCAAATCACCGATTTGTCAAACGCGACGCCTTTTCGCCTGGCTTTTCCCGGCCGGCTCCCCTCTCCATCCGGGTTTGGGGAAGCCTGGGGCAGACGGGGAAACGGCCGGTCGCCCGGTCCATGCGCCCGGTACGCGGGAACGCGACGAAACTTCGTGGGGATGCCGCGCCAGCCGCCGTCCGCCGGCCCGCCTGCGAGGGGAAAGTTGACATCGCAGGGCTTGGCGGGCGGAAAATCCGGCTTAACATTTCAAATATGCAATAAAAAGCCCGGCATCACGGTTCACTAGGGAGCGGTCCAGCCGGAGACATGGGAGAAGGCCGAGACGAAGCGCGACAAAGGCGGATTTCGGGGGTCGAAAAGCGCCGAACTGTGGAAAACTTCGCAGCGATGCCCAAAAATGAAAAACCGGGGCGGGACGACGCGGTCCCGCCCCGGCGGGAAAACACGCCGGGCCGATGTGCGGCACGGATCATGCGTGCGGTCCGCCCTAGCTGGAAAGGCTCCCCCGATAGGCGTCGAGGCTCTCGATCCCCAGCTCCTCCATCAGCCCCGGCAGCCTTTCCGCGATGCGAAACGCCATGTCCGGCCGCATGAAGTTGGCCGTGCCGATCTGCACGGCGTGGGCCCCCACGAGGATGAATTCCAGCACGTCCTCGGCCGAGCTTATGCCGCCGACGGCGATGACCGGAGCCGAGACCGCCCGGCAGACCTGCCAGACGCAGCGCAAGGCCACGGGCTTGATCGCCGGGCCGGACAGGCCGCCGATCACGTTGGCCAGGCGGGGCCTGCGCGAGCGGATGTCCACGGCCATGCCTGTCAGCGTATTGATGCAGGTCAGCGCGTCCGCGCCGCCAAGCACCGCCGCCCGGGCGATCTCCACGATGTCCGTGACGTTGGGCGAGAGCTTGACCCACACGGGCTTGCTCCCGGCGCGCTTTTTGACCGCCTCGGCCAGCCGGCCGGCCATGGCCGGGTCCTGGCCGAAGGCGATGCCGCCGGCTTTCACGTTGGGGCAGGAAATGTTGACCTCGAGCGCGGCCACGCCCTCGGCCCCGGACAGCACGCCGGCCAGCTCGGCGAACTCGTCGGCGTCGCAGGCGTAGAGGTTGGCCACGATGGGCGTTTCGCCGTGGGGCAGAAGCGGCAGCTTGTCGCGCAGGAACTTCTCCACGCCGCAGTTTTGCAGCCCGATGGCGTTGAGCATGCCGCACGGCGTCTCGGCGATGCGCGGCATGGGGTTGCCGAGGCGGGGCTTTAGCGACAGGCCCTTGACCACGATGCCGCCAAGGGACCGCAAATCGCCGTAGGGTGCGAACTCCAGGCCGTAGCCGAAGGTGCCCGAGGCGGTCATGACCGGATTTTTGAGCGCCAGCCCAGCCAGGCGCACGGAAACGTCGGCGCTCATGCGTCCTCCGCCAGGGCCAGTTCCTCGACCCAGAAGACCGGCCCCTCGGTGCAGGTCTGCACGTAGGCCCCCAGGGCGTTTTTCTCCACGCAGCCCAGGCAGCCGCCCACGCCGCAGGCCATGCGGTTTTCGAGCGACACCTGGGCCCGGGCGCTGTACTTGCGGGCGAGCCGGGCCACGGTCAACAGGAAGGGCCGGGGGCCGCAGGCCAGGATCAGCCCGGACGCGGCCCCGGCCACCACGGCATCGAGGCGCTCGATGAAGGCCGGCAGGTCGTCCGGCGTCCTCTCGCAAAAGGCCTCGGCCCGGCCGACCAGCTCGGCCATGGCCTCGAAGGGGTAGCAGGAAAGGGGCTGGCGGTGGCCGAAGACCAGGGACAGATTGGACGGCGCGGGATGGGTGGCGGCATATTCCACGAAGGGCGCGATGCCCACGCCCCCGGCCAGCATGACCGTGGGGAGTTCCGGCTCCAGGGCGAAGCCCTGGCCGAGCGGCCCCCACAGCGCCGCCTTGTCGCCGGCGGCCAGGCCGCACAGGATGTCCGTGCCCCGGCCGCAGGCCTGCACGAAAAGCGTGAGCGTCCCCGCCGTCAGGCGGCAGATGGAAAAAGGGCGCGGCCAGACCGGGTTCTGGCCGAAACGCTCCGGCCGGACCATGACGAACTGGCCGGCCACGGCCGGCCCGAGCCCCGGGTTTTCCAGTTCCAGCAGATAGCAGCCGTGCGCCGCCCCCTCGGGCCCGCACGGGGCCACGGACAGGATGGAAACGTCGCGGCAGGCGCCGAAATTGCCCACGCGTCACCTCGCAACAATGGAATGCCGCGTTGTAGCGTCTTTGCCGCGCCTTGTAAAAGGCCCCTCCGGCCGGGGATTTCCTTGCGCCGCCGCCCGGGGTCCTTGAACTTGGCCGATGATCCCCGTAGTGTCGGGCGCGTCGGAATATCCCGCCGCCCAGGGCGGATCGGGCGGCACGGGAGGAAGGGCATGCGCCGGGACATCGACCTCGAAGACGAAGACGACCGCGACTCCACCGTGCGGACCTTCCACAAGGGAGCCGTCCTGTTCAAGGAAGGCCAGCCCAGCGACGTGGCCTACATCATCCGCAAGGGCCGGGTGGCCGTCTACCGCCTCGTCAACAACAAGCGGGTGGGCCTGGGCGAGCGCGGCCCGGGCGAGATGGTCGGCGAGATGGGGGCCGTGGCCGCCGCGCCAAGGGGAAGCTTCGCCGAGGCCATGGAATACACCGAGGCCCTGGTGTGCGACCAGCGGCTGCTGCGCACCATGCTGCTCAAAAGCCCCCGGCCGGTGCAGCTATTGACCGGCTACCTGGTCGAGCGCGTGCGCGCCCTGTCCGAGCAGATCGTGGACCGGCCCTCGGGCAACGTGTTCTGGTCCGTGTGCCGGGTGACGGCGCTTTGCTGGCAGGCGACCGTGCGCGGCGAGGTGCAGGAGCTCAGCTACGCCGAGCTTTCCCGCACGCTCAAGGACATCCTGCTGGTCAGCCAGATCGAGATCGACCAGGTCTTCGACCGCCTCAAGAAGCTGCGCCTGGTCAACATCGTGGACGTCAAGGGCAGCTTCAGCCGGGCCGATCCCCTGCTCGGCCACAAGAAGCCCGGCACGGCCTTCGTGCGCGACCGCCTGCTGCGCCTGCCGGACCTGGACAACTTCCTGGCCGTGGCCAAGAACGTGGCCCGGGAATACCGCGACCGCCCGGACTTCGCCGTGGACCTGGAATTCTTCGACCTGGCCGACTTCGCCCGGGAGGCCCAGTCCTCGCCGGACATCCTCTACAAAAAGATCGGCTACCAGGAGATTCCCGAAGAGCTGTTCTTCTTCCACAAGGCCAGGACCCAGGCCTACATCGAGGCCATGGGCCCGGAATTTTTCCGCCAGGCCAGGAGGCCGCGCCTGACGGCGGCGGATCTGGCTCGCGTCGACGACATCGCGGGCGTGGACAACGCCACGCTCCAGGAAGCCTTCTCGGCCCTGGGCTTCCGCAAGGTGGCCGTGGCCGCGGCCATGGCCGGCGAGGCCGCCCGGGAGAAGATCTTCAAGAACCTCTCGAAAAAGATCGCCGCCGTGGTGCGCGAGGAAGCGGCCGCCCTGGGCGAACCCGACGAGGACGAGGCGGCCGACGTGGAAAAGGAACTGCTTGACCGCATAAAAGCCATCAAGGGACTGGGCTCGTGAACATCGCCACCGTCATCGGCTTCGCCTTCGGCGTCGTCATCCTGGGCTGCGCCACCTATTTCTCCACGGACAGCGCCGGGGTGTTCATCAACGTCCCCGGTCTGGCCATCGTGCTCGGCGGCACCCTGGCCTCGACCCTCATCTGCTTCCCCCTCAAGGAAGTCACCCGGGTCTTCAACACCTTCCTCGTGGCCCTCAAGCGCGAGGAGCTGCCCACGGACAACTACATCGAGGAGATCGTCTCCATCGCCCGCCAGGCCTCGACCCGGGGCAAGATCCACCTGGAGACGGCCCTGCCCGGCATCGAGAACGAATTCCTGCAAAGCGCCATCCAGATGCTCGTGGACGGCTACTCCCGCGAGGAGATCCAAGAGATCCTCGACACGCGCATCGAGCAGACCTACCAGCAGGAACTGTCCTCGGCCGGCATCTACCGCACCATGGCCAAGCTCTCCCCGGCCTACGGCCTCATCGGCACGCTCATCGGGCTTATCGGCATGATGCAGTCCATGAGCGTGGGCCTGGGCAACCTCGGCGCGCACATGGCCGTGGCCCTGACCACCACCCTCTACGGCGTCCTGCTGGCCAACCTCGTCTTCCTGCCCATCGCCATCAAGGTCGAAAAGCGCATCGAGGAGCGCGTCGTGCTCATGTGCGTCATCCGCGACGGCACGCTGTTCATCAAGGACAAGACTCCGGCCGCCATCGTGCTCGACAAGCTCAAGGCCTACCTGCCCACCCGCCGCTGGGCCTCCATCGAACGCCGGGAAGGCGAGGCGGCCCTCTAGATGGTCCCCACCCGCCGCAAGCCCGGGGCGTCCCTGGTCAACCTCACCGAGCTGCGCAAGCAGCGCCAGGAAGAGGACGACCTGTGGCCCATCTCCATGGCCGACATGATGACGCTTCTGCTGTGCTTTTTCCTGCTGCTGGTGGCCGTGTCCCACATCGACCTCAACCGCTACGAACGCGTGGCCGATTCCATGCAGAAAGCCATGGCCGTGGAAAAGGCCGCGCCCAGGCCGCAGACCGCCGCAGCCCCCACCGCCCCGCCCAAGGCCGTCCCCCCAAAGCCCGAAAAGGCCCCGGAACCGGCCGCCGTGCGCTCCAGGGTCAACTACACCACGCTCAAAAGCGAAACCCCGCCCATGGAGCCGGAAAAGCCCAAGGAACAGCCCCAGCCCGGAGCCTCCGGAGCCAAGCCGCAGGTCCCGGGGGAAAAGCCCGCCGCGCCCACCGAAGGCAAGGGCCCGGACAAGACGCCCGACGCCGACCGCACAGGCCCCACGCGCAAAAGCCTGGACGACATCCGCAAGGAACTGGCCGGCAAGCTCGACATCACCTCCGGCGCGGTGGAAATCGCGCCCCGGGAAAGCGGCGTGGAACTCAACCTGCGCGGCGCGGCCTTCTTCGACCTGGCCAGCGCCGAAATCAAGCCCGCCGGGCTGCCGCTCCTGCGGGAGATCGCCGCCACCCTGGCCGGCACGCCCTACAAGGTGACCGTCGAAGGCCACACCGACAACCTGCCCATCGAATCCTGGCTCTACCCGTCCAACTGGGAGCTGTCCTCGGCCCGGGCCAGCCGGGTGGCGCGCTACCTCATCGACCACGGCGTGCCGCGCGACCACATGCGCGTCGAAGGCCTGGCCGACACCGTGCCCGTGGCCCCCAACACCGACCCCGCCGGCCGCCCCATCCCGGACAACCAGGCCAAGAACCGCCGCGTCGTGATCCTGGTCAGCCCGTAGGGCGGACGTGGTGGCGGAGGACAGGATGGGAATGCCTCCGGCGGCCGGGGGGGATGATCCCCCCCGGTCCCCCCCGATGGGGGAGGCGAGGGATGGGGAAGCGGGCGGAGGCGTGGTCGTGGGCGGGGGTGCGTCGGCGAGGCCGGAATCGGCCTCGCGGGCCCGTCGCCCCTTCGGGGCGAAATTTTATGGTACTCTTCGAATCAATCGCCGGCAGACCTTAGGATGAAGGCAGTTCGCGCTTGCAAGAGTGACGAACCTACAGAGAGGGGCATTCATGCTTCTGGGAACCCTGAAGGAGAAAACGATGCGCCGCCCAAGATTTGCCGCAGCCGCCGTCTGTTTGACGTATCTGCTGCTCCTCCTGCTGGGGATCGGCGCTTCGGCCGCCTGGGCCAAGGACGTCGTGCCCGTGGGCGAAAAGGTGGCCGTGGACGCCCAGGGCCGCGACATCTACCAGACAGACGCCAACGGGATCAGGATCGGGTACAAGCTGATCGGCTCCGGCGAACCGCTGCTGCTGCTGACCGGACTCGGTTGCACGATGGATTGCTGGACGCCGGAATTCATTGAAGAGGCGGCGAAGCAGCATCAATTGATCGTCATGGACAACCGGGGGATGGGGTACACGACGGACGACGGACGCCCCTTCACCTACAGGCTTTTCGCTCAGGACGCCGTGAGCCTGCTGGATGCGCTCGGGGTCCGGCGGACGGACGTGCTGGGGTTTTCCCAGTCCAGCGTGACCACGCAGAACCTGCTGCTGTACTTTCCCGATCGCATCGGCAAGGCCGTCATCCACGCCACGGCGACCGACGGGCAAGTCGTGGCCGCTGCCATCAAACGCCTGCCCTTGCCGGACAATCCCACCATCAGGAAGCAGCTTCAGGCGGCGATGGCCTGGAAGACGCCTTTGGAAAAGATGAAGCGGATCAAGAATCAGGTCATGCTGCTGGTGGGAACGGCGGACACGGTCGTGGGCACGAAGGGCTCGAAACTCCTGGCCGCCCTGATCCCCGGCGCTTGGCTGGTGCAATTTAAAAACGGGACCCATCACCTGCAGTACGAAGCGCCAGCCGCCTTCACCCGGATCGTCCTGACCTTCCTGGCGATGGACGAAACGGTTCCCGCCAAGCGGCAGCCGTAGCGTCGGGGGGACGGCAATCCCCCCGGCCGCCGGAGACCTCTTCCCCTTCTCCCGCCTGCCGCCCCTTTCGTCCGTCCCTAGAATTCCGGCCCAAGGGTCCGCAAGGTCACCAGGGCCACGCGCGGGTCGCGTTCCTTGGCCCAGAGCTTCAGGGCTTCGTAGGTTTCGCCGTAGGGGTGGCCGATGGCGATGGCCCGGCCGTGCTTGAGGGCGTGGCGTTCGGCGGTCTTGAGCTGGCCGAGGATGGTGCGGGTGTTGCGGACGTTGTCGAGGAAGACGGCGCGGCGGTAGAACGGCACGCCGGCCTTGCGCGCCGCCTCGGGAGCGGCGGAGGTGGCCGAGGTCACGGAGTCCATGAAGAAGAGCCCGCGGGCCTTGAGCACGGGCATGACCGCGGCCATGCCGGCGGCGTCGCCGGTGAAGGCCGAGCCCATGTGGTTGTTGATGCCGATGGCTTCGGGCAGGGCGTCGAGGTTTTCGCTCAGCGTCGCCTGGATGCGCGCCGTGTCCATGTCGGTAAAAAGCGCGCCCGGGCCGGGGTTGACCCTGGGGTAGGAGCCGGGCTGCATGGGCTGGTGCAGGATGACCTCGATGCCGCGCGCCGCGGCCTGGGTGGCCACGGAACGCGTGCGCGGCCGCTGGGGCAGGATGGCCAGGGTCACGGGGAACGGCAGGTCCATGAGGTTGGCGGCCATGACCGGGTGGTCGCCGATGTCGTCGATGACCACGACCATGCGCGGCCCCTTGCCGACGTCATTGGGTACGGGATCGACGGGCCCGGACAGGCGCGGGTCGCCGGCCTCGCCGTTGCCGTTGCCGGGAACGAGCTGGCCGTGCGATTCCGAGGCCGGCGTGGCCGGCGGCGGCGCGGATTCCCGGCCGGCCAGATGTTCCTCGAAGGGCAGGTCGACCTGCTTCGAAGGACCCTCGGTCAGGCGCGGGGCCGCGCCGGCCGGCTTGGGCTTGGGCGCGGCGGGCCGGCGGACCTCGGCGGTCTTGGCGGCGGCTCCGGCCTTGCCCCAGGGCAGGCTGGGAATCGGGCCGAAAACGACCACCGCCAGCACGGCCAGGCTGACCACCAGGGCCAGACCGGCGACGACCGCGACATAGGGCCGGCCGGAGACGACGATGCGCCGCGTCTCTGCGCCCTTGGAGCGCGCCGAAGACTTGCCCGACCCCTTGGCGGGTTGCGCGGGGGCCGTCTTCGGCTTGCGCTTTTTAGGGGGTGTAGGTTTTGATGGGGAAATACTTCACCAATTCCAAGGCGAGCTTGAGCTGATTGTCCCGGGCGAGCTGGTCGAGCAGCTTCTGCTTGGGATCGTCGGAGGGATCGGAAGACTTCTTTTTCTTGTTTTCCAGGTGGCGGGTCAGGTCGCGTTCCCGGAACTGGTGGTTGGCCGAGAGCTTGTCGCGGTCGGACTCGGTGTCCTGCATGGGCACCATGAAGTCGGGCTCGATGCCCTCGGCCTGGATGGAGCGGCCGTTGGGCGTGTAGTAGAGGGCGGTGGTCAGCTTGATGCCCGAGCCGTCGGAGAGCGGGATGACGGTCTGGACCGAGCCCTTGCCGAAAGTCTTCTCGCCCACGAGCAGGGCCCGCTTGTGGTCCTTGAGCGCGCCGGCCACGATTTCCGAGGCCGAGGCCGAGCCGGCGTTGATGAGCACCACCAGGGGCACGGACACGTCGGAGCCGTCGCCCTTGGCCGAAAACACCTTCTCCTGGTCGGCGTTCTTGCCCTTGATGGACACGATCTGGCCCGAGGGCAGGAACACGTCGGAGACGTTGACCGCCTGTTCGAGCAGGCCGCCGGGGTTGTTGCGCAGGTCGAGGATTACGCCCTTGAGCGCCTTGCCGCCCTTGGCGTAGTCGGTCAGGGCCTGCTTGAGCTCGGCGGTGGTGTTCTCGTTGAAGCGGGTCAGGCGCACGTAGAGGTAGCCGGGCTCCACCTCGTTGCTCTTGACGCTGATGATGGGGATGGTGTCGCGCACCACCTTGACCTTGAAGGGCTTCTGCTGGTCCTTGTGCACGAGCGTGAGGGACACGGGCTTGCCCTTGGGGCCGCGGATCTTCTGCACGGCGTCGACCAGGGTCATGTCCTGGGTGGTCTCGCCCTCGATCTCGAGGATCACGTCCCCGGCCTTGATGCCGGCCTTGTCGGCCGGGGTGTCGTCGATGGGGGAAATGACCGTGAGCCGGCCGTTTTCCATGCTGATCTCGATGCCGATGCCGCCGAATTCCCCGGAGGTGCTGACCTGCATCTCCTTGAACTCGTCCTTGGACAGGAAGCTCGAATGGGGGTCGAGCTGCTGGAGCATGCCGACGATCGCCCCGTCGATGAGTTCGTTGCGGGTCACGGGCTTGACGTAATGGTTTTCCACCAGGTCCATGACCTGGCTGAAGCGCTTGAGCGGCGCGAAGCGGTCCTCGTCGTTCTTGGCGGCCAGGGCGACGGAGCCAAGAGCCAGAAAAATGATGAGGGAACAAGACACCTTGGTCAAACGACGCATACAGTCCTCCACGGAACGCCGGACGTCCGCCTCGCAGGCGGCGGCCGCGTTCCCGACTCTCGTCAAACGCCCTATCGCCTCTCGGCGAGCCACTCCGCCGGATTAAGAGCTTTTTCCCGAAAACGCAATTCGAAATAGACGCCTGGGGATTTGGTGACGCCGCAAAGCCCGGACGCCCCCAGCCGGTCGCCCCGGCGCACCAGGTCGCCCTCCCGGGCGTCGACCCGGCCCAGGCAGCCGTAGACCGTGTGCCGCCGGCCGCCGTGGTCCACGATGACGATGCGGCCAAGGCCGCGAAGCGATCCGGTAAAGACCACCTCGCCCCCGGCCGAGGCCGTCACGGCCGTGCCTTCCGGCACGGCGAGCACCAGCCCCTGGCGCGGCGGGTTGGCCCCGGGCGCGAAGGCCGCCGCCACCCGGCCGCCCGCCGGCCAGCCCAGGCCCTCCAGGGGCGCGGCGAAGGTGGTGGGCTCCTCAAGGGGCGGCACGCCCGCGTCGAAGGCCGGCAAGGCGGCCTCGGCCTTGGCGGCCGGGGCGGGACGTCCGGCCGGGCGCTCCCGTCCGGCTTCGCCGCCGGCCGCCTCCCCGGCCGACGCACCATTGCGGCCGGCCTCGGCCTCCAGCAGCAACCGCGCCCAGACCTGTCGGCGGTCCGCCTCGGCCCAGTCCGCGCCCGCGCCCGAAACGCCCACGGCGCGCGACACCAGGCTTTCCC
>JAEWCY010000113.1 GCA_023390395.1 Pseudomonadota bacterium | reverse complement strand
GGGCGGTGCTGGCCGGCTTTGCGGCCTGCGTCGCCCGGCCCATTTCCGCGACCACAACGACCGCAGCCCCGCCGCCCGCCGTTCCCACACGCCTCCCCACCCGCACCAGTCGGGGAGGTCCAGGAGGGGGTCACCCCCTCCTGGCCGCCGGAGGCATCTTCGTCTTTTCTCTCGCCTTACCCGTCGCTGACGCCCGCCGAGGCGAACGTGGCCATCTTCCCGTACACGTTCCCGGCCGCGCGCATGAGGAACAGGGCCAGGGCCGCGCCGGTGCCTTCGCCCAGGCGCAGTCCCAGGTCGAGCAGCGGTTTTTGTCCCAGGGCGTACATGATGGGCGCGTAGCCCGGTTCGGCCGAGGCGTGGCTGATGAAGGCGTAGTCGGCTACATTGGGAGCGATGGCCCGGGCGGCCACGTAGGCGGCGGTGGAGATGAAGCCGTCCACGGCGACGGGGAGCTTTTGCGCCGCCGCGCCGAGGACGAGGCCGGCCAGGCAGGCGATTTCCAGGCCGCCCAGGGCGGCCAGGATGTCCACGGGATCGCCCGAGGCCACGGTCGCGGCGTGCAGGCGCAGGGCCTTGGCCACGACGGCCGCCTTGCGGGCCACGCCCGAGGCGTCGAGGCCCGTGCCCGGGCCGGTGATGGTTTCCGGGTCGAGGTGCAGGTAGGCGCAGAAAAGGGCGGTGGAGGGCGTGGTGTTGGCGATGCCCATGTCGCCGGTGCCAAGGGCCAGGATGCCTTCGGCGGCGGCCTCGGCGGCCAGGGACGCGCCGAGCAGCAGGGCTTTTTCGCAGGTTTCCCGGCTCATGGCCGGGGCTTCGGCCAGGTTGGCGGTGCCTGAGGCCACGCGCGCGCCGGCGAAGCGGGGGTGACTGGGGAAGGGATCGCCCAGGCAGCCGGCGTCGACCACGCGCAGGTCGATGCCGGCGGTGTCGGCCAGCACGTTGATGCCCGCGCCGCCGGCCAGGAAGTTGGCCACCATCTGGCGGGTGACTTCCTGGGGAAAAAGGCTCACGCCCGCGGCGGCCACGCCGTGGTCGCCGGCACAGACGTAGATGCGGGCCGGATCGACGGCCGGGGCCTGGCCGCCGCGTATGGCGTACAGGCGCTGGGCGATCTCCTCGAGCCGGCCGAGGCTGCCGCGCGGCTTGGTCAGGTTGTCCAGGTGGGCTTTGGCCACGGGGAAAAGCGCGGCATCCACGGGGGTGATCGCATCGAGCAGTTCGCGCAGGGTCGCGGGCATGGAAACTCCTTTTTGGCGATGCCATGCCCCGGACGGCCCGCAGAGGATGCCGGGCCGCCCGGGGCGGGGTGGTCGATTCTCTCGAAGCGAAGGGGTACAGCCGTTTGGCCGCGGGTTCAACCGGCGCAGGTCGCGAACCGGGGCTGGCCGGTGGAGTCGAGCACGGCCTGCCAGTAGTCGGAGCGGATGTCGATGCGCTTGCGTTCGCGGGTGACCAGCGGCAGCGGCACGTGGACGTAGCGGTCGTTGACCGAGCCGATCATGATGCCGGTCTTGCCGGCCAGTCCGGCGTGCACGGCGAGCCTCCCCAGGAAGCCGCAGTAGACGGCGTCGGCGGTGCCCGCCGCCACGGCGCGCACGATGTAGCTCGGGTCGATGACCTTGAGGGTGATGGGGATGTCCCGGGCCTTGAAATGTTTTTTGACGGCCGAGGCGAGCAGGCCGCAGAAGTCGCCGAGCACCGGGTTTCCCGAGGGATCGGTGCGGCCGGTTTCCGGCACCAGGTGCTGCCCCGCGCCCTCGGCGGCCACGATCACGGCATGCCCCCGGGAGCGCAGGCGCTTTTCCAGGACGTCGAGCACGCCGCCCTCGCCTTCCAGGGCGAAGGGCTCCTCGGGCACGAGCACCATGTTGACGTGCTTGAGCCCCATGCTGGCCTCGGCGGCGATGAAGCCCGACTGCCGGCCCATGAGCTTGACCAGGCCGATGCCGTAGGGTGCGCCCAGGGCCTCGACATGGGCGCAGGCGATGGCCTCGGTGGCCTGTTCGGCGGCGGTCAAAAAGCCGAAGGTGCGCGAGACGAAGTGGATGTCGTTGTCCACTGTCTTGGGGATGCAGACCACGCCGATGGCCAGGCCCCGGGAGGCGATTTCGGCCTGTATGGCCGAGGCGGCGCGCAGGGTGCCCACGCCCCCGATGAAGACGCAAAAGCCGATGCCCATGCGTTCCAGGGCGTCCACGATCTCGTCCACGGGCTGGGGCCCGCGCGAGGAGCCGAGGATGGTGCCGCCGAACTCGTGGATCTCGGCCACGTTTTCCGGCGTGAATTCCAGCACGTCGTGGCGGCAGGACGGGATGAAGCCGCGAAGGCCGTAGCGGATGCCGAGGGTGGCGGCCACGCCGTACTGGTGGCGGGCCTCCATGACGATGGAGCGGATGACGTCGTTGATGCCCGGGCAGATGCCGCCGCAGGTGACGATGGCCACCTTGGTCTTGTGGGGCGAGAAGAAGAGTTTTTCGCGCGGCCCGGCCTCCTCGAAAAAGACCGGCGTGGCCCCGTCGCAGCTCACGGAGCCGCGCGTGATGCCCACGAGCACCCCGGCGTCGTCGGGCACGAACGCGCCGGCGCGCTTGGGGCTTTCGCAGGTCGGCTCGCCAAGGGTCGGCACGGCCGTGGCTTCGGGGGTCAGGGTCATGTCGGTCAGGGCGTCCTTGTTGTTGCGCATGGCGACTCCTTGGGGCATCTCGGTCGGGGGAGATGGCCGCTTCCGTGTTAGCCTTTCGACGCCAAGGCGGCAACCGCCGCCGGGAGAAGGAACGACGTGGGACGCATTTTCGTGTTTCTGCCGCCGCTGCGCACGGTTTCCGGCGGTTTGGCGGTGCTTCTGGACACGGCGCAGGGCCTTTCGCGCCTGGGCCGCGACGTAGTGCTCGTCGTGCGCGAGCCCGGGGCCACGCCGCTCGCCCTGCCGGCCGGGCTGCCGGCGGTTTCCCTGGCGGCGACGGGCATGACGGCGCGGGACGTCTTCCTCGTGCCCGAGGGCTGGCCCAACGCCCTGGCCCCGGGGCTGGCCGCCGGGGCGCGCTGCCTGGTCTACTGCCAGAACTGGGCGTACCTTTTCAACGGCCTGCCCGAGGGCGTGGGCTGGGGCAGGCTACCGGTCTCGTTCCTGGCCGTTTCCGACCCTGTCGCGCGTTACATCGAACAGGCCCTGGGCACGCTTCCGCCGGTGCTGCGCCCGGGCATCGATCCGGCGCGCTTTCATCCGCCCGCGTCCAAACCCCCGCCAAACCCCGTGCGCGTGGGCTTCATGCCGCGAAAGAACAAGGCCCTGGCAACCATGATCCGAAACGTGGCCGCCGCGCGCGCGCCGCGCACGGGCCTTGCCCTGGAATGGGTCGCCATCGACGGCCTGCCGCCGGACGGCGTGGCCGAGGCGCTGCGCTCCTGCCACGTGTTCCTGGCCACGGGCTTTCCCGAGGGCTGCCCCCTGCCGCCGCTCGAGGCCATGGCCTGCGGCTGCCTCGTAGCCGGCTTTTCGGGCTTCGGCGGCTTCGACTACATGCGCCAGATCGATCCGGCCGGCCACGCGCCGTCCGTGCCCCTGCGCGAGGTTCCCTGGGGCGGCAACGGATGCTACGCGGCGGACAATGACGTTTTCGGGGCGGCCGCCTGCCTGGAGGCGGCGGCGCGGCTGTGGCTCGAGGGCGGCGAGAAGCTGGCGGCGGCGCTGGAAAACGGGAGAAGGACGGCGGCGGGTTACGAACCGGCAACGCGGTCGGAAGAGCTCAAAAAAGTTCTGTGAACACGCAAAGTTAAAAATTTTCTTTCTAAGGCCGCCCTTCCAGCCTACCATAAATCGACCGGCCGCTTCGACGGGTCAGTCGCCCGCCCCTTCGCGGCCTCCAACGCAGGAGGTCTCTCGTGCCCGCTTTCGCCAAACGCATGTCCCAGGTGCGCCGCTCGTTCATCCGGGAAATCCTCAAGGTCACCGCCGATCCGTCCATCATCTCCTTCGCCGGCGGACTGCCCAAGCCTGACCTCTTCCCCACCGGCCCCATGGCCGACGCCGCCGCCCGGGTATTGGCCGAAAACGGGGCTGCCGCCCTGCAATACTCCGTCACCGAAGGCGAACCCGCCCTTCGCCAATGGATCGCCGCCCGCTACAAGGCGAAAAAGGGCATGGACGTCGATCCGGCGGACGTCCTCATCACCAACGGCTCCCAGCAGAGCCTCGATCTCCTCGGCAAAGTGTTCCTGGACCCCGGCGACGTGGTGGCCGTGGAACTGCCCGGCTACATCGGGGCCATACAAGCCTTTTCCGTGTTCGAGCCCGCCTTCGCCGGCGTGCCCCTGACCCCCCAAGGCCCGGACATCGACCGCCTCACCGACGCGCTGCTGCGGCAAAAGGCCAAGATGTTCTACGCCGTGCCCAACTTCCAGAACCCCTCGGGCCTGACCTACTCCCTGGCGGCCCGGCGCGCCGTGGCCGAGGCGCTTCGCGTGGCCGACACGGTCTTCGTGGAGGACGATCCCTACGGCGAGCTGCGCTTCTACGGCGAGGCCCAGCCGCCGGTGACGGCCTTCACCCACGGCGACGCCTACATGCTCGGCACCTTCTCGAAAATCGCCGCCCCGGGCCTGCGCCTGGGCTGGATCGTGGCCACGCCCGACAGCCTGCCCAAGCTCGTCACGGCCAAGCAGGCCTCGGACCTGCACTGCTCCACCTTCGTGCAGCGCGTGCTCATCGACTACCTCTCCCACAACGACCTCGACGCCCACATCGCGACCATCCGCCAGGTCTACGGCGCGCAACGCGACCTCATGGTCGAGCGCATCAAGGCCGAGTTCCCGGCGGAAGTGACCTGCACCGAGCCCGAGGGCGGCATGTTCCTGTGGGTGACCCTGCCCGAGGGCTGCTCGGCCTTCGCGCTCTTTGACCTGTGCATCAAGGAGAAGGTGGCCTTCGTGCCGGGCGGGCCGTTTTTCGTGGACGGCGGCGGCGCGCGGGAGATGCGGCTCAACTTCTCCAACGCCGAGCCCGAGCGCATCGCCGAGGGCATCGCCCGCATGGGCCGGGCCATCAAGAAGCTGTTGGCCGAGCCCAGCTGCGCGACGGGCGCGTAGGACGCCATGTCGGCCCTTCGCGACGCCCCGACGGACACCATCGCCGCCGTGGCCACGCCGCCGGGACGCGGCGGGGTCGGCATCGTGCGCGTAAGCGGCCCCCGGGCCCCGGCCGTGGCGCGGCGTCTCTTCGCCTCCGCCCGGCCGGACTTTGCGGACTTTCGACCCTACCGCCTGCACCACGGAACGATCACGGACGCCGACGGGCGGGCGCTCGATTCCGGCATGGTCGCCTTCATGCCCGGTCCCGGCAGCTACACCGGCGAGGACACGGTGGAGTTCTTCTGCCACGGCGCGCCGGCCGTGCTGCGCCGGGTGCTCGCGGCCTGCTTCGCCCTGGGAGCGCGGCCGGCCGGGCCGGGGGAATTCACCAAGCGGGCGTTCGTAAACGGCCGCCTGGACCTGTCCCAGGCCGAGGCCGTGGCCGAACTTATCGCCGCGCGCGGCGACGTCGACGCCGACCTAGCCCTGGCCCGGCTGTCCGGGGGGCTTACCCGGGCGGTGGGCGAACTGGCCG
Source organism: Pseudomonadota bacterium (assembly GCA_023390395.1). GTDB lineage: Bacteria > Desulfobacterota > Desulfovibrionia > Desulfovibrionales > Desulfovibrionaceae > Solidesulfovibrio. The sequence continues at coordinate 2,919 of JAEWCY010000113.1, read as the reverse complement.
CCGCCCTGGACGAGCTGCGCGCCGGCGTCTGCCTGGCCGTGGACTTTCCCGAGGAAGAGGTCGAATGCCTGCCCAAGGCGGCCTTCGCCGCCGGGGTCGAGGCCGTGATCCGGCGCATCGACGACCTGCTGGCGGCCGGCCGGCGGGCTCGGCCGTTTCGGCTGGGAGCGCGGGCGGCGCTCTTTGGCCGGGTCAACGCCGGCAAGTCGAGCCTGTTCAACGCCCTGCTCGGCACGGACCGGGCCCTTGTCGCCGACCTTCCCGGCACCACGCGCGATTATCTGGAGGAGGGCCTGGACCTCGACGGCCTGCCCGTGCGCCTGACGGACACGGCCGGACTGCGCGAGACGCCCGACGCCGTGGAGGCGGCCGGCAAGGCGCGGGGCGTGAGCCTGGCCGCCCGGGCGCAACTGGGGCTCTACGTGGTGGACGGCTCGGCCCCGTACGTTCCCGACGCCGAGGCCGAGGCATTGGTGGCCGCCCTGGGGCGGGAGAAGGTGCTGGCTGTGGCGGCCAAGGCCGACCTGCCGCCCGGAAAGCCCGATCCGCGCCTGGCCCTGGCCGCCCTGGGCCTGGAGGCCATCCCGGTCTCGGCCCGCACGGGCCTGGGCCTGACCGGGCTGCTCGCCGCCATGCGGGAGCGGCTCACCCGCGAGGCCGGCCCGCCCGAGCCCGGCGCGCCCGCGCCAAACGAGCGCGAAGCGGCGAGCCTTGCGGCCGCGCGCGCGGAACTCGCGGAACTCCTGCAAGATATCGGGGCGGACGTGCCCTACGATCTGCTCGGCGTGCGCCTGGAGGCGGCCGGCATGCTGCTGGCCGACGTCACGGGCGAAACCACGCCCGAGGACGTGCTGCGCGCCGTGTTCGACCGGTTCTGCATCGGGAAGTGACTACCGCTCCATCTTTTCCCGGATCTCCTTGGCCTCTTCCAGGTTGGGGTCCAGGTCCAGGGCGCGCACGGCGTAGTCGTAGGCGTCGTCCTTGCGGTTCCACTTCATGTAGAACTTGGCGATGTTGAGAAAGGTCATGGGGTGGCCGCCGAAGATCTTGACCGCGTCCAGGTAGATCGCCTCGGCCTTCTTGAACTCGCCCAGGCCGTCGGCGGCGTCGATGGCCAGCCGCCAAGCCTGCTGGTCGCTGGGGAACTTCTCGATGGCCGCGGCGAACATCTCCGCCGCCTCGGCGAGCAAGCCCTCTTCCATGAAAAGCCTGCCCACCTCGCGCAACACCTCGGGTTCGTCGCCATGGCTCTCGGCCACCCGGCGCAGGTACATCTTGCCCTTGGGATAGCTTTTCTGGCGCAGGTGCTCGCGGCCGAGCTGGAGCCACTCCTCCCGCTGCTTGTTGCGGCGCTGCTCGGCCTGGTCCTTTTCCTTTTGCTCGGTGTCTTCCATCTTGATGCGAAAGGCCGTGAGCTTTTTGATGAGCAGCGTCTCGTCCCCGGCCTTGTAGCGCAGGAACTGGCCGCCGCCGGCCCCGATCTCCTCGAGGAAGGCCGTGACCCGGGGATGGCGGCTGAATTCGTCGCACATCTCCGCGAAAAGCAGATCCACCTCGGAACGGCCCATGCCGAGCGCCGCGCCCGTGCTTTTGAGCACCAAGGCGTCGTTGGCCGCCTCGATGCAGCGAAACAGGTCGTCGCGCCGCAGATATCCCCGGGCGCGGCTGATGTTTTCGCGGATGGCCCGCGCGTCCGCGATCATCCGCTGATGGTCCACCTTGCGTTGCGAAATCATGGTTGTCCGCCTTTGCGTTTCCGGCGGCTCCCCGACGCCGGCCCTACAGCGTGGCCAGCGTCCTGAGGCTCGCCTCGTGCTTGCGGACCCAGGCAAAAAGGTCCGTCAGGATCGTGCGCGCGTCGCGCTTGGGCGACCAGCCGTAATCGGCCGTCACCCGCCTGTTGTCGCCGATGTAGATGGCCAGATCCGCCGGCCGGTTCTCGGCGTCGCCGCGTATCTCGATGCGGTTGCCCGTCAATTCCTCGCAAATCCGCGTGGTCTCCAGCAGCGACAGGCTGCACGAAACACCTCCGCCGACATTGTACACCTTTCCCTTGGCTTTCTCAAGATCGGCCAGTTGCATGTCGAGAAGATCGAAAAGATCGTCCACGTGCAGCAGGTCGCGCACCTGCTTGCCCAGGCCGCCAAAGCCGATGTAGGACAGGCGGCGCTTGAAATAATGGGCCTGCACCCACAGCGAAAACACGCCCTGGTCCACCTTGCCGAATTGCCAGGGGCCGGCGATCACCCCGCAGCGGTCGACCACCGCCCGCACCCCGTACATGGCCTCGTACTCGCGCAGCACGAATTCCGAACACAGCTTGGTCGCGCCGTACATGGACTTGGGGCCGGTGAGGTCGAAGTCGACGTCCAGGCCGGCCGTGGACCAGCCGCGCGGCCCGGCGACGTCCTCCCACACGAAGCGGGTGGCCTCCTCGCGGCGAGGCACGGCGTTGATGGGGTCGTAGGGGTAGACCCGGCTGGTGGAGAGAAACACCACGTCGGCCTGGTTCCTGCGGGCCACTTCCAGGCAATTGATGGTGCCGGTCAGGTTGGTGTTGACCAGATACCGGGGCGAGCCGCCGAAACCGGCCAGCACCGAAGGCTCGGCCGAACACTCGAGCAGCACGTCGATCTTGTCGTCGAACTCCATGTCCTCGGGATTGCGGATGTCCCCATGCACGACCCGGATGCCCTCGGCCGCCAGGCGCGGCAGGTTGAACTCCGACCCCCGGCGCTTCAAGTTGTCGAGCACGATGATCTTCAGGTCCGGATACTTGCGCTTGAAGGACATGGCCAGATTGCTGCCCACGAACCCGGCCCCGCCGGTGACGAGCATGGTGCGCATGGATGCGACTCCTTGGGGGAATTGAGGAACCGGGGGAGGGAACCCCTTTTTGAAAAAAGGGGTTCCCTCCCC
>JAEWCY010000168.1 GCA_023390395.1 Pseudomonadota bacterium | reverse complement strand
GGCGGGTCTCGTAGGGGAAGCAGATGTAGTTCGAATCGGCGAAGCCGTCGAACAGGCCGAGGTCCGGGAAGGCCGGGCCCTGGCGGTAGAGCAGGTTGATGGTCGGGTCGAGCGCCGTGGCCGGCACAAGCCCCGTGGGCAGGACGACCAGGTCGGCGGCCAGGGTGATCTCGCCGCCAAGGAGGGTGTCCTTGGCCGCGACCACCAGGCTCGAGCCTTCCTCGGTCACGCCCGTCACCGTGCCCTTGGTGAGCATGATGCCGGGATTGTCCTGGGCGGCGCGGTAGTAGCGCTCGTTGATGCCCGGGACCATCATGTTGTCGTAGACGATCATGGCCACGGCGTCGGGGAGCTTCTCCCGGACGTAGCCCGCCTGCTTGAGGGCCACGAGGCTGGTCAGCTCCGAGGAGTAGGCCAGGTGCTTGGGCGTGGTCAGCGGGGTGAAGGTGGGCGCGGCTTCCTCGCCTTCCTTCTTCTCCCCGGCCTTGGCCTCCTCGGCCGGAATCTCGGCCACGGCCTTGGCGGTCGCCGCTTCCATCAGCTTGGTCACGTCCACCACGAAGGCGACCGCGGCCGGAGCCTTGCCGTCGGAGGGCCGCTTGATTTCGCCGGCCTTGACCATGGCCTCGAACTCGGCCGAGGTCACGACGTTTTTGAGCTTGCCGTAGCCGAAGGGAGCCAGGGCCTCGCCGTCCATGGGCGACCAGCCGGCGGCCAGGACCACCGAGCCCACGGGCACGTTCTCTTCCTTGCCGCCCGAGACCAGGGTGGCCTCGTACATGGCCGGCGCGCCGGAGAGCTGCTTGAGCGTCGTGCCCAGGCGCACCTTGATCTTGGAGTTGCCCGTGACCAGGCCGATCAGGCGGTCGATGCCGGTGTCGGAGGCCTCCAGGAACGGGTAGCTCATGGGGAAGGTCTTGTAGAGGCCGGCGGCGCGGCCGCCGAGCTTGTCGGCCTTTTCCACGAGGATGACGTCCGCGCCGGCCCCGGCCGCGGACAGGGCGGCATTGAGGCCTGTGAAGCCGCCGCCGAGCACCATGACGGTCCGCACCGTCTCGGGGGTCTCGGGGTTGGGCTTGGCCATCTTCTGGAGCTTGACCACGCCCATGCGCAGGTAGTCCTGCACCAGGGAGAGCAGCTCGCGGGGCACGGGGCCGCCGGCGGCGACGGAGGAGCCGTCGGGGTTCTTGTAGGACAGGGTCACGAACTCGCGCAGGTTGACGCGGTCGACCAGCACCTTGTCGCCGAAGGCGAACACGTCCCAGTCGACGCGCGGCGAGGTGCCGCAGATGAGCACGGCGTCGATCTCGCCGGCCTCGACGTCGGCCTTGATCATGGCCACGCCGTCGGCGCTGGACAGGCGCTTGTGGGTTTTGACGATGGGGCAGGCCCCGCCGCATTTCTCCTTGACGAAGGCGGCCAACGCCTCGGCGTCAAGAAGCGGGGCGACGCTGGACTGGTCGATATACACACCGATTTTTTCGGCCATCGCCGCTACCTCCCTCTCACCAAGGCAATTGCTTTCATGGCCGCGCCGGTCGCGGACTGGGCCGACTTCATGACGTCAAGGGGCGTGGCGGCGCAACCGGCGGCGAATATGCCTTTCTCCTCGCCGCCCACGATGAAGCCCATCTCGTCGACGGGCACGTCGACCGGCAGCCGCTCCCCGGCGACGCTGGGCTGCATGCCCGTGGCCAGCACCACCAGCTCGAAGCGGTTGTCGGACTTGATGCCGGAGACGGCGTCTTCCACGGTGAGGATGACGTCGCCGGTGCCGGCGTCCTCGGCCACGGCGGCCACCTTGCCCTTGACCGCGGTGATGCGGTCGTCGGCCAGGATGCGCTTGGCGAAGTTGTCGTAACGGCCCGGGGTGCGCAGGTCGATGTAGTAGATGGTCACGCGGGCGTCGGGGAAGGCCTCGCGGACGTAGGCGGCCTGCTTGAGGGAGGCCATGCAGCAGATGTAGGAGCAGTAGTTGAGGTGGTTTTCGTCGCGCGAGCCGGCGCACTGCACGAAAGCCACGGAGCGCGGGGCCTTGCCGTCCGAGGGGCGCACGATCTTGCCGCAGGTGGGTCCGCTCGGAGAGGCCAGGCGCTCGAGCTGCATGTTGGTGACGCAGTTGGCGATCTCGCCCGCGCCCAGGTTGGTCAGGCGGGTCACGTCGTAGGGCTTCCAGCCGGTGGCGTAGACGATGGAGCCGACCTTGAGCACGATTTCCTTGGGCGCGTCGTCGAGGTTCACCACGTCGGAGCCCGAGAGGAGTTCCAGGTCTTCCTTGGTGCAGCGTTCCTTGTCCAGGACGTAGCGGTTGGGGAAGGCGAAGGGGACGTCCATGTACAGGGCTTTTCTGTCGCCCAGGCCGAGTTCGAAATCGCTTTTGACGTCCTTGGAAAGCTTCTTGACCGTCTCGGAGAGATCGACGCTGCCGGGTTCCACGTAGCGGGGCTTGATCTTCACCGTGACTTCGTAGTCGCCGGCCTTGCCCGTGACCTTGGCGACTTCGGCCAGGGTGAAGAATTTGACGTTCTTGTTGTTCTTGATGCGCTGGAACTGGATTTCCAGACCGCAGGACGGGGGGCACAGCTTGGGGAAATATTTGTTGAGCTGCATCACCCGGCCGCCGAGAAAAGCGTTTTTCTCGACGATGTAGACCTCGTGGCCGACTTCCGCGGCTTCGAGCGCGGCGGTGATGCCGCTGAAGCCGCCGCCGACGACCAGTATCGCGTTGCTTCCCATCGCAACCTCCCGGCAATGGTTAAGGCCAGCAAGAAAACGGCCTG
>JAEWCY010000156.1 GCA_023390395.1 Pseudomonadota bacterium | reverse complement strand
TGGCGCGCACGGCGTCGCCGACCTCCTTGGTGGCGGTCATGGTCTTTTCGGCGAGCTTTCTGACCTCGTCGGCGACCACGGCGAAGCCGCGCCCGGCCTCGCCGGCCCGGGCCGCCTCGATGGCGGCATTGAGGGCCAACAGGTTCGTCTGGTCGGCGATGTCGGAAATCACCCCGATGACGGCGCCGATGCCCTCGGCCTGCTTGCCCAGGGCGTCCATGTTGGACCGCAGCGTGGCCGCCCGTTCCTGGACGCCGTTTATGGCCGCCACCACCTGGCGCACCACGTCGGCCCCGTCCTTGGCCTTGTCCCGGGCCACGCCCGCGCCCTGGGCCGCCTCGGAGGCGTTTTTGGCCACCTCGAGGACGGTGGCGTTCATCTGCTCCATGGCCGTGGCCGTTTCCCCGGCATGGCGCCGCTGGAGGTCCGCCCCCTCCTTGGACTGCTCGATCTGCGAGGAGAGTTCCGAGGAGGCATGGGCCACGGCCCTGGCCACGTCCTCGATGCGGGCCGCGGCGTCGAGCTTGCCCTGGCGCTGGGCTTCGGCGGCCTGGCGTCGCGCCTCGTCGGCCTCGGCCACGGCCTCGCGAGCGCGCTGGGCCTCGGCGGCGGCCTCCCGGGTCTTGTCCTCGGCCTGGGCGATCATCCCCTTGAGGTTGTCGACCATGCGCGAAAGCGCCCGGGCCAGCACGCCCGTCTCGTCCGCCTGCCTGATGGTCAGCGTATGGGAGAAATCGCCCTCGGCCACCTTGCCCGCGAAATCCGCCGCCTGGCGCAGCGGCCGCACCAGACTCGCGGCGAAACCCCACAGAACGGCCAGGGCCAACGCCGTGACGCCGAGCCCCACCCCGATCTGCCACTTGGCGCTTTCGTGGTTGAGGCTGTCCACCTGGGTGTCCAGGGCCTTGCTCTCGGCCAGCACGACGTCCGGGGGAACGCGGATGAACACCGCCCAGGGCCGGTCGGTGCGGCCGAGCTTAATGGGCGAAAGCGCCCGGTAATTGCCCGTGACCTCGCTGATGTCCGTGATGGTCTGGCCTTCGCGAACCGCCTTGGCCACCTTCTCCCAATCCTTGGAGATCTCCTTCAGGGGTTGGCCGACGGCCCCGGGCTGGGAGCTGCTGGCCACGATGAGCCCGTCGTGGCTGACGATGGCCACGTCGCCCCGGCCGCCGTACAGGCCGGAGTTGACCTTCTTGGCCAGGTCCTGGAGGAAGTCGAGGCGCAGGTCCGTGCCGGCGACGCCGAGAAACTTGCCGTCCTTTTTCACGGGCACCGAAAGCGTGGTCAGCCACTCCTGGCGGCCCTGGACGATATACGGAAAGGGGTCGAGCACGCTTTCCTTGCCGGACTCGCGCGGCCAGAGGTACCAGCCGCCCTTGCGCACGCCGTTGGGATGGCGGTCCTGGCTCTCGTATTCCACCAGGAGCTGGCGGGCGATCTTGCCCGTGACGTCGCGGTTCCAGTAGGGCACGAATCGCCCGGCGATGTCGTGGTCGTCCTTGGCCGAGCCGGCGAATTCGTCGTCCCGGTCGTCCAGGCCGTTGGGTTCCCAGGCGGAGTATGCGCCCAGATACTGGGGATTGTTCTTGAGCACCTCGCGCAGGATGGTGTCGAGCACCTCGCGCACGTTGTTCTTGGTCCCCTCCCGGGCCGAGGCGCGCGCCGACTGGTCGCGCAGCACCTCGAACACCTTGGCCATGGTCCGGGCCGTGACCAGGTTGTCCTCCAGGGCGCTCTGGATGACGGCGGCCTGGTTGGCGGCGAGGTTGGCCAGGTTGCGCTTGGCTTCCTGCTCCAGCAACGCGCCCACGCGTTGCGACACCAGGTCCTGGGTCTTCCCGGTCGAATAGAGATTGTAGCCCACGAGGGCGGCCGCGGTGGCCAGCAAGCAGCTTCCCGCCAGCAGCAAGATCTTCGCCTGGATTGATTTGAGTTGCATAGTCACCCCTTCGACCAGCGTACCCCTTTCATGGACCGATCAATGAACAGCCAACGCCAACCTTGCCGATAAGACGACTGTTCCAGAAGAAGCATCGAAGCGAGCGTTGCTTCTTCCCACCCCGGACTCGCCGCGAAAGAAAAGGGCAGAATGGACTATATGACTTCTACGCGCCATTCCAGACTTTTGCAATAAGAATCCTGACCATTCACGTAGGCTTTCTCCCATCCATTGCAGGCTGTTTTCTGTCCCGCCCCGCTCGCCGTATTTGCCCGCAGCCCTTCCACCGGCCCCCTGATCGGACAGAAACGCTTCCTCGGCCTGACGCTGCAGTCGTCGCCATATCGCCCCGGCGGCGCGGGCAGAACCTGGGCCGTGTTTTTCCCGAAACACGACCATGACGGTTCCGTTGCAGTTTGCATGCAAATCTTTTATGGGTGCACACTTTCTTTCGCCAATTCGGGAAGATCAGGGGGTACTTCATGAAACGCCCGATGCTCGCCGCCGCGCTTGTCCTGGAAGCCATCCTCCTCGCCGCCGTCGCCCTGACGGACGGCGTGTTTTCCATCAGCCTGCTGGTGCTCGCCTTCGTCTGTCCGGCCGCCGCGCTCCTGTGGACGAGCCGCCGGACCGAGGCCGTCTTCGTCTGCATCGAGCAGATCTTCGCCGCCATGGCCTCGACCACCTTCGACTGCCAGCTCGAGGACGACCCCGTCCTTCACGTGGACAATCTCCGCCAGGCCATCACAACCCACGAAAAAGCCCTCAAGGAACGCCTCAGCAAGGACGAAGCCCTGCTCTCCAACATCATCACGCCCATGGCCATCGTGGGCGAGAAGGGGGAGATCAAGTGGCTCAACGAGCAGATGGCGCGCCTGACCGAGAACGACGGCGCGCCCCTGACCCACGTCGGGGCCAATTTCGCCCGCTTCTTCTACGGCGACTCCCGCGAGACCGTCGCCGACCTGGCCATCCGCCAACGCGCCCGCCAGTCGCTGAAGACCGAATTCGACACCCGCAAGGGCAAGCACAAGTTCATCAGCATCTTTTCCACGCCCATCCTCGACTTCGACGACAAGCTCATCGGCGCGTTCGTGTCCGTTGCCGACTTCACGGGCGTGGTGCTCAAGGAACGCACCATCACCGAGCAGAGCCAGCGCATCGCCAAGGGCGTGGCCGAGGCCACGGCCGTGTCCGAAAGCCTGGCCGAGGCGGCCGACCAGATGACCAGCCAGATCGCCCAGTCCACCGAAGGCATGGAGGAGCAGCGCTCCCGCACGGCCGAGGTGGCCACGGCCATCGAGGAGATGAACGCCACCATCCTGGAAGTGGCCAAAAACGCCGGCGACGCCGCGACGACCGCCGGCCAGGCCAACACCCTGGCCACCAAGGGCGCGGACCTCGTGGACCAGGTCATAAACGTCATGGAGTCCGTCAACGCCAAGGCGGCCGGGCTCAAGTCCGAGATGCAGGAACTCGGCGGCCAGGCCCAGGGCATCGGCCAGATCATGCAGGTGATTTCCGACATCGCCGACCAGACGAACCTGCTGGCCCTCAATGCCGCCATCGAGGCGGCCCGGGCCGGCGAGGCCGGGCGCGGCTTCGCCGTGGTCGCCGACGAGGTCAGGAAACTGGCCGAAAAGACCATGACCGCCACCAAGGAAGTCAGCAGCTACATCCAGGCCATCCAGGAAAGCGCCCGGCGCAACATGACCGCCACGGACGAGACCTCCAAGGTCATCGAGGACGCCGACGCCCTGGCCCATGATGCCGGCGACGCCCTGCGCCAGATCCTCCATTTCGTGGAAAAGACCTCGGACCAGGTGCGCGGCATCGCCACGGCGGCCGAGCAGCAGTCCTCCACCTCCGAGGAGATCAACCGCTCCACGGACCAGATCAACCGCATCGCCGAGGAAACCGCCGGGACCATGTCCATGGCCTCCTCGGCCGTGGCCAGCCTGGCCCACCTGGCCACCGACCTCAAGACGTCCATGACCCGCATGCATCTTGAGCAGTGAGGCCGGAAGCGCGCCGGTGCATTGACATCGCGCCCCGCAGGGCATAGCGGCAATCCGCATCGCAAGTCGTCGTGCCCGCGGAGCCGCAAAAGCCGTCCGTCGGAGCGCATGGAAGGATTGCCGTCATGGAACTCTTCGGCATTTCCCTGGCGTTTTACGCCCTCGGAGCCATCGCCGCGCTTTGCGCCGGCAACGGCAGGCTGGCCAACGCCCTGGGCGCGGCCGCTGCCCTGGCCGGTTCCGTGGTCGGGCTGGCGGCCTTCGCCGTCGCGCCGGCCAGCGCCGTCTCCCAGGTCGTGCTGCCCTGGGGACTGCCCGTGGGCTCCCTGACGCTCGGCCTCGATCCCGTCAGCCGCCTGTTCCTGCTGCCCGTGTCCCTGCTCGGCGCGGCCTGCGCCGTGTGCGGCGCGGCCAGCCTCGCCGGCCACGACCACGACGAAGCCGGCCACGGCGGCCTCGGCGCGCACTGGTGCTTCTTCAACCTCCTCCTGGCCGGCCTGTCCCTGGTCATGGCCGCCCGCGACGCCGTGTGCTTCCTCGTCGCCTGGGAGATCATGTCCCTGGCCCCGTTTTTCCTCATCAGCTTCCACGACGACGAGGCCGAGGTCCGGGAAGCGGCCTGGACCTACCTCGTGGCCGCCCACCTGGGCGCGGTCTGCGTACTGGCCTTTTTCGCCGCTTTCTGGGCCGGGGCCGGGGACACGGGCTTCGACGCCCTGGCCCAGGCCGCGGCCCATGGCAGGCTGGCCGCCCCCTCGGCCCTGTTCCTGCTGGCCCTGGCCGGGTTCGGGGCCAAGGCTGGCTTTTTCCCCTTGCACGTCTGGCTGCCCGAGGCCCATCCGGCCGCGCCGAGCCACGTCTCGGCCATGCTGTCCGGGGCCATGATCAGCGCCGGCGTCTACGGCCTGTGGCGGGCCGTGGAGCTCCTCGGCCCGGCCCCGGCGTGGTGGGGCTGGACCCTTTGCGCCGTGGGGCTGGTCTCCGCCGCCATGGGCATCCTCCAGGGGCTGGCCCAGGGCAACCTCAAGCGCCTGCTCGCCTATTCCAGCGTCGAAAACATGGGCCTGGCCTGCCTGGGCCTGGGGCTCGGGCTCGTCGGCCGCAGTCTGGACAACCCGGCCGTGGCCGTGCTGGGACTTTCCGGCGCGGTCTTCGGCGTGCTGAACCACGCCGCCTTCAAGGGCCTGCTCTTTCTGTGCGCCGGCGAGGTGCTCCACGCCGTGGGCTCGGTGCGCATCGCCCACCTGGGGGGCCTCGGCAAGCGCATGCCCGTGGTCGGCGCGGCCTTTTTCCTGGCCAGCGCCGGCATCGCCGGCCTGCCGCCCCTGGCCGGCTTCGCCGCCGAGCTGCTGCTGGCCCTGTCCCTGCTCGCCGGCCTGTCCCTGCCCGGGCTTCTGCCCCGCGTGGCCATGGCCGGCGGGTTGGCCGTGGTGGCCGGCGTCGGCGGCGTGGCCCTGGCCGCCTTCGCCAAGGCCGGAGGCTTGAGCTTCCTCGGCGCGCCCCGCACTCCCGCCGCGGCCAAGGCCCCCGCGCCCGGGCCGATCTCCCGGGCCGGACTCCTTTTCCTGGTCGCGGCCGTCGCCGCCGCCGCCGTCTTCGCCCCGAACCTGCTCGACCTGACCGGCCAGGCCGCCCTGGATTTTCCGGGCCTCGATCCCGCCCCGGCCCGGGCCGTGCTGGCCGAGGCCGCCGGCGTCCTTGCAAGCGTACGCGCCGTGGGCGGCGTCCTGGTCGTCCTGGTCGTCCTGCTCCTGGTCCTGCGCCGCCGCCTCGTCGCCGCAAACGGCGCGCGCCGCGAGCCCACCTGGGGCTGCGGCTACCTCGCCCCCACGGCCCGCATGCAGTACGGCCCGGCCTCCTTCGTCGAGCCGGCCGCCCGAGTCATGGGCTCGGCCATGGGCGTCGCGCGTCGTCTGGACATGGACCCCGGCTATTTCCCGGCCAGGGCCCGGTTCACGGTCGCAGCCCCGGACCGGCTGCGCCTGGCCTTTTTCACGCCGCTCTTCGAGGCCGTGGCCAAGGCCTGCGACGCGGCCAAGGTGGTGCAGCACGGTCGGGTGCACCTCTACATCCTCTACGTGCTGGCCACCGTGGTCCTGCTTTTGGCCTGGAAGCTCTAAGATGCACGCCTTCCTCCACCTCGCCCTGGCCTTGGTCCTTGCCCCGCTGATTCCCGGCGTCATCAACCGGGTCAAGGCCCGCGTGGCCGGCCGGGCCGGCAAGCCCGTGCTCCAGACCTATTTCGACCTGGCCAAGCTCGCGCGAAAGGGCGTGGTGACGAGCCATACCGCCTCCTGGGCGGTCTTCGCCGGCCCCATGGTCTCCCTTGCCGCCGTGGCCTGCGCCCTGCTCCTCATGCCCGGACCCGCCACGCCCGCGCCCGTGTCCTTTGCCGGGGACTTCATGTTCCTGGCCTACCTGCTCGGGCTTTCCCGCCTGGCCCTGGTCCTGGCCGCCCTGGACACGGGCTCCAGCTTCGAGGGCATGGGGGCCAGCCGCGAGGCCGTCTTCTCCGCCCTGGCCGAGCCGGTGCTCTTCCTGTGCTTTTTGAGCCTCGCCGCCGACGGGACCGGGCTTTCCCTGGAGGGCCTTCTGTCCGTGCCCGAAGCCAAGGCCTTGGGCGCGGCGCACCTGTTCGTGCCGGCCATTCTCTTCGTGCTGCTTTTGGTCGAGAACTGCCGCATCCCGGTGGACGATCCCAACACCCACCTGGAGCTGACGATGATCCACGAGGTCATGGTGCTCGACCATTCCGGGCCGGACATGGCCGCCGTGGTCTACGGCGCGTCGCTCAAGCTCTGGGTGTTCTGCGCCCTGACGGTGCTGTCGGTCATGCCGCGCGCGGGGCTTTCCCCGGTCGCGGCATGGGGCGTGTTCCTTTCGGGCATGGCGCTTTCGGCCGTGGCCGTGGGGCTGGTGGAATCGGCCATGGCCAGGCTGCGCCTCACGCGCGTGCCGCGGCTTCTCGGCGGGGCCGGGGCCCTGGTCGCCCTGTCCCTGGTCCTTTCGGTGTGGAGGTAGCCGGCCGGTGGAACTGTACCATTCCGTCCTGGTGGCGCTGTTGTGCGCCGATCTGGCCTTTCTGGCCGTCACGCGCCTGCGCTCGCTCACGCGCCTGACCGCCGTCCAGGGCGCGCTGCTCGCCCTGACGCCGCTGCTCCTGGCCCCGGCCGGGGATTCGGGCCACATGGCGCTGCTTTCCCTGGCCGTTTTGGCCATCAAGGGCGTGGGCTTCCCCTGGCTGCTGGCCCGCACCCTGTCGCGCCTGGAGGTCAATCCCGTGGTCGAGCCCTACCTCGGGTTCAACCTGTCGCTTCTGGCCGGCGTTTCGGGCCTGCTCTTCTCGCTGTGGCTGGAAACGCGCCTGCCCTTTCCGCCGGGCCTTTTCCCGCCGCTGCTTTTCCCCACGGCCCTGACCACCATTTTCACCGGGCTGACCCTGGTCATCGCCCGGCGCAAGGCCCTGACCCAGGTCATCGGCTACCTGGCCGCGGAAAACGGCATCTTCCTCCTCGGCACGCCCCTGTCCGTCCAGGGCTCGGTCTGGCTCGAACTGTCCGTGCTCCTCGACGTCTTCGTGGCCGTCTTCGTCATGGGCATCGCCATCCACCACATCAACAAAACCTTCGAGTCCATCGACGTCGGCCGGTTTTGCACCCTGCGGGACTGATCCATGCTCCTCGCCGCCTTGCCGCTCACCCCCCTGGCCGCCGCCGTGGCGACCCTGGCCATCCCCGCCGACGGCGCACGCCGGCTGGTTCTCGTGGCCGCCGCCGTGCTCCACGCCGCCCTGACCGCCGCCACCTTCATCGCCCCGCCGCAGCCGGCCTGGGGGGGGCTCCTGTGCCTGGACGCGCCCGGACAGCTCTTCCTGGCCCTGGCCAGCGCCCTGTTCCTGGCCGCCTCGGTCTACGCCGCCGGCTACCTGCGCCACGAGGGCGCAAACGCCACCAAGCGCGACTTCCAGGACGGCGCGGCCTTCGTCAACGCCCCGGAGCGCATCTTCACCATGTGCCTGTGCCTGTTCCTGTGCGCCATGACCGTGGTGTGCTCCACGCGAAACCTGTCCGTGCTCTGGGTGGGCATCGAGGCAACCACGCTCTCCAGCGCGCCGCTGATCTACTTCCACCGCCACCGCCGCTCCCTGGAGGCCACCTGGAAGTACCTGGTCATCTGCTCCGTGGGCATCGCCCTGGCGCTTCTGGGCAACATCCTTTTTTCCGTGGCCTTTTTCGATCCGGCCACGCCCCTGCCCTCCATGGACCTGGCCGCCATGCTGCCCCGCGCCGCCGGGGCGGCCAAGCCCTGGCTGCGGGCGGCCTTCATCTTCGTGCTCGTGGGCTACGGCTCCAAGATGGGCCTGGCCCCCATGCACAACTGGCTGCCCGACGCCCACAGCCAGTCCCCGTCCCTGGTCTCGGCCCTGCTGTCCGGGGCGCTTCTCAACTGCGCCTTCCTCGGCATCCTGCGCGCCGGACAGGTGCTCGCCGCCGCCGGCATGGCCGACTTCAGCGGCGAGCTGCTGGTGCTCTTCGGCCTGGTCTCGCTGGCCACGGCGGCCGTCTTCATCGTCGGCCTTGGCGACTACAAGCGCCTGCTGGCCTATTCCAGCGTCGAGCACATGGGCATCCTGGCGCTCGGCGTCGGCATCGGCGGCGGCGCGACCTTCGGGGCCATGCTCCACGCCGTCAACCACTCCCTGACCAAGGGGGCGCTGTTCCTGCTCTCGGGCAACATCCTGGCCGTGTACCACACCCGGTCCTGCCACGACGCCCGAGGCGTCTCCCGGGCCTTGCCGGTCACGGCCGCCCTGTGGCTGGCCGGCTTCCTGGCCATCTGCGGCTCGCCGCCCTTCGGCGTCTTCGTCAGCGAACTGACCATCCTGCAGGCCATGCTCGCCGGCGGCCACACCGTGGCGGCGGCGCTTTTCCTGGCGCTGCTGGCCGTGATCTTCGTCGGCATGTCCGTGCCGGTCCTGCGCATGGTCCAGGGGCCCCTGCCGCCGGCGACGCCGCGGCCCGGCCCGGAGAGCCCCCTGGCCGTGCTGCCGCCCCTGGCCCTTTTGTGCGCCACCCTCGTCCTTGGGCTCTACCTGCCCCGGGGCCTGTCCGCCTTTCTCCACCAGGCGGCCTCGGCCCTCGTCCTCGGAGGCTAGGCCGTGGAATTCGCCCATACCCAAAGCATCGCCCTGGACGACGTTCCGGCGCTTCCCGCGCGGGACCTGCGCCGCGAGATCCTGTCCCGCGTAGCCGCCGGCTGGCGCGTGCTGGCCCTTTGCGCCCTGCCCGGCCAGGACGGTCCGACCTTGGCCGCCGTGTGCGGCCGCGACCGCGACGGCCGGCTGTCCTTCCACCGGTCGGTCCCGGTCGCCCGCTACGAGTCGCTGACCCCCGAGTGCCCGCAGTGCCACTGGTTCGAGCGCGAACTCCACGAACAAAGCGGCATCGTGCCCGAGGGCCATCCCTGGCTCAAGCCGGTGCGCTTCGCCGCCCGGGCCAGCGGCATACGCCCCGAGCCCGGGGTCACGGACTATTTCCGCGTCCACGGCGAGGACATCCACGAAGTGGCCGTGGGGCCGGTCCATGCCGGCATCATCGAGCCCGGGCACTTCCGCTTCCAGTGCTTCGGCGAAAACGTCTTCCACCTGGAAATAAGCCTCGGCTACCAGCACCGGGGCATCGAGGCCATGCTCGCCGGCGCGCCGGACGCCCGCACGCCCCACCTCATGGAAACCGCCGCCGGAGACACCACCATCGGCCACTCCCTGGCCCACGCCGCGGTCATGGAGGCCCTGGCCGGGCAGGCCGCCCCGCCGCGCGGCCGGGCCATCGGCCGCGTCGCCCTGGAGCTCGAGCGCCTGGCCAACCACACCGGCGACATCGGGGCCCTGGCCGGGGACGTGGGCTATCTGCCCACCATGTCCTTTTGCGGCCGCATCCGGGGCGATTTCCTCAACATGACGGCGCTGGTCTGCGGCAACCGCTTCGGCCGGGGCCTGGTTCGCCCCGGGGGAACGCGCCACGACCTCGACGAAAGCCTGGCGAGCACGCTGTCCGGCCGCCTGGAAGCCGCCCGCCGGGCCGCCTTCGGCGCGGCCCAACTCCTTTTTTCCGCCTCCACGGTCCTGGCCCGCTTCGAGGGCACGGGCCGGCTTTGCGCCGACGCCGCCCGCGACCTGGGTCTGGTCGGGCCGCCGGCCCGGGCCTGCGGCCTGGCCCGCGACGCCAGGCGGTCCTTCCCCCTGCCCGGGGCCGGCCCCAAGGACATTCCGCTGTCGTTGCACGACTTCGGCGACGTCTACGCCCGGGCCCTGGTGCGCCGGCTGGAGATGGAGGCCTCGCTGGACTTCATCGACGCGACCCTGGCCGCCCTGCCCGAGGGGCCGGCGTTCGCGCCCCTGCCGGCCGGCCTGCCGCCCGGACGCCTGGCCATCGGCATCGTCGAGGGCTGGCGCGGCGAGATACGCCACCTGGCCGTGACCGGCCCGGACGGGCGCTTTCTCGCCTACAAGCTCTACGACCCGTCTTTCATGAACTGGTTCGGCCTGGCCGTGGCCCTGCGCGGGCAGCAGGTGTCCGATTTTCCCTTGTGCAACAAGAGCTTCAATCTGTCCTACTGCGGCCACGACCTGTAGGAGGCGGCCCCATGCTCGACATTCTCGCCGAACGCCTGCGCCAGGGCCGCCGCACCGTGGCCTTCCCCAAAAGCGTGCCCGATCTGCCGCCGCGCTACCGCGGCCTGCCGACCCTGGCCCCGGAGTCCTGCGACCCGCCCTGCGCCTCCTGCGCCGGCGTGTGCCCCACCGGCGCGCTCGGACGCGACGCGGACGGGCTCTACCTGGACCTCGGCCGCTGCCTTTTTTGCGGCGCCTGCCAGGCCGCCTGCCCCAAGGGCATGGTGACATTTACCCGCGACCACCGGCTCGCTTCGTCCACGCGCCAGGGCCTGGTCGTGCGCCCGGGCCTGCGCCCGTCCGTCACGCCCCTGGAACCGGCCCGGCGACGGCTTTTCGCCCGGTCGCTCAAGCTGCGCGAAATCAGCGCCGGCGGCTGCAACGCCTGCGAGGCCGACACCAACGTCCTGACCACCATCGTCTTCGACCTCGGCCGCTTCGGCATCGACTTCGTGGCCTCGCCGCGCCACGCCGACGGCGTGGCCGTGACCGGCCCGGTGCCGCGCAACATGCTGGCGGCCACGCTCTCCACCTTCGAGGCCGTGCCCGATCCCCGCGTGGCCGTGGCCATCGGGACCTGCGCCGTGTCCGGCGGGCTTTTCGCGGCCGGGCCCGAGGCGGCTCACGGGGCCACGCCCCACCTGCCGGTCGACCTTTTCATTCCCGGCTGCCCGCCCCATCCCCTGACCATCCTCGACGGCCTGCTGCGCCTGCTCGGCATCGAAACGCCGTAAGCCCACGGGGCGTCTTGCGGGTCGCGCCCAAAACGGGCAAGAGGAAGGAAACGGTCGGATTTCGGCGCGCCGCCAGACGCGCAACGCAACCCTGTCAAGGAGTCCCCATGCCCAGCCCCACCAGCTTCACGCTCTTCAGCGGCGGCGCCCAGGGCGCCGAAGCCGAGTTCGGCCGCCAGGCCGAGCTGCGCGGCATCCAGGAAGTCAACTTCACCTTCGAGGGCCACCGCATCGAGCGCACCCGCGGCATCCGCGTCCTGACCCAGGAGGAACTGGCCAAAAAGGACGTGAGCCTCACCTACGTCTCCAAGCTCCTGTCGCGCAAATTCAGCAACGGCCCGCAGATCCGCATGGTGCTGCGCACCATCATGCACCAGATCGACGCCGGCCTGGAGATCTTCGTGGTGGGGACCATCCAGGACGACAACACCGTCAAGGGCGGCACGGGCTGGGGCGCGGAATTCGCCAAGCTCTGCAACAAGCCGCTTTTCGTCTTCTGCCAGGAAAAGCGGGGCTGGTTCACCTGGGAAAACGACGCCTGGGAGCCCGTGGCCGCGCCGACCATCGGCCACACCCACTTCACCGGCACCGGCACCCGGTTCCTGGAAGAGCCCGGCAAGGCGGCCATCGCCGACCTGTTCGCCAGGTCGTTCGGGTAGAGAGGGAAAAGAGAGAAGATGCCTCCGGCGGCCAGGAGGGGGTGACCCCCTCCTGGACCTCCCCGCAGGGGGAGAGGAGCGCCGCCCGCTAGGATTGGGGCCAGTTCAGGGGAATGGACGACTGAGAGGTCGAAGGCGCGCAGCCCAGGAACGGGCCGGCGGCGGCGATCGCCGCGCCGAATTCCCGTTGGAAATGGCCGATGGCCGCGCGCTCCGCGCGGCGAAGCGCCGGATGGGTCTTGGCCTCGGAAAACCCCAGGCAGTACATGTCGCACAGGGCGTATTCCCGGCCGGGAAGCGCCGGCATCTCCACCAGCCTCCCGCCCGCGCGCGCCAGCGCCTCCCGGGCCTGGCCGCCGTACTGGCGGCCGTCCGCCCCGGTGAAGCCGTCGAAAAAAAGGAAATCCTCGGGCCTGCCGTAGAAGAGGTTCTTGACCGCCACGTAGTCCACCCGGTCCCGGAAGACCGCCATGGCCGCAAGCACGTTGTCGGCCGAGGCCTGGACGTTGGACACCACCACGGCCACCGTCGTGCGGTAGCCCTCGCGGTCGTATTCGTCGAGCACCGGGTCGATGCCGCCCTCGCCGAGCACCCGCGTCATCTCGCCGAGGCAGCCGGCCGGAAAATCGAACAGCAGCGTCTGCGCCCCCAGGTCCAGAGCATCGACCACCATGCCCCGCTCCTCGCGGCGGCGCAGGTCGAACACGCCCACGCCCGTAAGCGGGTCCTGGGGCGCTTCGAGACGCCCCAGGCCGTCACGCGCGCCGTAATACTGCAACAGCTGCCCGACCTGACCGTCGGCGTCGAAGGCGGCCACGCCAAGGCCCAGGCCGTAGCGCAGATGATCGAGCAGCGCCCGGGAAAAGGTCGTCTTTCCCGAGCCGCCCTTCTGGCTCATGACGAAGATCGCGCGTTTCACCCTCGCCTCCTGTCCTGTCAGCAGCGGCCGTCGAAGGCGTCGAGGGCCGCGAAAAAACGCTCCACGTCCGAAGCGTCGTTGTAGCAATGCGGCGAGAGCCGGATGCGCCCGGCCCGCAGAGACACGGCCACGCCGTGCGCCATGCAGTACGTGAAAAATCCGGGCGCGTCGGGATGGTCGAAGGCCAGGATGCCCGAACGTTCCGGCCCGGACAGGGGCGAGGCGACCCCGAGCCCCCGGGACGCGAGTTCCCCGGCCAGCCGGTCGGTCACGGCGAAGATGCGCGCCCGGACCTCTTCCATGCCGATCTCTATGAAAAGCGACAGCGACGCGCCGTAGGCGCAGATGCCGGCGATGTCCTGGGTGCCGGGCTCGAACCGGCCGGCATCCTCCTTGAGGGCATATTCCGGGCGCAGCTCCTCGGCCTGGCGCATGGAGCGCCAGCCGGCCAGGGGCGTGGCCAGAAGCGCGGCGGCCCGGGGCGCGACGTAGAAGACGCCGAGGCCCATGGGCCCAAGCTGCCACTTGTGGCAACCGGCGGCCAGGAAATCGACGCCCAGGGCCGAAACGTCCATGGGCAGCGCCCCCAGGCTCTGGATGGCGTCGAGGCAGAAAAGCGCTCCGGACTCCCGGCAAAGCGCAGCCAGTTCCTCCACGGGGGCCACGACGCCCGTGGTCCAGTCCACGGTCGAAGCCACGACCAGCCGGCAGCCGGGGACGAGCCGCCTGGCCGCGTCCAGATCCACCCGGCCGTCGTGCTTGGGGATTTCGACCACCTCGACGCCGCGCCCGGCCAGATTGTCGAAGGGAAAGCGCAGGGTGGGGAAATCCGGCCAGGTCACGGCCACCCTGTCCCCGGGCGCGAAGTCGAGCCCGGCGGCCACGAGCCCCAGGCCGTGGGAGGTATTGCCCGTGAAGGCCACGTCCTCGGGCCGGGCTCCGAGCAGCCGGGCGGCCAGGCCCCGGGCCTCGGCCACGGCCGCCATCCAGCGGAAGTAGTCGGCCGAAGCGCGCTGGCAGCGTTCCTCGAAAACGGCCTGCCCGGCCAGGCAGGCCCGCACCGGCAGGGGCGACACGGCGGAATGATTGAAAAAGACGGTCTCGGCCACGACCGGAAACTGCGCGCGCAAGGCGGCTTGGTCCATCTTCCCTCCCCGGCGGACCGCAGGTGCGGCCGCGCCGGCAAGGGTACGGGGGAAACCGGCCAAGGACAAGTCCGCCCCAGGCGGCAACGGGAGCAAAAAAAGCCGGGAAGCCCGCCCAGAGCGGACTTCCCGGCCGGGAGTCGCGGGGGAGCGCCGCAAGCGCTAGAAGCGCTCGAAGTCGTCGTCCTTGTCGTTGAGGTCGATGCCCACGCCGCCGGCGGCCGACTTGGCCCCGGCCGGACGCGCCGCCGGACGGGCCGGAGCGCGGCGGGCAGCGGCCGAAGGCAGGGCCTTGACCGGCCGCATATGGCCGCGGCCCGTGCCGTCCACGCGGAAAAACGCCATGGTGCTTTGCAGCTGCTCGGCCTGGCTGGACAGCTCCTCGGAGGTGGAGGCCATCTCCTCGGAAGCCGAGGCGTTTTGCTGCACCACCTGGTCGAGCTGCTGGATGGCCCTGTTGATCTGGTCGGCCCCGGAATTCTGCTCCTGGCTGGCGGCGGCGATCTCCTGGACGAGATCGGCCGTGCGCTGGATGTCGGGCACCATCTTGGTCAGCATGGACCCGGCCCGCTCGGCCACCCGGACGCTCGAAGCCGACAGTTCGGAAATCTCGGCCGCGGCCGAACCGCTGCGTTCGGCCAGCTTTCTGACCTCGGCGGCCACCACGGCGAAGCCCTTGCCGTGCTCGCCGGCCCGGGCGGCCTCGATGGCGGCGTTAAGAGCGAGCAGATTGGTCTGCCGGGCGATCTCCTCGATGATGGAGATCTTCTCGGCGATGTTCTTCATGGCCGCCACGGCCGAGATCACGGCCTCGCCGCCCTCCCGGGCGTCCTGGGCGGCCTTGACCGCGATGGATTGGGTCTGCTGGGCGTTTTCGGCGTTCTGCTTGATGTTGGAGCTCATCTCCTCCATGGACGAGGAGATCTCCTCCACGCTGGCCGCCTGCTCGGTGGCCCCCTGGGACATGCTCTGGGCCGAGGCGGACAGCTCCTCGGAGCCCGAGGCCACGTTCTCCGAAGCCGACTGGACCTCGGCCACCACCTCGCGCAGCTTGCCCACCATCTCGTTGAGCGACGAGGCCAGCACGCCGATCTCGTCCTTCTGGTCGATGTCGAGCAGGCGGGTGAAGTCGCCGTCGGCCATGGACTTGGCAAAGGCCACGCCCTTGATGACCGGGTCGGTGATGGCCTTGGTGAGCAGCACGGCGATGACGATGCCGAGCAGGATGGCGATGCTCAGGCCCACGATCATGACGGAGGATGCGCTCGACAGGCTGGACACGGCATTGTTGGCGATCTTCTGCGTGGCGTCCAGGGCGGCCATGGCCGTCTCTTCGGCGGCGTCCTGCACGCCGTTGGCGGCGTCCAGACGCTTGGCGGACAACTCCTGCAACACCTTGTAGTTGTCCAGGAAGTCCAGCAGGGACTGGCGGTATTTCTGAAGGGCGTCCTTGATGGCGGCCAGTTGGCGCAGGTTGGCCTCGTTGCGCGTCTTGGTCCGCAGGGTCTCCACGTCGTGCTCCAGGCCGGAGAAGCTTTTGATGGCTTCCTCGATGATGCGGGGATCGCGGAAGAGCTGGCCCCGATAGTTGCCGACCCGGATGATCGTGCCGATGTTGATGATGTCGGCGATGCCGTCGACCTTCTCGGCGCGTTCCTTGAGGGCCTCCTGGGGCAGCCCCTTGCCGATCTCTTCAAGCAGCACCTTGGTCTGGCTGTCCTGGTAGGCTTCGCAATTCTTCACGAATTCCCCGGCGGCGCTGTCCAGGGCGCGGCGCACGCCGGCCACGGTTTCCATGCGCGCGTTCGTGTCGTTGATGAGCTTCTCGTATTCGGTGGTCTTGGCCTGGGCCTTGGTCGCGTCCTCGCGCAACTTGACCAGGGCCGGAAACTTGTCCGAATGGGCCTTGGCCTCGGCCAGGGCCTTCTTGAGTTCGCCGAGGTTGCGCAGGCCGGCTTCGAGCTGTTTTTTGTCCTCGCTGTAGCCGTAACTGCGCATTTCGAGCATGGTGGACAGAGCGGCGCGTTCCACGGCGTTGGCCATGTTCAATTCAGGGACGAATTCCTGGGCGAGCCGCGTGGATTCGCCTTCCACGGAATGCATGTTGATCACGGCCAAGCCGCCCAAAACGCAGGCGATGAGGATCAACAGACCGAAACCGACGCTGATCTTGATGCCGAGCTTGAGATTCTTCACGACCCGCTCCCCCTCTGTCGTTTCTTTTCCCAGTGAGCGGCCCAGGATGCGAGTCCAGTGAATCCGGGCCGAAATGCGCGTATTGCCGCAGTCCTGACAATTGGCCTATTTCCCGTTCCCTTGCAACGCAAAATGGAGGCATCCGGGAAGCGGATGGACGTCCGACGCCTTTTCCCATACCTTCCACGCCCAAGGACCACCATGCGTTTGCTGGACGACTTCCGCCTTGCCGCGCGCCTGGCGCGCCGGGAACTGCGCTCCGGTCTGCGGGGCTTCGGCGTTTTTCTGGCCTGCCTGGCCCTGGGCGTGGGCGCGGTGGCCGGCGTGGGCAGCCTGGCCGCGTCCCATGCCGACGCCCTGGCCCGGGACGCGGCCGCCCTGCTCGGCGGCGACCTGGAAGCGGCCCTGTCCCAGCGCCCGGCCTCGCCCGAGGAACTGGCCGCCCTGTCCGCTCTGGGCCGGGTGTCCCACCTGGTCACCATGCAGACCATGGCCCGGCGCGGCGACGGCCCGGGCAAGCGCGCCCTGGCCACCCTGCGGGCCGTGGACGACGCCTATCCCCTCTACGGCGAGGTGCGCCTCGATCCGCCCCAGTCCCTGGCCGAGGCCCTGGCCGTGCGCGACGGCCTTCCCGGAGCGGCGGCCGCGCCGGAACTTCTCTCGCGCCTGGGGATCGCGGTCGGCGACCCGATCCGGGTGGCCGACGCCACCTACGTGGTGCGGGCGAGCCTCGGCCGCGAACCCGACGCTTCGGCCGGCTTCTCCACCCTGGGGCCACGCCTGCTGGTGCAGGCGAAAACCCTGGAAAAGGCCGGCCTGACCGGGCCCGGCAGCCTCACCCGCCATTTCTACCGGATCAAGCTCCCGCCCGGGGCGGACGCCAAGGCCCTGGCCGAAGGCCTGCGCCGGGAGTTCCCCACCGCCGGCTGGCGCATCCGCGACGCCTCCGCCGCCCAGCCGGGGCTGTCGCGCTTCATGGACCGGCTCACGGCGGCCACGGGCCTGGTGGCCCTGGCCGCCCTGCTCCTCGGCGGCATCGGCGTGTCCCAGGCCGCCTCGGGCTATCTTTCCAGCCGCACGGCCTCCATCGCCATCCTCAAATGCCTGGGCGCGCCGCGCCGCGTGGTCTCCCTCGCCTATCTGCTGGTCGTGTCCGCCCTGGCCGGGTGCGGCATCCTGGCCGGGCTGGCCCTGGGCGCGGCCGCGCCGCCCCTGGCCGGGCCGCTGCTCTCCCGGTTCCTGCCCGCCGCCCTGTCCCCGGGCCCGTTTCCCGAGGCCCTGGCCCTGGCCGGGCTGTGCGGCGCGCTGACCACCCTGGGCTTCGCCCTGCCGCACCTGGCCACGGCCGCCGCCTCGCCGCCGCTGCTTCTTTTCAGGGGCTACGCCGTGCCCCACCTGTCGCGGCCGACCCTGGCCGCCCGGCTGCCGGGCCTTACCTGCCTGGCCGCCCTGGCCGCCCTGGCCGTGGCCGTGTCGCCGAGCCGCCGCCTGGGGCTCGGGTTCGTGGCCGCCGTGCTCGGGGCCATGGCGCTTTTCCGGCTCTTCGCCTGGCTGGCCGTGCGCCTGGCGGGGCTTCCCGGACGCCGCCACGGCCCGGTGGGCCTGGCCCTTCGCGCCCTGTCGCGGCCGGGCAACCAGGTCGGGCCGGTGCTGGCCGCCCTGGGCCTGGGGCTGACCGCCCTTTGCGCCATGACGCAAGTGGAGGCCAATTTCCGCCAGGCCGCCACCGAAGACATCCCCAAGGCCGCGCCGGCCTTTTTCTTCGTGGACATCCAGCCCGGGCAACTGGCGGATTTCCTGGCCGTGACGGAAGGCACGCCCGGCGTGACGCGCGTGGAGACCTCGCCCATGATCCGGGGCCGCATCGCCCGGATCAAGGACGCGCCCGTCGAAACGGTGGAGGTGGACGAGGACGCCCGCTGGGCCGTGCAGGGGGACCGGGGGCTGACCTTCGCCGCGAGCCCGCCGCGGGGGAGCCGGGTCGTCGCCGGGAACTGGTGGCCGGCCGGCTACGCCGGGCCGCCGCTGGTGTCGCTGGAGGAAGGGGTGGCCAAGGGCCTGGGGCTCGGCGTCGGGGACGCGGTGACGGTCAACGTGCTCGGCCGCGAGATCACGGCGACGGTGGCCAGCCTGCGCCGGGTGGACTGGCTGAGCCTCGGCATCAACTACGTGTTCGTCTTTTCCCCGGGAAGCCTGGACGGCCTGCCCATGACGCACCTGGCCACGGCCTACGTGGACGACGCGGGCAAGGACAATCCCGGCGAAGCGGTCTTCGCCGCGGTCACGGACCGCTTTCCCAACGTCACGGCCATCGGCATCGGCGACGCCCTGACCGACGTCCTGTCCCTCGCCGACAAGGTGTCCGGGGCGGTGACCGCCGCCGCCGGGGCCACGCTGCTGGTCGGCATGCTGGTGCTGGTCCAGACCATGGCCGCCGGCATGCGGCGGCGGCGCTACGAGGCGGTCCTGTGCAAGGTGTGCGGCGCCAGCCGCCGGCAGGTGCTGGCCATGCTGCTGGCGGAAAACGCCTTTCTCGGCGTGCTGGCGGGGCTCACGGCGCTCGGGCTCGGGGCGGCCCTATCCTTCGCCTTCGTGACGTCGTTCATGGAGCTGCCGTTCCGCTTCTTTCCGGGGCCGGCCGTGGCCGCCGTGGGGATCGCGGCCGGCCTGACCCTGGTGCTCGGGCTGGCCGGCGTGCTGCGCGCCTTGTCGGACAAGGCCTGGCCGTATCTGCGAAACGAATAGGCGGCTCAGTCGTCCGCGCCCACGGGGCGCTCGGGAAAGCCCTGACGGCGGCTTTTTTCCAGCCGGTCGTAGATGGCCAACTGGCGCGGCGAGAGCATGGGCCGGATCTTCTCGTCGCTGCGACGCAGGATGCCCTCGATCTCGGGCCGGCTGCGGCCGAGCACCCGCTGCATTTCCTGAAAGGCCTCGGCTCGCGCATCCTGAAACCGGCGGCGCTGTTCGGGGTCGAGGTCGAGAAGGCGCATATCCTCGGCGTTCACCCGCTCCCGGCTGACTTCCATGGCCGCCGCGTCCCGGTCGCGCATCTCGTGGGTGGCCCGCCAGGTGGCCCCCGCCCAGCCGATGCCCAGGCCAAGGGCGAGCAGGCAGGCCGGGCCGGCAAAACGCGCCGCGGATCGCCGTGTCCCTTCAGGCATAATCTTTCTCCAGGAATTCACGAAGTTTGCGTCTGGCCCGAAAGGCCCGCACCTTGACGTTGACCCGGGACAGGCCGGTGATGGCCGCCACCTCTTCCACACTCTTGCCCTCAAGCCCGAGCAGGACCATGAGCGCCCGGTCCTTCTGGCACAGCACCGTGGCCATGGCCGACTCCAGGCGGCGTCGGGCCTCGCGGGCCTCCAGTCGCTCCTGGTCGCGCTCGTCGGCCAGGCCGTCCTCCAGGCCGTCCACAAACCCCACCTCCGCCTTGCGCCGACGCAGCCAGTCGATGCAGGTGTTGGCGGCGATGCGGTGGAGCCAGCCGCGAAAGACCGCGCCGTTGCGCAGCGCGCCGAGGTTCAGGTAGGCCTTGACGAAGACCTCCTGGGCCAGATCCTCCATGCCGCCGGGATCGTCGCAGAATCGGGAGACCAGGTGCAGCACGGCCGCCTTGTGCCGCGCCACCAGCACGGCGAAAGCCCGCTGGTCGCCACCGGCCGCCTTGCGGGCCAGGGAAGCGTCGTCAATGCCGTCCGGTCGTGCCTCGCCGCCTGCCATCTCCGTGAACCGCCATGTCGTGATTTCCGGCCATGCGGCCGCAACGGCCCCATGACGACGGTTGAGGCGCGGCAACGGGGCGTCCGGTTACACCCCCGTCTCGACAAACCGCCCGGCGGAGGCTATTTCCCGGGCGCGGCGGACGTCGCGCCCGCCAGCCCATCCCGGAGCACGCCATGCCCCCTGCCGACGACCGCAACATCTACCTCATCGGCCCCCGGGCCTCGGGCAAGACCACCCTCGGCAAACGCCTGGCCGAACGCCTGGGCCGTCCCTTCATCGACCTCGACGCGGCCTTCGTGGAAGCGCGCGGCGAGACCATCGCCGACCTGGTGGCCCGGGAAGGCTGGGACGCCTTCCGCCGGGCCGAGGCGGCCATCCTGGACGCAGCCGGAAAACGCCCGGGCCAGGTGGTGGCCACGGGCGGCGGGGCGGTGCTATTGCCGGAAAACCGGGAGATACTGTCGCGCGGCCTGGTCTTCTACCTCCAGGCCGACCCCGATCGGCTGGTCGAACGGCTCATGGCCGACCTCAACGAGGAACAGCGGCCAAGGCTCACCGAGCTGGGCCTTCGCGAGGAGATCGCCGCCACCCTGGCCGAGCGCGAGCCCCTCTACCTCGCCTGCGCCCACGCCTGCCTGCCCGAGCGCGGCATCGACGAGCTGCTGGGTTTCGCCCTGCGCGCCCTGGCCGCCTGGCGGGCGGAATAAGGGGCGGCATGGCCCCACTGGGCACGCTTCCCGTCTTCCGCGACCTGTCGCCGGCCGGGCAGGCGACGCTCGCCCGAGGGCTCGAACGGGCGCGGCTGGCCCCGGCGGCCAGAGTGCTCCACAAGGGATCGCGCGTGTCCGGGGCCTACGTGGTCATCCAGGGACGGCTGCGCGTCTACGCCATCGCCCCGTGCGGCACGGAAACCACGCTCTACGCCATCGCCCCGGGCGAGACCTGCGTGCTGGCCATGACGCAGCAGGAGATCGCCTGCCACCTGGGCACCTCGCGGGAAGTCGTGGCCCGGCTCCTGCGCGCCCTGGCGGGCAGGAGCTGGATCGAGACCAGGCGGGCATGACCCGCGTCCTCGACGCGGCGGCCATGGCGGAACTCCTCGCCACGGGGAGCGACCTCCCGGCCTGACCGCCTTTTTCCCGTCCCCCGCCGGCCGCGTTCCGGCCTTCCGCTTCCTTCTTCGCGCTGTGTGACAAAAGCTACAGACCGCTCCGGCGGCCCGTCTTAGGGTGCGCCCCAAGGCATGCCCGCCGCGCGTCGCGGCGACCGCTGCCGGTTCCGGAGAACACGGATGGAAGACAAACGCCAGCCAAGGAGGTCGGCAATGACCATGGACAGAAGAACCGTGCTCAAAGGCGTGCTCGTCGCGGCGGCCGCGACCGTGGCCGCGCCCCTGTCCCCCCTGCCCGCCCGGGCCAACCCCAAGGAGGAACGCATGAAGACCTGGAAATTTTTTCTCGACACCCACGACAAGGCGCACAAGACCTTTCCCGAACGGATCACGCCCCAGGAGTTCGAAGGGTTTTACGGAAAGTACGAAAAGGCCTGCCAGGCCGAAGGCGTGGTGCCGGTGCGCCTGCACGTGGGCTACGACGCGGGCCGCGCCTTCTGCCTGACCATGGCCCCGGACGCGGAGGCGGTCAAACGCGCCCACGACCGGGTCGGCCTGCCCTACGACGCCATCACCGAGGTGCTGCTGGCCGGGCCGGGCGACGCCTTCTTCCGGCCCCAGGGCTAGCGTCGCGTCCGCGAAACGCGTGCGTGCGCATGGCGCGGACGACATGCTTTCGCAGTCATGTTTTTCCGAAAGAGCTCACGTCCTTTTCAAGGACGTCGCACGAGCGCGGCCGCGCCCCGGGACGCGCGAATGAAAAGACGGGGAAAGACGGGCACCCGCCCTTCCCCGTTCCGCTTTCCAACCCGGTGGGCCGAAAGGCGGCGAAACCTCCTCCGGGACTCAGGCCGTGGGGCAGAAGATGGCGGGGTCGTCGGTGAAGGGCGTGACGCTGTGCTGGCCCGTGGACTCGATGACCGAGCGCCAGTAGTCCGAGGCGATGTTGAGCTTCTTGCGCCTAAGCGTCACGAGGTCCAGCGGCAGGTGGACGTAGCGCGAGCCGAGCTTGGACACCACCATGCCCGTCTTGCCGGCCATGGCCGCGTGCACGGCGTTTTGGCCCAGAAAGCCGCAGTACACCCGGTCGTTGGCGTTGGCCGGCACCGAGCGCACGATGTAGCTCGGGTCGATGAACTTGAGCGTCATGGGCATGGCGCGCTGCCGGAAATAGGCCTCGATCTCCCCGGCCAGAAACTCGGCGATGTCCCCGAGCACCGGGTTGCCCGAGGCGTCGCGCAAGCCCGTGTCCGGCAGCAGGTCCTGGCCCGCGCCCTCGGCGGCCACGATCACGGCATGGCCCCGGCCGCGCAGCCGCTCCTCAAGCGACGGCAGAAGCCCGCGCGGGCCGGTCAGGGCGAAGGGGTATTCCGGCACCAGCACGTAGTTGACTTCCTTGAGGGCCAGGGTGGCCTGGGCGGCGATGAAGCCGGACTCGCGGCCCATGACCTTGACCAGGCCCACGCCGTTGAGCGCGCCGATGGCCTCGGTGTGGGCGCAGCGGATGGCCTCGGTGGCCTTTTCCACGGCCGTGTCGAAACCGAAGGACTGGGGCACGAGGTTGATGTCGTTGTCGATGGTCTTGGGCACGCCGATGATGCTGATCTTGGAGCCGCGACGGGCGATCTCCTCCTGGATGCGCCGGGCGGCCTTCATGGTGCCGTCGCCGCCGATGACGAAAAGCATGGCGACGTTTAAGCGCTCC
Organism: Pseudomonadota bacterium; assembly: GCA_023390395.1. Lineage (GTDB taxonomy): Bacteria > Desulfobacterota > Desulfovibrionia > Desulfovibrionales > Desulfovibrionaceae > Solidesulfovibrio. Next base: position 19,400 of record JAEWCY010000156.1, on the reverse strand, counting down.
AGGGCGTCGGCGATGTCCTCGGGCTTTTGCGGGCCGCGGCTGGAGCCGAGCACGGTGCCGCCGAACTGGTGGATGTCCGAGACGTTTTCCGGGGTGAGTTCCACCGGGGGATGGCCGTAGGACTCGATGAAGCCCTGCAGGCCGAAGCGGATGCCGAGCACGCCGGCCACGTTGTAGTTGTGGTGGGCCTCCATGACGATGGCCCGGATGACGTCGTTTAAGCCCGGGCACAGGCCGCCGCAGGTGACGATGGCCGCCTTGACCTTGGAGGAGTCGTAGTAGATGCGGCTGCGCGGCCCGGCCGCCTCGAATTCGGCCAGGCAGGGGCCGCTGCCCTCGCCGAACTCCCGGGCGTCGAGCTCGATGCGCGCCCGGGCCTCGTCGTCGAAGCGGCAGTACGGCAGGGGCGAGGGGATCTTGGCCGGCCCGAGGACCGGTATGGCGGTGTCCAAAGGGGCCTTGGCGCAAGCGGCTTCCATCATGTCGAGCGTCTCCTTGATTGGGAAAGGCGTTAGCAGCTTCCCCGGCCCCGGGCAACACGGCCCGGCGACGAAACCACGGAAACGCGGCGGCGGCCCGGACCGTTCCGGGCCGCCGTTGCCGCCGGCGAGGCGTGCGTCCTAGAATCGTTCGAAATCGGCTTCCTGGAGCGGTTCCAGGGGAATCTTCCCACCCGGCCCGACGCTTCCTCCCTTGCCGGGAGCCTTGCCGTTGCCCTTGCCGCCGGCCTGGGCCGTGGGCGCGCCGGGCTTGCGGGCCGGGGCCGCCGGGCGGGCCGGGGCCGCGGCGGCGTGGGCCCCGGGCATCCGGAAGAAGCCCACGCTGGCTTGCAGCTGCTCGGCCTGGGCCGAGAGTTCCTCGGCCGTGGAGGCCAGCTCCTCGGAAGCCGAGGCGTTTTGCTGGATGACCAGGTCGAGCTGCTGGAGGGCGGTGTTGACCTGGACCGCGCCCTGGCTTTGCTCCTGGCTGGAGGCGCTGATCTCCTGGATGAGGTCGGCCGTGCGCTGGATGTCGGGCACGAGCTTGGACAGGAGCTCCCCGGCCCGCTGGGCCACCTGGGTGCTGTTGCGGGAGATGCCGGTGATCTCCGAGGCCGCGGCCTGGCTGCGCTCGGCCAGCTTTCGGACCTCCGAGGCGACCACGGCGAAGCCGCGTCCGTGCTCCCCGGCCCGGGCCGCCTCCACGGCGGCGTTAAGAGCCAGCAGGTCGGTCTGGCGGGCGATCTCCTCGATGATGCTGATCTTGCCGGCGATGTCGCGCATGGCGGCCACGGTCTGGTCCACGGCCGCGCCGGACTCCCGGGCGTCGGCCGCGGCCTTGACCGCGATGGCCTCGGTCTGGCGGGCGTTGTCCGCGTTCTGATTGATGCTGCCCACCATCTGCTCCATGGCCGAGGAGGATTCCTCCACGGCCGAGGCCTGGGCCGAGGCCCCCTGGGACAGGGATTCCGACGAGGCGCTCATCTCCTCGCTGCCCGAGGCCACGTTCTCGGCCCCGGACTGGACCTCGCCCACCACCTCGCGCAGCCGCTCCACCATGGCGGTCATGGCGAGCAGGAGCGCGTCCTTGTCCGAGCGCGGCACGACGGACACGGTCAGGTCGCCCTGGGCCAGCCGGGCGGCGGCTTCGGCGGCCAGGCGCTCGGCCTTGATCATCCGGTCCATGGCGGCCAGGAGCTTGCCGATCTCGTCGGTCCGATCCACGGTCACGTCGCTGGCCACGTCCCCGGCGGCCACGGCCTCGGCCACGGCGATGGCCCGGGCCACGCCGCCGCGTATGGCCCGGGTGATGCCCACGGCGCACAAGAGCCCCACGAAAAGGGCCGCCGCCGACACGCCGAGGGAAAGCAGGTTGACGAACCGGGCCTCGGACTCCCGGGTGGCGGTCTGGGCGGCGATGAACTCGTCGGTCAGCGCGTTGACGCGCTCGCCGGCCTCGCCCAGGGCCTTGGTGGCCGCGGCCAGCGTCTCGACGTCGCGCACGAAGCGGTCCACGGTCTGGCGGTATTCGCCGATCCTGGCCGCGACCTCGTCGAGCAGGGCCTTGTTTTCCTGCCGGGTCAAGGTCTCGCGCAGGGCGGTCTGTCGGGTCTGCAGGGCCTCGAGCCCGGCCAGGGCCTTCTCCAGCATGTCCCTTTGCCCATTCCAGGCGTACATGGTCATCTGCTGGCGCACGGCCAGGAAGGCCTGGACCAGGCCGCCGGCGGCGAAACCGCTTTTGGCCGTGCGGGCCATGAGGGCCGCGTCGTTGGCGCGGGCGGCGTCGTCCATGGCCGCCTCGGCGTTGGCGCGCAGGCGTTCGAGCCGCTCGAACACCACCGCCCCGCTCTCGGCGAAGACCTTGACCGCGTTTTGCCGGGCCACGGCCGCCTGGCCGAATTCCTCGACGCTTTTCTCGTAGTCGCCCATGGAGGCCATGATCTTGTCCAGCAGCGCCCGCTCGGCCGGATCGTGCAGCAGTTCCCGAAAGGCCTTGCCCTTCGCGGAAACGTCCTTGAGCCGGGCGCGCACGCCCTCCAGGTCCTTCTGGACGAAATTCTGGGCGTAGCGGCTCATGAGCAGCCTGGCCACGCCCAGGCCGTCGGCCAGATCCTGGGCCTTGTCCTCGAGCTTGGTGCGATCCATGATGCCGCCAAGCCCTGTCCAGTAGACGCCGGACACGATCAGGGTGAACAGGATGCACAACCCGAATCCCGCGCCGAGTTTGAAAGCGATGCCTCGATTGCCGAACATGTCGCACTCCGTTTGCTCGTATCCTTGAAGGGCCTGTATCCGCCGCTAAACAACCATACGCGTGAGGGATTTCTTTTCTTCGACAAACGCCGGCGCGTCTTTTCAGGACGGGGCGCCGCCCGGCCGGAAGCCGCCCATGCCGCCGGCCGCTCCCGTCCCCCCGGCTTTGCGGGCGCTCCCGGCCGCGTCGGCCAACACGAGGAACTCCTCGCCGGAAAAGACCTTGTCCATGTCGAGCAGCAGGAGGAAGCGGGGGCCGTCGCGCGCGATGCCGCGCAACTGCCCGGCGCAGGCCCGGGGCGGCGTCTGCACGGCCGCGCCGTCGATCTCGTGGACCTCTCGCACGGCGTCGGCCAGCAGGCCGGCCAGGACGTGGCGTCCGCCGCGCCAAAGCTCCACGATGACGATGCGCGTGTCTCGCGTGTGCGCCACGGGACCGAGCCCGAGGGCGTAGCCCAGGTCGAAGACGGCCACGGCGTTTCCCCGGACGTCGACGATTCCCGGCATGCCGGCGGCCGTGTCGGGGAGCGCCGTTATGGCCAGGTCGTCGAGGACTTCCCGGATGCAATGGATGGAAAGAGCGAAATCGACGTTGGCGATAGTAAGGGTGAGGTAACGGTCCCTGGCGACGGGGGAGGCTTTTTCCACAACACACCTCGTGGAGCCGAAACGTCGTGGGCCTCGATGCGAAGCCGGTCCTGCGGACGTCATGCGACGGCGACGCAAAAACAGTTTGCAGCAAGTCTGGAGAACTATATCAACGGCAACATGTATCGACATTCTCCAAAAGCATCGCCTGGATGACATGGCGACCATGCATCTGCAAAAAAGATATCAATATATCGATATATGCAATATGTCACAGGCTACATTACACGAGACCCCGGAAAACAATATTGAATTTTTCATCGAATTGTGCCATGCCATCGACGGATTATCAGAGCAACATCGCCATCTCCGGCACTATGCATACAATAGTTAACATATGATCTGGCCGGCTTGGTATCAACGCAATAACCTGGTCTTTTTTCTTCCCAAAAAAACACCGGATAATCGCGCGGCAGCCCGCGTGGCAAAGGATTCCCCGGAGTGACCCCCGGACGGCCCAAAAAAACGAGAATCCCCGGCTCGGGCGACAAGCTCAGGCGTGGCCTGGAACTGTTGGGAAGGACGTGGGGCAAGACCATTCAGGCGGAAAGCCATGTCTTCCAGGACGGCAGATGGGCGCGGTGCGGACTGCCCAAAAGCGTCAACACCGTGGCGGAAGACATGCGTTGCGGCCTACCCAGCGACCGGCTGGCCGGCTACGCCGCCTACCTCGGCATCCCCATCGAGCTGCTCGCCGACGAGGAGCGGGCGAGCAACGACGAAACCCTGGTCGCCGCCATCTTCGCGGCCAGGGAGGAACTCGACGTCCCGCAGCACCCGGTCTGGATGCTGTTTGGCGGGGCGTTCCACAAGCAGTATTTCGCCGACAACACCGAGGTCTACCTCGCCTCGCTGTCCCGGGTGCTGCAAGGCGTCTACAGCCTGTCCTGCGTATTCCCTCCGGCCGAGGGGGTCCACCGCGGCTGCTGCCTCGTTTCCGGCATCGAAGGCCATGCCCTGACCGCCAGGGGCATGCTCCTGCACCGGGGGGAGGAGCTGTCCTTCGTCGCCGGCATCTTCCGCTGGGGCAGCAACCTGCACGTGGCCTACCACTTCCGCGACGCCCGCATGATCGGCCGGATGATGGCCGAGGACCCCCTGCGCCACTTCGCCTTGTCCCACCGCAAGCCCTTCCGCCTGGACTGCATCGGCGTGGGCGACGCCCTGGCCCCCCCGGAGACCTGCGCCTTCATCCGCTGCCGGGCCGAGCGCCTGGAAGCGGCCGGCTCGGGCGACGTCGAGAAGCAATACCGGCAGGCCTGCCGGGCCTTGCGCGAGGACGGGGGCGACCACGCCCCCGGACAGGCCCCGTGCCCGCCCGGCGCGTGCCGCGACGTCAGTCCCAGCGCACGTCGGCCTCGGACGACTCGCCCCGGCCCGTGATGACCACCTTGCCGCCGCGCGCGAAGGTCACCCGCTGCCCGGGCGTCAGCACCCGGTCCAGGCCGTCGCCCGAGGCCGTCACCCACACCGCGCCGCGCCTGCATTCCACCCGGCAGTAGCGCGTGCCGGAAAGGCTCAGGTACTTGCCCTGGCCCAGGCGCACGGAAAGGCTCTTGCCCGGGCTCAAAAGGCGCTGGCCGGCCTCGGCCACGATGCGCGCCACGCGGCTGTCCCGCCAGCCGGCCAGCCAGGCGTCCAGCAACCCGGCCCGGGCCCCGGCCAACACCCTGTCTTCCTTCAAGCGATCCGTGAACATGGCCCCTCCTCGGGTTTGCGTCCCGGGGGCATCCCGGGCGCGCTTCCCTTGGAACAGATTCCCTGTTACCATGACAGTCACAGTTGAGAAGGAAAACGAGCATAACAGTTTTCCCGGAGGCCCGGCCATGTCCCTGCCCGAAACCGACCAGGGCGTCTTCCGCTACGTGAGCGTCGAGAAGCACATCCTGGGCCTGATCGAGACCGGCGGCCTGGGGCCGGGCGAACGCATCCCGTCCCTGCGGGCCCTGGGCGCGCGCCTGGGAGTGAGCGTCTCCACGGTCAACCAGGCCTACCTGGCCCTGGAACGGCGCGGCGTGGTGGAAGCCCGGCCCAAGTCCGGCTTTTTCGTGCGCCAGGCGGCAGCCCCCCGCACGCCCGCCCCCCGGCCGTCGATCCAGCCGGCCAAGCCGCCCACGGCCGTCAACCGGGGGGCGCTGATCCGCGAGGTCCTCGACGGCATGGGCCGGCGCGACATCGTGCCTTTGGGCGTGGCCCACACCGACGAATCCTTCCTGCCGACCCGGCAGCTTTCCCGGCTCCTGGCCAAGGCCGCCGCCGGCCCGGCCAGCGTGGTCGGCTACGAAGGCGTCAGCGGCAGCCCGGCCCTGCGCCGCCAGATCGCCTGGCGGCTGGCCGAGGCCGGCATCGACGCCCGGCCCGAGGACGTCATGGTCACGGCCGGAGCCATGGAGGCGCTCTACATCGCGCTTCGCACCGTGACCCGGCCCGGGGACAACGTGGCCATCGCCGCGCCGACCTACTACTGCTTCCTGCAGCTGCTCGAAAACTTCGGCCTGCGGGCCGTGGAGCTGCCCTCCCATCCCGAGGGCGGCGTGCGCCCGGCCGACCTGGCCACGGCGCTGGACCGCTTCAGCATCGCCGCGGTCATCCTCACGCCCAACTTCAACAATCCCGACGGCGCGCGCATCCCGGACGCGGCCAAGGCCGAGATGGCCGCCCTGCTCGCCGCGCGGGGCGTGCCCGCCATCGAGGACGACGTCTACGGCGACATCTACTTCGACGGCGGCCGGCCCCGCTGCCTCGCCTCCTCCGACACCGGCGGCTACGTGCTGCACTGCTCCTCGTTCTCCAAGACCCTGGCCCCGGGCTTCCGGGTGGGCTACCTGCTGCCCGGCCGCTACGCGGCCAAGGCCTTCGAGATCAAGGCCACCACCAACGTCTGCTGCGCCACGCCCACGCAAATGGCCGTGGCCGAGTACCTGGCCCAGGGCAGCTTCGAACGCCACATGCGCAAGACCCGGGCCGTCATCGAGCGGCAATGCCGGATGATGGAGCGGCGCGTCCTGGAGCATTTCCCGGAAGGCTCCCGCGTCACCCATCCCGGCGGCGGCACGGTGCTGTGGGTGCAGATGCCCCCGGGCGTGGACTCCATCCGCCTGTTCTACGAGGCCAAGGCCAAGGGCATCGGCGTCGCGCCGGGCGACATCTTTTCCAGCAGCGACCAGTTCAGCGGCTTCGTGCGCATAAGCTACGGCAACGCCTGGACCCCGGCCGTGGAGGACGCGGTGGCGCAGCTCGGCCGCCTGGCCGCGCGGCAGATCGAGGAAGGCCCGGCCGGCTGACCGCCGCCCTCCGGCGGGCCTTGCCTTGGCCGGGCGATTGCCCTATCTCCGAAAGGAGCATGCCGCAGGCCTCGCGCGGCCTGCCTGGCCGCCGCGCCGGCCGTCGCCCGTGTCGGGGCGGCAGCGGACGGCCCCGCGTCCGCGTCGCGGCCCGGCCAAGGGAGAAAAGCCCATGCAACGGCTTTCGTTCACTGTCGCCGATCAGGACCTGGTCATCGCCCTGGCCGGCGAGATCATCATGGACATGGTGCTCGAAAGCAAAACCGAGCTCGGCCGGCTCGTGGCCGGGCACGAAGGCCGCGGCGTGGTCCTGGATCTGGCCGACGTGACCTTCATGGACAGCTCGGGCGTGGGACTGCTCATCGGACTGCGCCGCCAGTGCCAGGACCGGGGCCTGGACTTCCGCGTGGCCAATCCCTGCCCGCCCATCCGCAAATTGTTCGATACGTTGCGCCTGACGGAATTTTTCGCCGTGCCTCAACCGGAGGCGGCCAATCCGGCTTCCTGAACGACCCGCGCATGCGCATCGCCATCGTCGACGATTCCGAAAGCTTTCGCACGTACCTGGAGAGCCTGCTGCACGCCGAAGGGCATGACGACGTCGCCTGCTTCGACAGGGCCGAGGCGTTGCTTTCCGCCCTGGAGCGGCCCGGCGAGCCCTTGCCCGACCTCGTGCTCATGGACTGCCTCATGCCCGGCATGGGCGGGCTGGCCGGCACGCGCCGGATCAAGGCCGAACCCCGCTTCGCCGACATCCCGGTCATCATGGTCACGGTCAGCGACGCCGAGGCCAACCTCTCCACCGCCTTCGCCGCCGGGGCCATGGATTACATCCGAAAGCCCCCCATACGCGCGGAGCTCGCGGCCCGCGTCTCTTCGGCCCTGCGGCTCAAGCAGGCCGTGGACGCCAGGAAGGCCCGGGAGCGCGAGCTGAGGGACGAGAAGGACCGCATGGCCGCCATCCTGGAATATTCCCACGACGGCGTGGCCGTCGCCGGCCCGGACGGCCGGTTCTCCTTCGTCTCGCCCGGCATGGAACGCGTCTTCGGCCTGCCGCTTCACGCCTACGCCGGCGTGGACGCCTGGCTCACGGCGGTCTTTCCCGACAAGGCCGACCGGGAGGACTTCCGCGACATCGTGGCCGCGCCCCCGGCCGTGGGCCACGTCTGGCGGCGGCAGTACCCGTTTGCGGACAGAAACGGCCAACGCCGCGTCTGCCGGGTCCATTTTTCGGCCATGCCCGGCGGCGGGCTCATCTGCAACATCGAGGACGTGACCCTTTTCGCCAAGCAGAAGGAGGACCTGCTGCGTCGGCAAAACCGCCACATGAAGGACCTGGAATCGGCGGCGGAGATCCAGCGCAGCCTGCTGCCCAGGCGGCTTTCCATGTCCGACCGGTTGCGCTTCGCCTGGGAGTTTTTGCCCTGCGAATCCGTCGGCGGCGACATCTTCAACGTCTTTCCCCTGGGGCCGCACCACGTGGGGCTCTACATGCTGGACGTGTCCGGCCACGGCGTGGCCTCGTCCCTGGTCGCGCTTTCGGTCTACAACTTCATGCACTACCAGCGCTCGACGCTGATCGACCGCACCGGCGGCCGCATCGACGTGGTGCCGCCCCAGACCGTGCTGGCTCGGCTGGACGAGGAATTCCCCTTTGACAAGTTCTCGAAGTTCTTCACCATGTTCTACATGACCCTGGACACGCGCACCGGGGAGGCCCGCTACTGCAACGCCGGCCATCCCGCGCCCCTGCGCCTGGCTCCGGGCGGGGAGGTCGTCCCCCTGCCCTGCCGCGGCACCATCATCGGCCTGTCCGGCTTCGCGCCCTTTTGCGCCGGGAAGATGGCCATGGCGCCCGGGGAAAAGCTCATCGTGACCAGCGACGGCCTGGCCGACACCCAAGCCGCCGACGGCGCGTTCTTCGGCGATGAGCGCACCCTCGAGGTCATCGACCGGCTGGCCGCAAGGCCTGTGGGCGACATCCTGGCCGGGCTGCGCCGGGCCGCCTCGGATTTTCTCGGCGACACGCCGCCGCGCGACGACGTGAGCCTGCTCGGCATCGAGATCCTGCCCGACACGTCTCCGGCCGCGGCCTAGCCCGGAAGCGGCCGCAACCCCCAACCCTCCCCTGGTGCATCCATGTCTTTCGCCGTCTATCACGCCGCCCCGGGCCTGCTGGCCGAGCTGACCGCCGAGCTCGGCAACGCCGTCACCGCCGTGCGCGATCCCCTGGTCACGGCCGACGGGCCGCCGCGACCGGCCGCCTTCGCCGCCAACGTCTGGACCGCGCCGGAGTTCCTCCCGACCGCCTCCATCGGCCAGGCCGCCAAGGCCCTCACCAACATCCAGCGCAACTGGTCCCTTGTGCCCACGGGCCATTTCCGCCGGGCGGCCCTGGTCGCCGAGAAGCTGCCCAAGGTGGCGGCCAGGCCGCTGGTCTTCGGCAGCCGTCTGCCGACCGCGCCTCTTGGCGCCTTCACGTTGTGGGAGGAAAACCTGCTGCTGGCCTCGCCGACCACGTCCGAGCCCGTGCCGGGCGGCGTCTACCGCTTCGAGGAGGACAGGGTCGGCCCGCCGAGCCGGGCCTACCTCAAGCTCTGGGAGCTTTTCACGCGGCTTGGCGTCGCGCCCCGGCCCGGGGAGCTGTGCCTGGACATGGGCGGAAGCCCCGGCGGCTGGGCCTTCGTCCTGGCCGGGTGCGGGGCGCGGGTGTTTTGCATCGACAAGGCCCCCCTGGCCCCGGACGTGGCGTCGCACCCGCTGGTGTCCTGGTGCCAGGGCAGCGCCTTCGGCCTGGACCCGCGCCATGCCGGGGCGGTGGACTGGCTTTTCTCCGACGTGATCTGCTACCCCGACCGGCTCCACGAATGGCTTTCACGCTGGCTCGAACTGGGCCAGTGCCGCCGCTTCGTGCTTACGGTCAAGCTGCAGGGGGAGACGGACTTCGCGCTGCTGCGAAAATTCCGCGACATCCCCGGCAGCCGGCTCCTGCACCTGAGCCACAACAAGCACGAACTGACCTTCGTGCGCCTGGACGCCGGGGAAACGCCCGCCGGCGGCGGGGATTGAGGCCGCAGGGAAAGCGCCTTCCCGATTCCGAAGCACGTCGCTGGGCGCGGCCAAGGGACCGCGACCGCCGCAGGGGCGGCGTCGCGTTCGCTTGCGCCCGCCGCCCGGGCGTTCGTCCTGCCCTTCCCGGCCGCGGACGGCCCGGGCCGTCCGGCCGGCTCAGGCCCGGGCCGGGCTCGGGGTCCCTTTGCGACGCTTGCGGGCGAAGCGCAGCCGCAGCCGGTCGAGGTAGAGGTAGATCACGGGCGTGGTGTAGAGCGTCATGGCCTGGCTCACGAGCAGGCCGCCGCAGATGGCGATGCCGAGCGGCCGGCGCAGCTCGCCGCCCTCGCCGTGCCCCAGCGCCAGGGGCAGCGCCCCCAGGAAGGCGGCCAGCGTGGTCATCATGATGGGCCGGAAGCGCTTGAGGCAGGCCTCGTGGATGGCCTCGCGCGGGGCAAGGCCTTTCTCCCGCTCGGCGGTCAGGGCGAAATCCACCATCATGATGCCGTTTTTCTTGACGATGCCGATGAGCAAAATGATGCCGATGATGGCGATGATGGTGAGGTCGAGGTGCACGGCCATCAGCGCCGCCACGGCCCCCAGGCCCGCCGAGGGCAGGGTCGAGAGGATGGTCAGCGGGTGGATGGTGCTCTCGTAGAGGACGCCGAGCACGATGTAGACCGCGACCAGGGCGGCCAGCAGCAGCAGGGGCTGGGTGCGGGTGGTGCTCTCGTAGGCTTGGGCCGTGCCGGCGAAGGAGCCGCGCACCGAGGACGGCAGGCCGAGCGCCCCGACCGTGGACTCGATGGCCGTGGCCGCCTGGGACAGGGACGCGCCCGGGGCCAGGTTAAACGAGATGGTGGCGGCCGGGAACTGGCCCTGGTGGTTGACGGACAGGGCCGCGTCGCTTTTGCGGATGGTGGCCACGGCGGACAGGGGGATCTGCTTGCCGCCCGAGCCGGGCACGTAGATGTCGCGCAGGCCCTCGGGACCCTGCAGCACGCGCGGCGTGGCCTCGAGCACCACGTGGTACTGGTTCTGGTCGGTGTAGGAGACGCCGACCAGGCTCTGGCCGAAGGCGTTGTACAGGGCGTTGTCCACGGCCTCGGCGGTCACGCCCAGGCGCGAGGCCGTGTCCCGGTCGATGTCGATGGAGGTCATCAGCCCGTTGTCCTGCTGGTCGGCGCTGACGTCGGTGAGGATGGGGAGCCTGCGCAGGGCCGCTTCCGCCTTGGGCGAGGCGGCCACCAGGTCGCCGTAGTTGTCCGAGAGCAGCGTGTACTGGTAGAGCGCCTTGCCCGGCCGGCCGCCCAGGCGCAGCTCCTGGGCCGGCATGAGAAAGGCCGGCGCGCCGGGCACGGCGGCGAGCGCCCTGCGCAGTCGGCCGAGGGTCACGCCTATTTCCGGCCGTTCCCTGGAAGGCTTCAAGGTGATGAACATCTGGGCGGTGTTGGTGCCGCCGCCGCCCGGCCCTCCGCCGCCGCCGGTGAATCCCGTGACCGAAGCCACGTCCGGGTCGGACCCGATGATTTTGACGATGGCGGCGAGCTTGACCTCCATGGCCTGGAAGGAGATGTCCGGCGCGGCCTGAATAAATCCCATGACCCGGCCGTTGTCCTGCTCCGGGAAGAACCCCTTGGGAATCGCGACATAAAGCCACACCGCCCCGGCCAGGGCCCCGGCCGTGGCCGCGAGCATCAGGCGCGGGTGGGACAGGGCGACGCGCAGGCTGCGGTCGTAGCCCGAGAGGAGCGCGGCGTAGGCCCGTCCGGCCAGGCCCGGGCGCGCGCCTTCCGACCTCCCCACGCCCTTTCGCAGCAGCACGGCGCACATCATGGGCGTGGCCGTCAGCGACAGCAGCAGGGAAATCATGATGGCGATGGACAGCACCATGGCGAATTCCCGGAACAGCCGGCCCACCATGCCGCCCATGAACAGGATCGGGATGAAGACCGCCACGAGCGAGACGCTCATGGAGACCACGGTGAAGGACACCTCGCGCGAGCCGACCACGGCCGCCTCGTAGGGCGACATGCCCTGCTCCATGTGCCGGGCCACGTTCTCGAGCACCACGATGGCGTCGTCCACCACGAAGCCCGTGGCGATGGTCAGGGCCATGAGCGACAGGTTGTCCAGGGAATAGTCCAAAAGATACATGACCGCGAAGGTGCCGACCAGCGAGGCCACCGTGGCCACGCCCGGGATGACCGTGGCCCGCAGACTGCCGAGGAAGAGAAAGACCACCAGGATGACCAGCAGGCACGACAGGATGAGCGTGCGCTCCACGTCGGCCAGGGAGGCCCGGATGGGCGGGCTGCGGTCCATCTCCACGCTGATGCCCACGTCGGCCGGCAGGGCGGCGGACAACTGGGGGATGAGCTCCTTCACGTTGTCCACGGTCTCGATGATGTTGGCCCCGGGCTGGCGGAAGACGATGACCATGACCGCCGGCTTGCCGTTGACCAGACCGGCGGTGCGCGTGTCCTCCACCGACGGCGTCACCGTGGCCACGTCGGTCAGGCGCACGGGCGAGCCGTTCTTGTAGGACAGAATCAGGGGCTGGTACTCCCAGGCCTCGTGCAGCTGGTCGTTGGTCTCCACCTCGAAGGAGCGGTCCCCGGCCTCGAGGCGTCCCTTGGGCCGGATGACCGTGGTCGCGGTCAGCATGTTCTTGACGTCGTCGAGGCTTTGGCCCTTGGCGGCCAGGGCGGCCGGGTCGGCATTGACGCGCACGGCCGGCAGCGCGCCGCCGCCCACGAACACCTGCCCCACGCCCTCGACCTGGGAGAGCTTCTGCTGAAGCACGGTGGAGGCCACGTCGTACATCTTGGCCCGGGACACCGTTTCCGAGGTCAGCGCCAGAACCATGATGGGGGCGTCGGCCGGGTTGAGCTTCCGGTAGGTGGGGTTCTGGCGCAGGGTCGGCGGCAGGAAGCCCCGGGCGGCGTTTATGGCCGACTGGACGTCGCGGGCCGCGCCGTTGATGTCGCGGTCGAGGTCGAACTGGAGGTTGACGCGCGTCGAGCCCCGGTTGCTCTGGGAGGTCATCTCGGAAATGCCGGCGATGCGGGCGAACTGGCGCTCCAGCGGCGCGGCCACGGAAGTGGCCATGGTCTGGGGCTCGGCCCCGGGCAGCTGGGCCTGGACCGAGATGGTGGGAAAATCCACCTGCGGCAGGGCCGCCGCCGGCAGAAGCCGGAAGGCGATGGCCCCGGCCAGCACCAACGCCAGGGTCAATAGCGCCGTGCCCACGGGGCGGCGGATGCAGATCTCCGGAAGGCTGGCCATGGGCTAGGCTCCGGTCGCTTCGTCGCCGCCCCGGCGGCCCCGGGCCAGGCGCTCGAAGAAGAGGTAGATCACCGGCGTGGTGTAGAGCGTGAGCACCTGGCTGACGATGAGCCCGCCCACGATGACGATGCCAAGCGGCCGGCGCAGCTCCGAGCCCACGCCCGTGCCGAGCGCCAGGGGCAGCGCGCCCAAAAGCGCGGCGAAGGTGGTCATCATGATGGGCCGGAAACGCAGCAGGCAGGCCTCGTAAATGGCCTCGCGCGGGGGCTTGCCCTCCTCGCGCTCGGCGGAAAGGGCGAAGTCCACCATCATGATGCCGTTTTTCTTGACGATGCCTATGAGCAGAATGATGCCGATGACCGCCATGACCCCCAGGTCCTCGTGGAAAAGCAGCAGCGCCCACAAGCCGCCGATGCCGGCCGAAGGCAGGGTGGACAGGATCGTCACCGGGTGGATGAAGCTCTCGTACATGACGCCGAGCACGATGTAGACCGTGACCAGGGCGGCGAGGATGAGCAGGGGTTCGTTGCGCAGGGAATCCATGAAGGCCCGGGCCGCGCCCTGGAAGCCGCCGACGATGCTGGCCGGCAGGCCGAGGCCGGCGGCCACGGATTCCACGGCGGCCACGGCGTCGCCCAGCGAATGGCCCGGCGCGGCGTCGAAGGAGACCACCGCCGCCGGGAACTGGCCCTGGCGGTTGATGACCAGCGGCCCCGTGCCCTCGCTGACCGAGGCCACGGCCGAAAGCGGCACCTGCGCCCCGCCCGAGCCCGGCAGGCGGATGCGCGAAAGCGCCTGGGCCCCGTCGGCCATCTCGGGCAAAAGCCCCAGCACCACGCGGTACTGGCTGAGTTCGGTGAACATGGTCGAGACCTGGCGTTGGCCGAAGGCGTCGTAGAGGGTGTTGTCGATGTCGGACGGGGTGAGGCCGTAGCGGGCGGCGGCCACCCGGTCGATGTCGACATTGAGGCGAAGGCCCCCCGGGGCCAGGTTGTCGCCTACGTTTCGCACCTCGGGCCGTTTGGCCAGGGCCTCGACGAAGCGCGGCGTCCACAGGGCCAGCTCGGCGGAACTGGGGGTGCTCAGGGCGTACTGGTACTGGGCCCGGCCGGCCCGGGCGTCCACGGTCAGGTCCTGCACGGGCTGGAGCGTCACGGTGATGCCGGCCACGCCCCGGGCCAGCTTTTCCAGCCGCCGGGCCACGGCCGCGGCGTCGGCGTCGCGCTTGTCCTTGGGCGTCAGCTCCACGGACAGCCGGCCGACGTTGAGGCTCGGATTGGTCCCGTCCACGCCGATGTAGGAAGAGACCGAGGCCACGGCCGGGTCCTTGGACAGGACGTCGGCCAGCTCCTGCTGGCGCTCGCCCATGGAGACGAAGGAGACCGTGGGCGGGGCCTGGGTCACGCCCGAAAGCAGGCCCGTGTCCTGGACCGGAAAGAAGCCCTTGGGCACGACGACGTAGAGGAGCACCGTGGCCGCCACCGTGCCCAGGGCCACGAGCAGGGTCAGGCCCTGGTGGCGCAGCACCACGGTGAGGCTGCGGCCGTAGCCGGCGATGGCCCTGTCGAAAAGCCCCTGGGTGACGCGGAAAAACCAGCTTTTGCCGGCCAGGCCGGCATGGCCGAGCATGCGGGCGCACATCATGGGGGTCAGCGTCAGCGACACCCCGGCCGAGAGCAGGATGGCCACACCGAGGGTCACGGCGAACTCGCGGAAAAGCCGGCCCACGATGTCGCCCATGAATAAAAGCGGGATGAGCACCGCCACCAGGGACACGGTCAGGGACAGGATGGTGAAGCCGATCTGCCCCGCGCCGGCCAGGGCGGCCTGAAGCGGCGTGGCCCCGTCCTCCACGTGGCGGGCCACGTTCTCGATCATGACGATGGCGTCGTCCACCACGAAGCCGGTGGAGATGGTCAGCGCCATGAGCGTCAGGTTATTCAGGCCATAGCCGAGGAGGTACATGACGCCGAAGGTGCCGACCAGCGACAGCGGCACGGCCACGGCCGGAATCAGCGTGGCCCGGGCGTCGCGCAGGAAGACGAAGATGACGCCGACGACCAGGACCACGGCCAGGGCCAGCTCGACCTGCACGTCGTCGATGGAGGCGCGGATGGTGATGGTGCGGTCGGCCAGCACCGACAGGTTGACCGCCGCCGGCAGCGAGGCGCGAAGGCTCGGCAGGATGGCCTTGACCCGGTCCACCACGGCGATGACGTTGGCCCCGGGCTGGCGCTGGATGTTGAGCACGATGGCCGGCTTGCCGTCCACCCAGGCGGCCTGGCGCACGTCCTCGGCCCCGTCGCTGACGGTCGCCACGTCGGACAGGCGCACCGGACGGCCGCTTTTGTAGGCCACGATGAGCGGGCGGTATTCGGCGCTGGTGAGAAGCTGGTCGTTGGCCCCGAGGATGGAGGACTGGCGCGGCCCGTCGAAGCCGCCCTTGGCCTGGTTGACGTTGGCCGCGGCCACGGCCGCGCGCACCTCCTCCAGGGTGATGCCGTAGGCGGCCAGGGCCGTGGGGTTGGCGTCGATGCGCACGGCCGGCCGCTGCCCGCCCGAGACGCTGACCAGGCCCACGCCCGAGAGCTGGGAGATCTTCTGGGCCAGGCGCGTGTCGGCCAGGTCCTGGACCTCGGTCAGGGGCATGGACTCGGAGGTGAGCGCGAGCGACAGAATGGCCGCGTCGGCCGGGTTGACCTTGCTGTAGACCGGGGGCGTTGGCAGGTCGTCGGGCAGCAGGCTGTAGGCGGTGTTGATGGAGGCCTGCACCTCCTGCTCGGCCACGTCCAGGGACAGGCTCAGGGCGAATTGCAGCGTGATGACCGAGGCGCCCGACGAGCTGACGGAGGTCATTTGCGTGAGCCCCGGCATCTGGCCGAACTGCCGCTCCAGGGGCGCGGTCACGGCCGAGGCCATGACGTCCGGGCTGGCCCCGGGGTAGAAGGTGCGCACCTGGATGGTGGGATAATCCACCTGCGGCAGGGCGGAGACGGGCAGTTGGAAATAGGCGATGGCCCCGGCCAGGATGACCGCCGCCATGACCAGGGTGGTGGCCACGGGGCGCAGGATGAACGGGCGCGACAGGTTCATGGCTTACTGCTTGGCCGCGGCGGCGGCCCCTTGCCGGATGGAGACCTTGGAGCCGTCGCGCAGCCGGTCCGCGCCCTCGACGACCACGGTTTCGCCCTGGGCCAGGCCCGAATCCACCACCACGTCTGTGCCCACGGCCAGACCCGTGGTCACGGGCCGCATGGAGACCGCGTCCTCCTTGCCGACCACGAACACATAGGACCCCTTGGGCCCGCGCATGACGGCGGCGGCCGGGATGAGCACCACGTCCTGGCGGTTTTCGAGCAGAAGCTCGGCGTTGACGAACTGGTTGGGGAAAAGCATCTCGTCCTTGTTCTCGAACAGGGCCCGCAGCTTGATGGTGCCCGTGGCGGTGTCGATCTGGTTGTCGGTGGTGGCGAGGCTCCCCTGGGCCAGCTTCTCGGTCATGGTGCGGTCGTAGGCCGTGACGGCCAGCTTCTCGCCGGCCAGCAGCCGCCGGCGCACCTTGGGCAGCTGGTCCTCGGGCAGGGTGAAGACCACGCTCATGGGCGACATCTGGGTGATGACGCAAAGCCCGGTCTCGTCCGTGGTCTTGACCATGTTGCCCGGGTCGAGCTTGCGCAGGCCCACCCGGCCGGACACCGGGGCGGTGATGCGGCTGTATTCGATCTGGAGCCTGGCGTTGTCGATCTGGGCCTTGTCCGAGCGCACCGCGCCCTCGTACTGGCGCACCAGCGACGCCTGCGTGTCCTTGGTCTGGCCGGCCAGCATGTCCTTCTTGACCAGGCTGTCGTAGCGCACGAGGTCCGCCCGGGCGTTTTCCAGCAGGGCCGTGTCCTTGGCCAGCTGGCCCTGGTACTGGTCGAGCTGGGCCTGGAAGGGGCGGGGGTCGATCTGGGCGAGCAGCTCCCCTTCCTTGACGTACTGGCCTTCCTTGAAGCGCACCTCGGTCAGTTC
Organism: Pseudomonadota bacterium; assembly: GCA_023390395.1. Classification (GTDB taxonomy): domain Bacteria; phylum Desulfobacterota; class Desulfovibrionia; order Desulfovibrionales; family Desulfovibrionaceae; genus Solidesulfovibrio. Next base: position 2,386 of record JAEWCY010000156.1, on the reverse strand, counting down.
GCCGTCCACGCGGCTCTTGACCGTGACGGTCTTGAGCGGCGTGACCGTGCCGATGCCCGTCAGGGTGACCGGGGCCGAGCCGAGCCTGGCCTGGGTCACGGACACGGACACGGCCATGGGCGCGCCGCCGGGCGGCCCCTTGGGCTGGGCCCGGCCGTCGCGGCCGACGAGCACCCACAGGCCGACGCCCGACGCGAGGAGAACGAGGATGAGGGCGGCCCTGCGGAAAGCGCCGCGGCTGGGCGATGCGTCCTTGGTGAGCGACATGAAGGACTTCCTTGTCATGGTTGGCGTTGCCTTGAAAAACGAAGGCCGGAAACGGCGTCGCGTACCCACGTCGTATCCGGCGGGCGCGAAGTTACATCAGCGCGCCTGCGCCTGCCAGTCCCCGCCGGGGGATATTTCCAAACCGTCAGCCGCCGGCGCGGCCAGGCGCGCCGCGATGATCCTGGTCAGGCCGGACTTGCGCAAGCCGTCGCGCCGCCCGGCCAAGTAGCGGGCCGTGAGTTCGTCCCCGCTCCAATCCCTCACCGCGCCAAAGCCCAGGGCGGCCAGCCGCGCCGCCATCTCCCCGGGCGCGAACGCCGACAGCCACGGCTCGCCCTTGGCCGCCGCCCTGGCCGCGACCGCCTCCCGGGCCCGGCGCTCGCCGGCAGGGAGCAGCGCCGGCGCGACGGGATAGTCGTAGACGATCTCCGTGCCCGGGGCCATGGCGGCCACGGCCGCAAGCACGGCCCAGACCGCCGCCTCGGGCAGGTACATGGTCACGCCGAGCCAGGAGAAAAAGGCCGGCGCGGCGGGATCGAACCCGGCCGTGGCCAGGGCCTCGGCCAGGGGCTCTGCGGCCAGGTCCACGGGCACGTGGCGGCAGTTGTCCGGCACGGCGATGCCGGCCTGGCGCAGCCTGGCCCGCTTGGCGTCCTGGGCGGCGGGATGGTCGACCTCGAAAATACGGCTCTCGCGATCGTCCGTGCGGTAGGCGAAGGTGTCGTAGCCCGCGCCGAGGACGACGTGCTGGCGCAGGCCGCGCGCCTGGGCCGCCGCCCAGGCGTCCTCGGCCAGGCGGCTTCGCACCGCGACCGAAGCCCGCAGGCCGCGCAGCGGGCCGGCCTCGAACCGGGCCGGGTCGTTGCGGATGACGGCCTCGCGCTCCGGGCCGACCATGGCCAGAGCCAGGCGGTCGACGAACACGGGCGGATCGTCCAGAAGCTGATGGGCCGCGCGCAGGGTGGCCACGCCAAGGGCCGTGCCCGTGGGCAGGGCCGCCCCGTCGGCGGGAACGGCGGCGGGGACGGCGGCGGACGAGGCGGCGGCCACGGCCGCGTCGAGCCAGGCCCGGACGCGTGGGGAAAAGCCCAGGGCCGCGAGCACGCTCTCCTCCCGGGCGACCATGGCGCGCAGCTTCGCCAGAAGCGCCGGGTCGCCGCCGGCGGCCTGACGGGCCATGGCCAGGGCGTCCCGGGCGATGTCCCGGCCTTGGGGCGCGTCCGGGGGAATCCCGGCCTCCAGGGCGGCGGCGATCCGGCCGGTCAGCTCGCGCCAGCCCCGGCGTCCGGGGCCGCCGCGCAAAAGCGCCAGCTCGGCTTCCGAAAAATATCCGCGCAGCAGATGCATCATGCCCAGCACGTCCAGCCAGTCGCCCATGTCCGTGGCCACGTTTCGCTCCATGCGCGACAGCATGCCCGTAATACGTTCGGACAGGGCCTTTGCCCCCGCGATTTTTTCCTCCAGGGCCACGATCTGTCGGGAGAGGATGCCGGGCAGGGCTTCCTGCCCGGTCTCCAGGGCCCGCCGGATCTCGGCCAGGGAGCAGCCGAAGGACTTGAGCGTCAAAATGGCGTGCAGGCGCATGACGTCGTCCTGGCCGTAGAGCCGGTAGCCCGCGGCCGAGCGTTGCGACGGCCGCAGCAGCCCCAGGGAATCGTAGTGACGCAGGGCGCGCACGGACAAGCCGGCGCGCCGGGCGAGATCGCCGATGCGCAGTGCCATGGCTCACCTCCTGGGAGCATCCTAAACCCTGACGTTGCGTCAGACTCAAGCGGAATCATCACGGACGCGCCCACGGACAACAAATTTGTCGGGGGATTCCTGCGAAATCGTCAGGCCGGGCGGTCGCCGAAGGAGCGCGGTGGAGACGCCGTCGCGAGGCGCACGGCGGGGAAAGGGCATGGAGGCGGGAAAGGGAAAGACGCGTGGGCAGGTCCGGGGCGTCGCGCCCCGCCAGGGGCCGGAAGGGGGAGGCCCCTTCCGGAACGGGCCTTTCGGCTTCAGATGGCCCCGCTGAAGCGGGCGAAGCTCATGCATTCGAACCGGTTGGAAAAGGGACAGGGCTCCTTGGCAAACCACTTTCTTTTCGGGCACCAGTAGGCGTTCTTGAAGGGTTCGT
>JAEWCY010000073.1 GCA_023390395.1 Pseudomonadota bacterium | reverse complement strand
TCTCCCTCCCCCCCGCAAAAGGACGCCATGAATCGCGATTTCCTCTGGCCGGCGGAGTGGGACCGGCATGCGGCGGTGTGGCTGGCCTGGCCGGGCAACGCCTCGGACTGGCCGGGCAAGTTCGCGCCCATCGCCTGGGTGTACGGCGAGATGCTGCGGGCGCTGACCCTGGCCGGCGAACGGGTGCGGCTGCTCGTGCGCGACGCGCGCCAGGAGGCGGCGGCCCGGCGCGTGCTGCGCGACGTCGGCGCGCACGCTTCGCTGGTCGATTTTTTCCGCCAGCCCATGGACCGGGGCTGGACCCGGGACTTCATGCCTTTTTTCGTACGCGAGGGGGGCCGGGTCGTTGCCGTGGACTGCGCCTTCACGGGCTGGGCCAAGTACCCGGACCATGCCCTGGACGACGCCGTGGGACCGGCCGTGTGCCGGGAGCTCGGCATCGAGGTGGTGCCGGCCGTGCGCGAGGGACGCCGGGTGGTCCTGGAGGGCGGGGCCATGGACGGCAACGGCGCGGGAGACGTGCTCACCACCGAGGAATGCCTGCTGGACCCCGAGGTGCAGACGCGAAATCCCGGCTTTTCGCGCCGGGACTACGAGGCCTTCTTCCGGGATCATCTCGGCACGAAAAACGTCCTCTGGCTGGGCAAGGGCATCGCCGGAGACGACACCCACGGGCACGTGGACGACCTGTGCCGGTTCGTCTCCCCGGACACGGTGGCGCTGTGCCGCGAGGACGACCCGGCCGACGCCAACCACCGCCCCCTGGCCGAGAACCGCGAACGGCTGCAAGGCGCGCGCCTGGCGGGCGGCGGCAAGGTCGCGGTCATCGACCTGCCCATGCCCCGGCCGCTCGTCTTCCGGGGCCAGCGCCTGCCGGCCAGCTACGCCAATTTCCTCATCGCCGGGCGGGTCGTGCTCGTGCCCACCTTCAACGATCCCCGGGACCGGCTGGCGCTCGGCATCCTGGCCGAGGCCTTCCCGGGCCGCGAGGTGGTCGGCATCCATGCCGTGGACCTGGTCTGGGGGCTGGGGACCATCCACTGCCTGTCCCACGAGGAGCCGGCGGCGGACTGACGGGGCGGGAGACGCCGGCTACGAGGCGCAGCTCGCGACGGGCAGCGTCAGGATGCCAAGGAGCTCCATGGCCGTCTCGACGTCGGACAGATCGCCGACGATCAGGCGCGTCCCGGCGGCGCGGGCCAGTGCCGGCGTGACCTGGACCGGGACGTTCTCCGCCGTGACGGGCCAGCGCCCGACGTCCAGGACGTCGAGGACGTAGCCGTCCGGCAGCTCCCTGTCGCACCACCGGCGAAGGGCCCGTTCCAGGCTGTCGTTCTCCGGGTCCGATCCGTGGATGAAAAGCGTAAGTCGCGTAGGCATGGCTCCTCCAGCTACCGAGAACGTCGCCCGCGACGTGAAACGGTTACAGCGATTATATCCTACTAACTTAGTATTGAAACTCCGTCAATGGCCTCGCCGGAAAAAGAGCGGGCCACGAAGGGGCCGTTTCGCAGGTCGGGCTTGTTGTAGAGAAACGGCGCGCCGTCCAGGGCGGTCAGCGCCCCGCCCGCGCCAAGCAGCAGGGCATGGCCGGCGGCGATGTCCCATTCCCGGGTCGGTCCCAGGCGGGGGTAAAGATGGGCCGCGCCCTCGGCCAGGGCGGCGAGCTTGAGGGCGCTGCCCCGGCAGGCGGACCGGACGTCGGGAAAGCGTGAAAGATAGGCGTCGAGCCCGGGATCGGGGTGGGAGCGGCTGGCCATGACCCGCAGGGGTTCACCCGGGGCCGGGGCCACGGCCCGGACGGGTTCGGCCGGCCCGCCGCCCAGGCGGCGGGTGGCCGGGATCGCAGGGCCGCCGCAATAGGTCGTGTCCGAGGCCGGGGCGTGGACGACGCCGCACACGGGAAGCCCGTCCTCGATAAGGGCGATGAGCACGCAGTATTCGTCCGTGCCCCGGATGAACTCCTTGGTGCCGTCCAGAGGATCGACCAGGAAAAAGCGCCGCCAGGCGCGGCGCACGGCGTAGGGCGCGTCCTCGGTCTCCTCGCACACGACCGGGATTCCCGGGAAGGTCTGGGCCAGGCCGGCCAGGATGACGTCGCTGGCCGCCTTGTCGGCGGCGGTCACGGGCGTGCGGTCGTCCTTTTCGATCACGTCGAAGCCCTGGCGGGCCACGTCCAGGATGGCCAGGCCGGCCAGCCGGGCGATGCCGCACAGGGCGGCGATGTCGCAGTCGCGCATGGGTGCTCCCGGGAAGCGGATCGGCCGGCACTATGGGGCCTGCCGGAAGCGGCGTCAACACGGGCGCGGTTGCTTTTCACGCGTCGCGCGGCTATGAAACGCCAACGTCGGCACGTCCAAGCGGAGGGATGTTCGTGAGCGAGGCAGCAGCGGTGCGAGTGCTTCTGGTCGATGACGAGGAAAGCTACGTGGACACGCTGCGCAAGCGCCTGTCCCGCCGGGGGCTTTCGGTGCTGACGGCCAACAGCGGCGAAGCGGCCCTGGAAACCCTGGCCGCCAACCCCATCGACGTGGTCCTGCTCGACGTCAAGATGCCGGGCATGGACGGCATGGAAACCCTCTCGCGCATCAAGCAGGCCCATCCCCGGGTGGAGGTCATCATGCTCACCGGCCACGCCAACGTGGACGTGGCCATACGCGGCATGGAGCAGGGGGCCTTCGACTACCTCATGAAGCCGGCGGAAATGGACGACCTGTACTACAAGATCCAGGACGCCCACAAGAAAATCCAGCTCTCCGGCCAGGGCTGAGCCGGCCTTTCCCGGACGCCGCCATGCAAGACGCCCTCCGCCGCAAGGTGCTCATCGTCGAGGACGACCCGCTCTCGGCCCGGGTGGCGGTCAAGATCCTGGAGCGCCTGGGCTACGGCGTGTGCGGCGTGATCGAGACCGGCGAGGAGGCCGTGCCGGGCGCGGCGACGCACGCCCCGGACGTGGTGCTCATGGACATCAACCTGGCCGGGGCCATGGACGGCGTGACGGCGGCCAGGGCCATCATCGAGTCGGTCGGCGCGCCGGTGATCTTCCTCACGGCGGCCGTGGACCGCGACATCATGGACCGCGTCGCCGCCACGGGCGCGGCGGGCTACATCCAAAAGCCGGTCAAGCTCCTGGACCTCAAGGCCAACCTGGAAATGGCCATCACCCGCAAGCGGCGCGAGCGGCCCTGCCCCACGGACGCGGCGGCCCAACTCTATCGCGGCCTGCTCTTCGGCTTGGCCCGGGCCTGCGACAAGGCCCTGGTCGCGGTCGATCCCGAAGGCCGGGTGCTTTTTTCCCATCCCGACCACGACCTGGCCGGCGAGCTCGCAAGCGAAGCCTTTCCCGGCCAGCCGGCCTTTCCCCAGGCGGGCGACACGCCCTGCGGCGACGCCGCCGGCCACCCCCTCGGCTGGATCCGACTTTTGTCCTGATCTTCCCCCCATCGGGGTCCAGGGGCACACGCCCCTGGCGGGTCCAGGGCAGCGCCCTGGCCGCCGGAGGCTTCTTCCCTCCGCTATTGCGGCGTGCTCCCCTCCGCGCCCACCATGGCCAGCCGCCGGGCGGCCGGAGCGTCGGGCTGCCTGGGCGCGGGCCGGCCGGCCAGCTTCATGGCCGTGGCGGCGTGGCGGTCGATGTTGGCGGCGAAATAAGCCGTGACCGCCAGCGCTCCGCCGGCGCGGGCCATGGTCACGAGGCCTCCGTCCCTGGCCCAGGCCGCGCCGCCCTGGCCCATGGGCTCGGGCGGGCCGAAGCGTTCGCTCAAATGCCGGGTCAGGCTCGCCTGGTAGCCCTCGACGTTGCCGGAAAAACGCAGGCTGACGGTGAGCAGCCCGGCCCCGACCTCGGAGAACACGGCCGCGCCGGCGATGGCCCCGGCCTTGTCCTTGCCGCCGGGCTCGGCCGGACGGGAGAAGGCGTAGGTGGCGAGCTGGCCGGGCAGGTTGCCGGCCAGGGCGCAGCAGTCGCGGCTGCGGGCGCGGATGAAGTCGGCCACGGCGGCGCGCCCGCCGGCCGGCACGGCCAGGGGCTGGGCGAAATCGCAGGCCTCGCCACGGCCCCGGGACACGGCGAAGCGCTTGCGGGAGAGCTTCTCGGCCAGGGAGGCCGGCGTCTCGCCGGAGGCGATGTCATAGAAGGAAAAACCGGCCGGAGCCTCGGGCACGGCGGCGAAGCGCACGACCCGCGAGACCGCGGCCCGCAGCGCGAAGGCCGGGGCGGGCTCGGGCTCGGCCAGAAGCGCCGCCGGGGGCGTGGGCCGGCGCGGCGGCCGGCGGGAGAGTTCCTCGAGATAGTAGGCCCCGAAGATCAGGACGCAGGCCAAGCCGGTAAAAAGCGTGGCCAGAAGGTATTTGAGCAGTCCCAACCGCTCCAGGGCCGCGACCCAGCTTGTGCGTTCGCCCGTCATGGCGTCCTCCCGCCGTCTCTCTCCCGGCCTATCGGACGCTTGCCGAACAGGCATTAGGTCTTTCCCTTTCGGGAGGTCCAGGAGGGGCCGTCGCCCCTCCTGGCCGCCGGAGGCGTTCCCATTCCCTTCCCTCCTACTCCCGCCCCCTCTCCCGCTCATGGCGGGCGGCGAGGCAGGCGGCGACCATGGCGGCGGCGGCTTCGTTGAGTTCGGGCAGGCTGGTGCGGTTGTTGAAAGCGCCCAGGTGGGGGCCGGTTTCGAGCTCCACGTCGGCCTCGCCCCGGCGGCGGCGGGCGGCGTCTTCCGGGGACAGGCCGCGCGAGACGAGAAAGGCCGCGAAGGCGGCGTCGGTCATGGCCTCCTGGTCGGCCAGTCGCAAAAGCTCCGTCATGTGGCGGTCCTGGCCCATCTCCTCGACCATGCGCCGGGCGAGAGACTCGGGGCAAAGGGGCATGGCCCGGGGCGGCGCGCCGGCGAAGCCCTCGTGGTAGCGGGCGAAGACCTCGGCCACGATGCGGGCGAGGAGCGCCTCGTCGAAGAGGCGGCGGGCGTCGGCCGGGCGGCCGTCCGGGCCGCGCCCGACGAGTTCCGGCTCGCGCATGCGAAAGGCGCTGCCGGCCACGAGCAGCAGGCTCACCACGTGGTCGCCCATGCGGCGGTAGAGCCGGCCGCCGCCCGTGCCGCCGGGAGGCACGGCGGCCAGGTGCTCGAAATCGCGAAGCCCGGACGGGCCGAAATTGGGGTGCAGGGAGGAGTGCAACCAGCGGTCCAGGCGGCCGGGCAAGCGCCAGTCGTAGACGCCGCCGTCGTCGCGGCGGTCGCGCTGGACCCGGTTGTGGAAAAGGGGGATAGCCGCCTCGTGTACGATGCCCCGGCCGGCCAGCCAGCCGAGAAGGCGCGCGGCCCGACCCATGACCGCGACGAGCGCCTCGCCGCCAAGCGGCCGGCCGGCCTCGTTGGGGTAGCGGAAATAGTCCGCCTCGGCCAGATAGGCCAGGCAGCGGCCCGAGGGATCGAGGCCGAGAGAACCGGGCGGCAGATCGGACACGGCGAAGAGACGGGCCGCGCCATGGCGGCAGGGCGTGGGCACGTGGCAGGGAACGGGAAAGGGCAGGTCGGCGCAGCGCTCCATCCAGGCCGCTTCCAGGGCCAGGCCGCACGGGTCCTCGCCGTGGCGCAGGCGCTTGACCACGACCAGGCGGCCGGGGTCGCGGGCGGGGACGAGGAGGCTGCGGCCGGCGGGACGGGGCGCGGCGGCGGGATCGGCCCCGGCCCGATCGAGGAGGGCGGCGAAGGTGGACGGCACGGCCTCGCCGTCGACCTCCGGGGGAACCGGGCCGCGAAGGCCCGGCAGGGGCAGCGCGCCCACGGCCTCGGCCGCGGCCAGCCGGGGCTTTCCCGGCACGGCCAAGGCCGCGCCCAGGGCCTGCCGCGAGGCCTTGGCCAGGGATGCCGGACCGCTGGCCAGCAGGGTCACCAGCACGCCGGCGGCGTCACGGTAGAGGATGCGGGCCTGGGTTTGCCTTACGTGGTCGTTTCGGGACAGCAGCCCGGCCAGGGCGTCCACGGCGGCCAGGGACACGGCGGCAGGATCGCGTTCGGCCAGGTCGGCCACGCGGCGCGCGGCCAAAAAGGCGGAGGTGAAGTCGCCGTCCAGGCCGAAGGCCTCGAACCCCGTGCCGGTCAAGACGCGGCGGCCTCGATCACACGGCTCATGAGGGCGTGCAGTTCGTATTCGTCCAGGGGCTTGGGCATGAAGGCGAAGGGGCGGGTCTTGGCGGCGCGGCCGCGCGTCTTCTCGTCCACGTAGGCGGAGACGAAGACCACCGGCACCTCGCTGTCGCGGCGGATGGCCTCGGCCGTCTCGATGCCGTCCAGGTCGCCGTCCAGGCGGATGTCCATGAGCACGAGGTCGGGCATCTGGCGGCGAAAGGCCTCCAGGGCGGCCTCGCCGGACGCCACCGAGGCCGTGACCACGTGGCCCAGGCGCTTGAGCATGGCCCCGGTGGCCATGGCGGTTATGGCTTCGTCCTCGACGATCATCACCCGTGCCGACGTCATGGTCCGCACCTCCCGAAGCAGCAGAGGATACCTTGTTACATAAAAATGGTCCGGCAGGGACTTTTTGTCAATGCGACACAGACAAAAAACCGCCGCCCGGACTTGTCCGGGCGGCGGCGTCATTTCCGGTCGTCGCGCAACCGTCCGTCGGCAGGCGCTATTTCGCGTCGCCGGCGGCGTCCTCGTCGATGAGGGCGTCCTCGGGGTCGTCGGCGTATTCGTCGTCCTTGCCGGCGAGCACCGCGGCGAGCTTGCGCTCGTCCAGGGCGTTTTCCCACTTGGCCACGACGATGGTGGCGATGCCGTTGCCGATCAGGTTGGTGATGGCCCGGGCCTCGGACATGAAGCGGTCGAC
>JAEWCY010000026.1 GCA_023390395.1 Pseudomonadota bacterium | reverse complement strand
TTTGGCATTCTTCGTGGAGGTCGAGCAGGTCCCGGGTGTCCTTTGCGTCAAACGTTTCGGCGGCGCGCCGGGCCAGGTAAGGTTCGATGATTTTGCGCACTTCCGACAGGTCGCGGATGGAGATGTTCTGGAAGTGGAAAAAGCTCTGTAAAAAATCCCGGGCGGTCTCCGGGTTCACTTCGGTGACCACCGGGCCGCCGCCTGCACCACGACGGATGTCGATGAGTCCCATGCCTTCCAGCGTGCGCAAGGCTTCCCGCAGGGTGTGCTTGCTCACGCCGAACTGTTGGACAAGGTCCTTTTCCGGGGGCAGGGCTTCGCCGGGCTTGATCTCGCCTTGCAGGATGGCCTCGCGGATCTGGCGGATGATAAGGGTCGAAATCTTGTCTTTCTTGGTGGTCTTGAACATGTGCTGATCCATGGTTGTTGCTCGTGACGGGGCGTCGCGCCGGCTTGCGTCGCCTCCCGGAAGCGGGCATGGCGGTCTGCCGGATGTATGGGTATAGCCAAGCCGCCCCGACAGTCCAGTGTTTGCGACCCGCCCTGGCGCGCATCGGTCCGTGCCGCACGCATTTCCGAAAAATCACCTCTGATTTCAGTCTGTTGCCGCTGGCGCAAACAGAAATAGTGCTATATTTGAATATAAGTTCATTTTAGCAAAAAAGCAAATCCCGGCGCGAAACATTTTCTCGAGGCTGCGACAGCCAAATTTTGCAAATAAAGCCTGTGATTTCACATGGATAGAATAATTAGCCATATATTTTAAAATTTGGTTGAAATCGCCGTTCCCCTGATGTAGCGTGTCCCCATCGAGCGACATCCCGCGCAATTCCGGGGCGCCGGGGCCGGCAGACGGCCGGACAGCGGGCACGAGGGCCGGCCCGGGATGTCGGAAGACGGCTGCGGCACGACGGCCGAAGCGGGTCGCAAACGTGCCGCCACGGCAGCGACGCATCGCGGCGAAGACCCGGGCTGCGCACAACACGCACCCGCCCGGAATGCGGGCGGACGACACGAAAAAGACTGTTTGAGAACGACCGGAGCCCCTCTGAGAACCAACGGTGGTTGGGAAGCCTTTTCTGGGCCGATGATCGCAACAAAGGAGATGGGAGACATGACAACGCGTACCTTCAATATGCCGGCGACAGTGCACATCGGCGTGAACGCCGCGGCCAAGGTCGGTCCCACGGCGGCAAGGCAGGGAACGGCCAGGGCGCTGCTGGTGACGGACCAGGTGCTCATCGACACCGGGGCCATCGAGCCGGTGCTTGGCTCGCTGCGGGAAGCCGGCATTCCGGTCGAAACCTATTCCGGCGTGGACAAGGAACCCACGTTGACCCATGTCCGGGACGGCCTTGATATCATCCGGCGCACGCACTGCGACCTGGTGATCGGGTGCGGCGGCGGCAGTTCCCTGGACGTGGCCAAGGCCGTGTCGGTCATGGCCACCAACCCGGGGAGCATTCAGGATTACATGGGGGCCGACAAACTGGCGCACAAGGGCTTGCCTCTGTTCGCCGTGCCGACCACGGCCGGCACGGGAAGCGAAGCCACCATGTTCACCATCATCACCGACACCGAGCATGACGTGAAGATGCTCATCGGCAGCCCCTACCTCATGCCGCAGGTCGCCTTTGTCGATCCAGGCCTGACCCTGGGCATGCCCAAGGGGCTGACGGCGGCCACGGGTCTCGACGCCCTGACCCACGCCATCGAGGCCTATGTCTCGCGAAAGGCCCAGCCCATGACCGACGTGCTGGCGCTGTCCGCCGTGAAGCTCATTTTCCAAAATCTGCCCAAGGCCTGGAACAGGCCCCAGGACATCGACGCCCGGTCCAAGACGATGCTTGGGGCGTTTCAGGCCGGCATCGCCTTTTCCAATGCCTCGGTGGCCCTGGTCCACGGCATGTCCCGTCCGGTGGGGGCGCTTTTTCATGTGGCCCACGGCATCTCCAACGCCGCCCTGCTCGGCGTGGTGATGGAGTTCTCCCTCCCGGGCAACCTGGAGCGCTACGCGGATATCGCCCGGGCCATGGGCGTGGACTGCCCGCCGGAGGCGGATGCCCGGGCCGTGGCCCAGGCCGGGGCCGACGCGGTCAAGGCGCTGATCGCCGACCTTGAGGTGCCAAGCCTCATGCGGCTTGGGGTCGACCGGGAAAAGCTCGATCCCGTGGTGGACAAAATGGCCGAGGACGCCCTGGCCAGCGGCAGCCCCGGGAACAACCCGAGGCTTGCGAGCAAGCAGGAGATCATCGAACTCTATTACGCGGCGCTTTAGGCGAAAAACGACGGAAAACAGAGCGTTGACGCCTCTTGCGCTGACTTCGGCCAGGGCGAAGACGGTCACGAAGCACAACGGAGAAAGCCATGTCAGAGATCAAGAAGCTGCTTTACTGTGTCGACAACGAATGGCGGCAAAGCGCCACGGACAAGTACACGCCGGTGATGAACCCGAGCACGGGCGAGCAGATCGCCGCCGCTCCGGTCTGCCTGCCGGACGAGGTGGACGCCGCCGTGCAGGCGGCCAAGGCCGCCTATCCGGGCTGGTCGAGCAAGCCCGTGGCGGTGCGTACCCAGGTTCTCTTCCGCTTCCGGGAACTGGTGAACCAGCACTTCGAGGAACTGTCGGTGCTGCTCGCCACGGAAATGGGCAAGAATCTGGGCGAATCCAGAGGGGATGTGCACAAGGTCGTGGAAGCCTGCGAGGTGGCGGTGAGCGCGCCCATGGAAATCCAGGGCTACGCCATGATGGAAGCGACCCGCAGCCATGACATCTGCCTGTACCGCGAGTCCGTGGGCGTGTTTCTGGGCATCGCCCCCTACAACTTTCCGGCCATGATTCCTTTTGGCTGGTTCCTTCCCCTGTGCATCGTCGCCGGCAACACCATGGTGCTCAAGGCCGCCAGCATGGTGCCGCAAACTGGCATGCGCCTGCTGGAGCTGCTTATCGAGGCCGGCCTGCCCAAGGGCGTGGTCAACCTCGTTACCTGCAGCCGTCAGGAAGTGGCCAACCTGCTGTCCCATCCCGACATCCGGGGCATCTCCTTTGTCGGGTCCACCGCAACCGGAACCAAGATCTATTCCGGCGCGGCCGCTGCCGGCAAGCGGGTGCAGTGCCTGACCGAGGCCAAAAACCACGCCCTGCTGCTGGAGGACGCGCCCCTGGAGTGGTCGGCCCAGCGTGTCATCAACTCCTGTTTCGGCTGCGCCGGCCAGCGCTGCATGGCCCTGCCCGTGGTGGTGGTCCAGGAGTCGGTGGCCGACCGGTTCGTGCAGATCCTCAAGGGCATGGGCGAACGGCTGGTGGTCGGCGCGGCCTATGATCCGGACACCCAGCTCGGGCCGGTCATCAACGCCGCCCACAAGCGGTCCGTGATCGAATGGATCGACAAGGGCGTGGCCGAAGGGGCGAGCCTCGTCCTCGACGGACGCGCCTGCGCGCCCAAGGGCTTCGAGAACGGCTATTTCGTCGGGCCCACCATCTTCGACCACGTGGCTCCCGGCATGACCATCGGCGACCAGGAGGTCTTCGGCCCGGTGGTGTGCATCAAGCGGGTCAAGGATTTCGAGGAAGGAATCGCCGTCATGAACGCCAATCCCTTTGCCAACGGCTCCTCCATCTTCACCCAAAACGGCCACTACGCCCGGGAATTCTCCCGCCGCACCGACGGCGGCATGGTCGGCGTCAACGTGGGCATCCCCGTGCCCCTGGCGTTCTTCCCTTTCAGCGGCAACAAGCAGTCCTTTTTCGGCGATCTGCATGTCCTCGGACGCGACGGGCTGCGCTTCTACACCCGGACCAAGACCGTCACCACCAAGTGGGTTTCGCCCAAGGAGTCGGGTGACGCCCAGGCCCGGGTGAGCACCTGGGAAGGCACCATCAACCGCGAACTGTAGCGCCCACGTTTGTCCCCTCGGGGACAGGCTGCATCCGTGCCGGAGGACTCGACCGCCAACCTCCGGGTCTTCCGGCACGCCTTTACAATCCTGCGTCCGCGTTTTCAGTACGCCAGTATCCTCTTAAAATTTCAGGAGGACTCGCCGTGAACGGTCTTTACATCGGCTCCACCCGGCCCTGCGCCGGAAAAACCCTCGTCGCCCTCGCCCTGGGACAGCGTTTCCAGCGTGAAGGCCGGCGGGTCGGGTTCATGAAACCCGTCGACGTCACGCCGGCCGGCCCAGGCGGCCGGGAGGGTGGCCGGGACGGCCGTTTCATCCGGCAGGGGCTGAGCCTTGGCGATCCGTTGTCCCTGATCACGCCGGTTTTTCTGCCCAGGCTGGACGCCGGCGGGGCGCGTTCTTGCGACCTTCCGGAGGATCGGCTGCCGGAAATCGCGGAGGCGTACCGACGGCTCTCGAAGGCAAAGGATGTCATGCTCGTTGGCGGATTGGGCGATTTTCTCCACGCCGGCGGCGGCTGCGGGCTGGCCGGGCCGCGCGTGGCCAAGGCCCTTGGCGCCCGGGTCATGCTCATCGACCGCTATCACCGGGGATTTCAGGTCGAACGTCTGCTGGCCGCCCGGGAGATTCTGGGCGCGGGGCTTGTCGGCGTCGTCCTCAACGACGTGCCCGACGAGGCCCGCGACGAGGCCGAGGGCCTGGTCGCGCCGTTTCTGGAAAGCCGGGGACTGCCCGTACTCGGCGTGATCGCGCACGATTCCTTTCTCGCCGGCATCCGGGTCAACGAACTGGTCCAGGGGCTTGGCGGCCACCTTGTGGCCAGCGTCACCGGCCGGAAACGGCTGGTTTGCACGATTCTCATCGGAGCCATGCGGGTGGAAAATTTCATGCCCCGGTTTCGCCGCGTCAAGGACGTGGCCGTCTTGTGCAGCGGTGATCGGAGCGATCTGCAGTTGTTGGCCCTGGAGGCCGGTTGCGCGGCCCTGGTGCTGACCGGCGACTTCTTCCCAAGCGAGCTGGTCCTGACCAAGGCCGTGGAGAAGGATACCCCGCTTTTGTTGTTGCGCCAGGACATGTTCGCCGTGGCGGGGGCCATCGAAGCCGTATGGGGCCGGGCCAGATTCCAGGATCGGTCCCGGATCGCCCACGCCGTCCGGCTGGTGGACCGGTCCCTGCCGCCGGGCGCGGGCAATCGCGACCTGGGGCGTGGCTGCAGCGCCGCCTGATCGAAATGCGACGTACGGTCCCTTCCCTGGCCTCACGGGGGCAATGCGGCGTTTTGCCCTTGCATGCACGCCGTCGAAAAACATGTTGCGCTTGAACGATGCCCGGAGACGTGTCGGGCGCAACGCCAGACATCAGCGCCCGGCCATCGGCGAACACGTCTGTTCGCGCTGGCGGGCATGTTCGGAGGAAGCTTCATGGTACATCGTATCGTCCGTAAAAGGCCGCTCATTCCGGGGCGAACCAGTGAACTGGTCATTTATGCCCCCCATATCGCGGCCAAGGCCAGGCCCGGCAATTTCGTGATCCTGCGGGTTCACGACAAGGGCGAGCGCATTCCGCTCACCATCGCCAACGTCGAACGCAACGACGGCACCATCACCCTGGTCTATCTCGTGCTCGGCAAGACCACCGCCTTGCTCGACACCCTCCACGCCGGCGACGCCATCCTGGATCTGTGCGGTCCCCTGGGCAAACCCACGGCCATCCGCCGCCGTCCGGCCCCGGTCGTCTGCGTCGGCGGCGGCACGGGCATCGCCGCCATGCACCACATCGCCAAGGGGCACCGTCTGGCGGGCAACATGGTCATCGGCATCATCGGCGCCCGTTCCAAGGACCTGCTGCTCTTCGAGCCGGAACTGCGCCTGGTATGCCATGAAGTCCTGGTGGCCACCGACGACGGCTCCCGGGGACGCAAGGGGCTGGTGACCGCGTTGCTGGAGGAACGCCTGGCCGGCGAGGGCCGGGTTGCCGAGGTGCTGGCTGTGGGGCCGGTGCCCATGATGGCGGCCGTGTCCGAGGTGGCTGGCCGCTTTGGCGTGCCCTGCCAGGTCAGCCTCAATGCCATCATGCTCGACGGCATCGGCATGTGCGGAGCCTGTCGGGTGACCGTGGGCGGCGAAACGCGCTTCGCCTGCGTGGATGGTCCGGAATTCGACGGCGCGAAGGTGGATTTTCGCGAGCTCTCGCAACGCCTGACCGCGTTTCGCCCCCAGGAACGCCATGCCTACGAGGAGTTGGAAAAAAGCCATGTCTGCCGCTGCGCCAACTGAACCTTCCCGCATAAGGCCGCCCCGCACGGCCATGCCCGAACAGCCTGCCGGGCAGCGCGTGGGCAATTTCGACGAGGTCGCCCTGGGCTATACCCCGGACATGGCCCGGGCCGAGGCGGTCCGCTGCCTGGCCTGCAAGAAACCCGGCTGCGTGGCCGGCTGTCCCGTGGGCATCGACATCCCGGGCTTCATCACGGCCCTGGCCGCGGGGGATGTGCCCCGGGCCTATGCCGTCATCCGGCGCGCCAATTCCCTGCCGGCGGTGTGCGGCCGGGTATGCCCCCAGGAAAGCCAGTGCGAGCGCGGCTGCGTCCTGGGCTTAAAGGGCGAACCCGTGGCCATTGGCCGGCTGGAGCGCTACGTGGCCGACACGTTCATGGCCGACGGAGCCTGCGCCGTGTTGACCGGCGCTGCGGCCTGTCCGCCGCCCGTGGCCAAGACGCGCGTGGCCTGCATCGGGTCTGGGCCGGCCAGCCTGACCGTGGCCGGGACCCTGGTCACCCGGGGCATTGCCGTGGACGTGTACGAAGCGTTGCACGAACCGGGCGGGGTGCTGGTCTACGGCATTCCCGAGTTCCGCCTGCCCAAGGCCGTGGTGCGCCGGGAAATCGCGGCGCTCAAGTCCCTTTGCGTGCGCTTTTTCACCAACTGGGTGGGGGGGCGCACGGTCATGGTCCCGGAACTGCTGGACCAGGGGTATGAGGCCGTTTTCATCGGCATCGGAGCCGGTTTGCCGGTTTTTCTCGACATCCCCGGCGAAAGCCGCATCGGCGTGTTTTCGGCCAACGAGTACCTCACCCGGGTCAATCTTGGGCGGGCCTACGCCTTTCCCGAATGGGACACCCCGGTGTACCCGGGCCGGCGGGTGGTGGTGTTCGGGGCGGGCAACGTGGCCCTGGACGCGGCCCGCACGGCCGTGCGCCTGGGCGCGAGGAGCGTTTCCATCGTCTACCGGCGCTCGGAAAACGAAATGCCGGCCCGGGCCGAGGAGATTCGCCATGCCCGGGAGGAGGGCGTGGGGTTTGTGTGCCTGCATGCCCCGGTGGCGTTTGGCGGCGACGCGCAGGGGCGTCTGGCCTCGGTGCGCCTGCAGCGGATGCGCCTTGGCGAACCGGACGCCTCCGGCCGCTGCCGGCCCGTGGCCTGCGAGGGAGCCTTTTGCGAAATCGAGGCGGACATAGCCATCGTGGCCGTGGGGACCAGGGCCAATCCGCTGTTGCCGCGGTCCACGCCAGGCCTTCTCGTCAATCGGCGGGGCTACATCAGCGTCACCGAGGCCACGGGCGAAACGACCCTGCCCATGGTTTTCGCTGGCGGGGACATCGTTACCGGCGCGGCCACGGTCATTTCCGCCATGGGCGCCGGCCGAAGGGCGGCCGAGGCCATCAGCCGCCGGCTTTTGGGCTGAGGAGGCCGCGTCCTGGGTCGCGGACACGGTTTTTACGGTTTGCGTGCGGCAGGGTACCCGGAAAAACCTGTAACACGCCAAGATCCTGGATTAAATTAATAGCCATATATTATAAAATATGGTTGACGTAGGCCAGGTCGGGGCGTAAGAAGAGGCAACAGGATTTCGAAGGAATTTTTGAAAAGGGAGACCGATGCACGGTAACTTTCAATTAAGTATTGTAAATTTAAGTGGTTGATGTATATTTTCTCCATCCAAACCGATGGAGGCGACCATGAGCGAACGCACTTCCAAGAAGCCCGGTATTGCCGACTATGTTGCCGCTCGCCGCAAGCACAAGGACTGCTTCCTGACGAGATCGATCGTCTCATCGACTGGAAACCCATCGAAAAAGTGCTGCGCCAAATGCTCAAGCGTGTGGTCAATGCCGTCGGCAACCCGGCCTACGGCTTCTTTCGAGCCCGCTATCTCGGCCTGGCCAAGGTCGAACTGGAGTTTCTGCTCAATGCCATGGCCTTCAATCTGAAAAAGGCGGTCCTCAGGGTTGCCTGCTGAGCGGATGAGCCCCCTTTGGCTGGCAAATGCCCACCGGGGCGCAACCGATCCTGAATCAGGAGAAAATCAGCCACTACTGCCCCCTCGGGAACTAGAAAAACGGGGTAAACTGCAATTTGCGAGAATTACGCAACGGTCTCAAAGGAGGAGAGGTTTTTTTGTTTCGATTTTAAATAACCATATATTATAAATTTATAATAAATTCCGTCCCAAGGCAGCCTCGGGCTGTCTGGTCTGGGCGGGACGTAGCGGAAAGCCTTTCGGAAAAAACGCTATCCCCGCCGGCGGCGGCCGACCGCCACCGGATGCAACCGCAACCACGGAGGACGAAATGGCTGACTTTCTGTGCCCGGCAGTAAATTTCATCGGGAGGGGAACCCTGGCCGAGGTGGGACCGCGCGCCGCCATGTTTGGGAAAAAAGCGCTTATCGTCACGGACAAGTTCATGGCCAGCCAGAGCGGGGGGGCCGTGGATCAGGTGAAACAGCATCTGGAAAAAGCCGGCGTGGCCTACACCATGTACGGCGGCGTCGACCCAAACCCCAGGATCTCCAATGTGGAGGAGGGGCTGGGCATTTACCGCAAGGAAAAATGCGACCTCCTCGTGACCGTCGGCGGCGGCAGCGCCCATGACTGCGGCAAGGGCATCGGCATCGCGGCCACCCATGACGGCGACCTCTACGAGGACTACGCCGGCATCGAAAAACTGACCAACGAACTGCCCCCCATCATCGCCGTCAACACCACCGCCGGCACCGGCAGCGAGGTGACGCGCCATTGCGTGCTCACCAACATGGCCCGCAAGATCAAGTTCGTCATCGTCAGCTGGCGCAACCTGCCCAAGGTGTCCATCAACGATCCCGAGCTCATGATCGGCAAACCGGCGGGGCTGACCGCCTCCACCGGCATGGATGCCCTGACCCACGCCGTGGAGTGCTACGTGACGCTCGCCGCCAACGAAGCCACCGACGCCGTGGCCATCCGGGCCATCAAGCTCGTCGGGCAGCACCTGCGCCGGGCCGTGGCCTACGGCGAGGACATCGTGGCCCGCGAAGGCATGGCCTATGCCTCGCTTCTGGCCGGCATGGCCTTCAACAACGCCGGCCTGGGCTATGTCCACGCCATGGCCCACCAACTGGGCGGCATGCTTGACATGCCCCACGGCATGGCCAACGCCATCCTCCTGCCCCATGTCGAGCGCTGGAACCTCATGGTCAACCCGGGCAAGTTCGCGGACATCGCGGTCGCCCTGGGCGAGAACATCGACGGCCTGGGCATGATCGAGGCGGCGGAAAAGGCCATCACGGCCATCGAACGCCTGTCCGCTGACGTCGGCATCCCCAAGAGTCTGGCCGCGCTTGGCGTCAAGGAATCCGATCTCGAGCCCATGGCCAAGCAGGCATTGCTTGACGGCAACGCCGGCTGCAACCCGCGCAAGGGGGATGTCAACGACATCATCGCCCTGTTTAAGGCCGCCATGTAGTTCGGGCGCAAGAGAGTTCACGCGAGGGCATGCCGTTTTCACGTCGGAAGCGACATGCCCGCCGGCCCGGCCCGGAAGGAGCTCTCCGGGCTCGGGCCGGCCTAGCGCTCAAGGAGTGAACAATGGTTCCATGGAGTAGCGAAGCCATCATCCTGGCCTTTGGCGGGGGCGTGTTCGGAGCCAGTTTGGGAGGACTGTGGTCGTTTTGCCTTTGCGGCCTGGTCACCATGTGCGGGTGTCTGGTCGTCCTGGCCGGCGGGTCGGATTTCATCTTGCTGCAGGTCGGGCTGGGGCCGATTTTCGGCCCCCATGTCGGCGGATTCGTTTCCGGCGTCGTGGCCGCCACCTACGCGGCCGGCGTGCGCCACAACCATCCGACCGGCAACGCCAAGGATATCCTCTCCCCCCTGGTGGACACGTCCTGGGACGTGCTGGCGGTGGGAGGCGTATCCGCGGTGTTCGGATTGCTCCTCGTGCCGGTGCTACAACGCATCCCGATCCTGCGCGAATCGGACATGTTGGCCTTGTCCATCGTCATCAACATTTTCCTGGCGCGTCTTTTGTTCCAGAAGGAAGCGCCCTGGGGCAACCGGGAATCCATCCGCGCATACGGTCTGTTCGGCACGAACGAGTACGCCATTTCCTGGGTGGGCTGGATGTCGCCGCCCTCGCGCCTGGTGGCGCTTGGGGCCGGCGTGGGCCTACTTTCCGGCGGCGTGGCCAAGGGCCTGCATGCCGCGCTTGTTCCCCTGGCCCAGAAGGGCGCGATCAGCGAGGCGGCTGCGGTGACCGCGCCGTTGATCTTCTGCTGGGGCCTTTCGGCCATCATGCTCACCATGCTCAATTTCGGCCAGGGGAGCATTCAAAAGTCGCCCGTTACCCACTGCATGGCCATCATGGGGGCCTGGGGTTTTCTGCAAACGGGCTCCCTGGCCGGGGCCATGGCGTTCGGCATCGGCGCGGCCTTCATCGAGGAGTACGCCGCGCGGCTTTTCTACAACCACGGCAGCAACCACCTGGACCCGCCTGCCGCCGGCATCGCCATCGCCACTTTGCTTATGAACCTCATCTTCAAACCCGAATACCTCAATTTCTCGCAGTACTTCTAATAACTGTCGCAACGTATGGGACCCGGCCGTCGCGCCGCGTCCGTCTTCTCGAACCGTCCGCATGCCAACAGGGAGCCGCCTGCCGCCGGACGCCGCCTGGCGACCGGGTCTGTCCTCGCGTCTCCCAGGGAGGACGTCATGCGCGTGATTGCCGTCGAGGAAGCCGTGGGCACGGTCCTTTGCCACGACATCACCCGGATCGTGCCGGGCGAGTCCAAGGGGCCGGCCTTTCGCAAGGGCCATGTCGTGCGCCCCGAGGATGTGTCCGAGCTGCTGCGGCTGGGCAAGGAACACCTCTACGTCTGGGACATCGGGGCGGGGCTGGTGCACGAGGACGACGCGGCCGCGCGCATCGCCAAGGCCGTGGCCGGGGAAGGCGTGACCCTCAGTGCCCCGTGCGAGGGCCGCATCAACCTTCTGGCCGCGCGTCGGGGCCTGGGTGTCGTGACCACTGGCGGCGAGGTCTACCACGGCCGCATCAAGGACAAATTCGGCCCGGTACTGCGCCGCAAGTTCGCGGAACTGGGCTGCACGGTGGTCAGACAAGTCATCGTGCCGGACGACCGCGACATGACCGAGCGGGCCATAAGGCGGCTGGCGGCCGAAGGCGTGGAACTCGTCGCCGTCACCGGCGGCATGTCGGTCGATCCCGACGATCTGTCGCCGTCTTCCATCCGGGCGGCCGGCGGCCGGCTGGTCGCCTACGGCGCGCCCATTTTTCCCGGAGCCATGTTCCTGCTGGCGTATCGCGACGATGTCCCGGTCATCGGGTTGCCCGGCTGCGTCATGTACCATCGCACGAGCGTGTTCGATCTGCTCGTGCCGCGGCTGGTTACCGGCGAACGGCTCTCCCGGGAGGACATCGTGGAACTTGGCCATGGCGGACTGTGCGCCATGTGCCCGGAGTGTCGCTATCCGGCTTGCGGCTTCGGCAAGTCGTAGATCCAGGGTCCTTTGTCGCTTCAAGCCCGAACAACTAACCTGAAAAAGCAACAAGAGGGGTGCCATCATGATTCAGAAGACATTCATCGTCAACGGTATCGAGCGCATGTTGGTCGTCGACGACAACGCCATGCTCTCCGACGTGCTGCGCGGCCAGTTGCGACTGACCGGCGTGAAGGTGGGCTGTGCCCAGGGGCAGTGCGGCGCGTGCAGCGTCATCATCAACGGCAAGGTGACCCGGGCCTGCGTCACCAAGGCCCGCCTGGTCGACGACTACGCCGCCATCACCACCGTCGAGGGCCTGGGCACGAAAAACAACCTGCATCCGTTGCAGGTCGCCTGGGTCGTGCACGGCGGCGCGCAATGCGGTTTTTGCACGCCGGGCTTCATCGTCTCGGCCAAGGGGCTGCTGGATGAAAATCCCGATCCCAGCCGGGAGGAGGTGCGCGACTGGTTCCAGAAGCATAAAAACGCCTGCCGCTGCACCGGCTACGTGCCCCTGGTCGACGCGGTCATGGACGCGGCCAAGGCGTTGCGCGGAGAAAAGACCCTGACCCTCAACGACAACAAGCCGGCGGACGGCAGGCTTTGGGGATCGAGCTATCCCCGGCCCACGGGCGTGGCCAAGGTGCTCGGGCAATGGGATTTCGGCGACGACAGAAAACACCAGCTGCCGCCCGACACCCTGCACCTGGCCCTGGTCAACGCCAAGGTCTCCCACGCCAACATCAAGGGCATCGACACTGCCGAGGCCGAGGTCATGCCGGGCGTGGTCCGCGTCCTCACCCACAAGGACGTCAAGGGCAGAAACCGCATCAACGGCCTGATTGCCTTCCCCTACACCAAGGGCGACGGCTGGGAGCGGCCTATTCTGTGCGACGAGAAGGTGTTCCAGTACGGCGACGCTCTGGCCATCGTCTGCGCCGATTCCGAAGCCCATGCCCGGGCCGCGGCCGAGAAGGTGCGCCTGGACCTGGAGGAGCTGCCGGCCTACATGAGCGCGCCCGAGGCCATGGCCGAGGACGCCATCGAAATCCATCCCGGCACGCCCAACGTCTATTTCACCCAGCCCCTGGTCAAGGGCGATGAGACCAGGCCCTACTTCGAGCGCGGAGACCTGGTCGTGGCCGAAGGGGAGTATTACACCCAGCGCCAGCCGCATATGCCCATCGAGCCGGACGTGGGCTTCGCCTACGTCAACAGCGACGGCAAGCTGGTCATCCACTCCAAGTCCATCGGTCTGCACCTGCACATGCTCATGGTGGCCGACGGCATCGGGGTCAAGCTGGAGGATATGGAGGCCGTGCAAAATCCGGCCGGCGGCACCTTCGGCTACAAGTTCAGCCCGACCATGGAGGCCCTTGTCGGCGTGGCCGCCGTGGCCACCGGCCGGCCCTGCCATCTGCGCTACAACTATGCCCAGCAGCAGTATTACACGGGCAAGCGCTCGCCCTTTTTCATCAAGGGCCGCTACGCCGCCGACAAGGAGACCGGCAAGATCCTGGCCGCTGAAAGCGAATGGGACGTGGACCATGGCCCGTACTGCGAGTTCGGCGACCTGCTGACCGCCCGCGGCGCCCATTACTGGTCGGCCGGCTACGGCATCCCCAACCAGCGCGGCGAGGGACGTTGCGTGGCCACCAACCACGCCTGGGGAGCGGCTTTCCGGGGCTATGGCTCGCCGGAGATCATGTTCGCCTCCGAATCCCTCATGGACGAACTGGCCGAAAAGATGGGCTGGGACCCCCTGGAACTGCGCTACGCCAACGTCTACCGCCCGGGCGACACCACGCCCACGGGCAACGCGCCGGATTCCTACGCCCTGCCCGAGCAGATCGACCTGTTGCGGCCCAAGTACAAGGAAGCCCTGCGCCGGGCCCGGGAAAATTCCACCGACGCGGTCAAACGCGGTGTGGGCGTGGCCATCGGCATCTACGGCTGCGGCCTGGACGGTCCGGACACCTCCAACGCCGATGTGGAGCTCAATCCCGATGGCGGGGTGACGCTCTTCGATTGCTGGGAAGACCACGGCCAGGGCGCGGACATGGGGTCGCTCGGCACGGCCCACGAGGCGCTGCGGCCCCTTGGCATGCCGCCGGAGAAAATCTGCATGGTCAAGAACGACACGAGCAAGGTCCCGTGCAGCGGCCCGGCCGGCGGCAGCCGCAGCCAGGTCGTCACGGGCAACGCCATCCGCGTCGCTTGCGAGAATCTCATCGCGGCCATGAAAAAGTCCGACGGCACGTTTCGCACCTATGACGAGATGGTCGAGGCGAAGCTGCCCCTGCGCTACAGCGGCACCTGGACCACACCCTGCAAGCCCACGGATGAAAATGCCCAGGGCGACCCCATCTGCGTTTATATGTATGGCCTGTTCATGGCCGAAGTGGCCGTGACCACGGCGACCGGCAAGGTGCAGGTGGAAAAGATGACCCTGGTTTCCGACATCGGCAAGATCAACAACAAGCTGGTCGTGGACGGCCAGAACTGGGGCGGCATGGCCCAGGGCATCGGCCTGGCCCTGTCCGAGGATTTCGAGGACATCAAGAAGCATTCGAGCCTGGCCGGGGCCGGCATCCCCTACATCAAGGACATCCCGGACCAGATGGAGCTCATCTACGTCGAGCCGGCGCGTGAGTTCGGGCCGTTCGGCGCGGCCGGCATCGGCGAGATGCCCTTGTGCGGTCCGCATCCGGCGGTGATCAACGCGGTGTACAACGCCTGCGGCGTGCGCATCCGCCAGTTGCCAGCCTACCCGGAAA
>JAEWCY010000268.1 GCA_023390395.1 Pseudomonadota bacterium | reverse complement strand
GTGCGGACGCGGCGCGGAGAGTGCGGACGCGGCGCGGAGAGTGCGGACGCGGCGCGGAGAGTGCGGACGCGGCGGCGCGGCCCGCGCCGCCGCCGGATGACGGACCAACCACGAGGGCCGCCCGAGGGCAGTGGAAAGACGGCGGCGCGACGCCTAGAACAGGCTGTACTGGCGGATCTTGCGGTAGAGGGTCTTGCGGCAGATGCCCAGCGCCTCGGCGGCCAGCGACCGGTTGTTGTCGTAGAAGTTGAGCACCTTCGCGATGTGCTCCTTCTCCTTGGCCTCCAGCGTCAGGATTTCCTCCTCGGCCCGGGCCGGTTCCAGGAACTCGCGAGGCAGGGCGTGCTCGGTGATGAGGTTGTTCTCCGAGAGGATGATGGAGCGCTCCATGACGTTTCGCAGCTCCCGCACGTTGCCCGGCCAGTCGTAGCCCGTGAGGCACTTCATGGCCCGGTCGGAAATGCGGTAGGGGGCCTGGCCGGCGGTCAGGCGCGACAGGAAGAACTCCACCAGGAGCGGAATGTCCTCCCGGCGCTCGCGCAGCGCCGGCATCTCGATGTTGAAGACGTTGATGCGGTGGAAAAGCGCCTCGTGGAAACGCCCCTCGGCCACTTCCTTGACCAGTTCGCGGTTGGTGGCGAAAAGCAGCCGGATGTCCGCCCGGCGCTCCTCCTTTTCGCCCACCCGGCGGTAGGTCTTGTTCTCGAGCACGCGAAGCAGCGCCGCCTGGACCTCGATGGGCAGCTCGCCGATCTCGTCGAGGAAAAGCGTCCCCTTGTTGGCGAAGGCCATGAAGCCCTCGCTGTTCTCCACCGCGCCGGTGAACGAGCCGCGCAAATGGCCGAACAGCTCGCTTCGCGCCAGCTCCTTTTGCAGCGTCGCGCAGTTCTTGATGAAAAAGGGCTTGTCCGCGCGCTTGGACAGCGACTGGATGAGGTGGGCCGCCACCTCCTTGCCCGCGCCGGATTCGCCGGTGATGAGCACCGGCACCTCGGTGGGTGCGACCTTCTCGATGAGGTAGCGCACCTGCTTGATGGCCGGGGAGTTGCCGATGAGCTTGACCGGCGGGGTCTGGCCCTGGAAATGGCGCAGCCGCCGGTTCTCCCGGCGCAGGAAGGTGCGCTGGTAGGCCCGCTCGATGAGCAGCTCCAGCTCGGCCAGGTTGAACGGCTTGGTCACGTAGTCGAAGGCCCCGAGCTTCATGGCCTCCACGGCGGTGTCGATGGCCCCGTGGCCGGTGACCAGGATCGTCTCCAGGTCCTCCTGCTTGGTGCGCAGCTCCACCATGAACTCGATGCCGTTGACGTCGGGCAGGCGGATGTCGAGGACCGCCACCTCGTATTCGTTTTTCGCGAAGAGTTCCCGGGCCTCGCGGGCGCAGGACGCCACGTGGATGGTGCGGGCCGGCGTGGTGAGTTCCTTGAGCAGGAGCTTGCCGATGGAGGGTTCGTCGTCGACGACGAGGACGCAATAGGGATTATTCACGGGTGTCGCCGCTGTCCAGGGGAAGTTTCACGGTGAAATGCGTGCCGAGGCCCACCTCGCTGGCCACCTCGATGACGCCGTGGTGTTCGCGCACGATGCTGTAGCAGGCGGCCAGGCCGATGCCGATGCCCTTGCCCACGGGCTTGGTCGTGAAGAAGGGGTTGAAGAGCTTGTCCATGTTCTCGGGCGGGATGCCGCAGCCGGTGTCCTCCACGGACAGGTTGACCGTGTTGTCGTTTTCCGGGTGGGTGGTGATGGTGATCTCGCCCTGGCCGGGGATGGCGTCCATGGAGTTGACGAGGATGTTGAGCAGCACCTGCTTGAGCTGGGCCTCGTCCCCCGGCACCGTGGGCAGGCCGTTGAAAAGGTTGACCGTGAGCGAAAGCCCCTGCTTGCCGCGCTCTTCCAGGTGGGAGCGCAGGATGCTCAGGGTGTCGGTGACCACCTCGTTTAGGCACACCGGCGAGAAGGCCAGGGTATGGGGCCGGGAGAAGGACAGCATGGAGCGCACGATGTCGCGGCAGCGCCGGCACTCCATGAGGATGGTCTCGGTGTACTCCGACACGTCGGCGAACAGGGCGTCGTCCACGGCGGTGCGGATCACGGGCAGGCGGCGGCGGATGCCCTCGGCCAGGCCGTAGACCGCGGTCAGCGGGTTGTTGATCTCGTGGGCCACGCCCGCGGCCAGCATGCCGATGGTGGCCATCTTCTCGGCCTGGTAGTACTTGGCCTGGTATTCCTGCTCCATGGTCACGTCGCGCTTGAAGATGAGGATGCGCGACTCGGGGCTGTCGGGGTTGTGGATGGGCGAGGCCACCATCTCGAACTGGCGCGTGAGCCCCCCGATCTTGAAGGTGCCCATGCAGCGGCACACGGCGTTGGACTTGAACGACCGGTGGGCCGGGCATTCCGGGCAGGGCCGCTCGGCGTCGCGAAAGAGCTTGTAACAGTGCTGGCCCTCGGGGCGCGGCACGTTGAACAGCTCGTGAAAGACGTGGTTGACCGAGATGATGCGCAGATCCTTGGTGAGCACCATCATGATGTCGGTGATGCCGTCGAGGATGGCCGCGATCTCCTGGCGGCGCAGCTCCGACTCCTCGTGGGCCTCGCGCAGCTCCTGCACCTTCTGGCGCAATTCCTGGTAGAAGCCGAGCTTGCTGTGCTCGATGCCGATGAGGTCCTCGAGGGTCGTCGGATGCGACGGCGTCTCGGGCGGGCTTTCGGCCGCGAACGGCGGATAGGGGCAGGAGCGCAGCCTGGAGGGCATCATGAAGGATTCCCGGCCGTCCCGGACCACGTCCAGGGGCAGGCGGCGAAACGGCATGGCGCGAAGAATCGCCGCGCCGAGGCTGACCTCGCGCACGCCCTTTCCCGGTGTGTTTCGCTCCGGGTGCTCCTTGCCGTCCTGGACTGCCATGATCCCGTCCATGCGCGTCGCGGTCAGGACAGCAGCAGGCAGGCCGGCTCCTCGCCGCGGGCCTCGGGACGCCTGACCACGAGCCTGTCCGGACCGGCCGGCTCTATGGCGGCAACATAGCCGAGATCCAGGAAGTCCTGCAAGGCGGCGATGGCCCGCAGCCGGAAGGCCGGCATGGGCTGGCGCGTGAGCCCGGACAGGCGGCGCAGGGCGGCCATGTCCAGGCGCAGGGTGGACGGGCCGTGGGAAAGCAGGCCCGCCAGCCAGCGGGGGAAAGGCGCGGAACCGAGCGGCGCCCGGGCGGCCAGCAGCCGTTCCACCACGGCGGCGCCGCGCAGGCCGGCCATGAGGCGGGGGTTCACGTCCAGGGCGCAGATGCCGGCTTCGCGGTCGCACAGCAGGGTGTGCAGCAGTCGGACCTGCATGCGCACGCAGCCGGCCCCTTCCTCGATCTCGATGCGGGCCCCGGCCAGCCGCCACAGCGACCGTTCCAGCCGCCTGGCGTCGAAGCGCCGGCCCTTGGGCCGGATGAGCCGCGTGAGGTCGCGCAGCCTGAACCGGGCCGCGCCCGAGCGGCCGGACTCGCGGAAGGCCAGCAGCAGGCAGCCGAGAAAGGCGTCCAGGTCGTCCTGGTCCAGGCGCTCGCCGCAGTAGCGCACGTCCGCGCCGTCCCAGCAGGCGGCCAGGGGCGCGCCGTCGCAGCGGGTCCGGGGGCCGGGGTTGCGGGCGGCGAAGAGGTCCGAGGCCAGGAGCAGGCCGGCCAGGCGGTCGGAAAAGCCCTGTTCCAGGGCGTCGGCCGGGCCCGGGCGCGCCTCGGCCTCGAAGGGGTTGGCCAGGGGCATGGCGTCGAAAGCAATTTCGTCGTGGTACATGGTGCTCCCCCTTGCCTGCGGCCGCCCGCGCCGGGCGCGGACGGACGAAAATATGGCGGCGGGCCGGCCGCGTGGGAACGGCCCGCCGCGAGAGCCGTTACGCCTGGCGTTTGAGGGTGGCCAGCATGCCGCGAAGCTGCCGCAGGTGGCCGCGTTCCTCGTCCAGGCACTGTTTCACGACGCTGCCTTCGGCCGCCGGCAGAAGGTCCATCATCTCGCGGAAGTAGAGGATGGTGTCCTTCTCGAACCGGCTGGCCAGCTCGATGGCCGCGACGGCGTCGGCCGCGTCGGCCAGGTCCTTTTCCGGCGCGCCCCCGCAGAAGAGGGCGTGGGAATCGAGCAGGGCCTGGACGTAGTCCATGTATTCCTCTTCGTCGCTGCCGGCCGGGATCTCGATCTTGGCGATCCGCCCGGCCATGGCCTCGAAGATGGCCTGGTGGCGGGCCTCCTCGCCGGCGAAGAACTCCAGGAAGCGCTTGACGTCCGGGTTGGTCGCGGCGGCGGCCGCCTTGCTGTAGACGTTGCGGCCGCGCCGTTCGATCTCCACGGCCGTGCCCACGATATCGCTGGCGCTGAAAAAGCGTGCCATGTGCGTCTCCTTGTTGAGAGGCCTCCGGCGGCCAGGGGCGCCGCCCCTGGACCCCGCCGGGGGGGATCATCCCCCCCGGGCCCCCCGCATAGGGGGATGGAGCCCCTTGTCTCTCACGTCGTGTGGGTCACACCCGCCGTTTACAGTTCGTTGGGCAGGGCCTTGAGCTGGGCGTAGGTGTACACCGGGCCGTCCACGCACACGTAGCTCGAACCGATGTTGCAGCGCCCGCAGATGCCGATGCCGCATTTCATGCGTTTTTCCAGGGTGGTGAAGATCTGGTCGTCCTGGAAGTCGAGCTTTTTGAGCGCCTCCAGGGTGAACTTGATCATGATCGGCGGACCGCAGGTCACGGCCACGGTGTTCTCGGGCTTGGGCGCGAGCTCCAGCAGCAC
Source organism: Pseudomonadota bacterium (assembly GCA_023390395.1). Classification (GTDB taxonomy): domain Bacteria; phylum Desulfobacterota; class Desulfovibrionia; order Desulfovibrionales; family Desulfovibrionaceae; genus Solidesulfovibrio. The sequence goes on along the minus strand of JAEWCY010000268.1, from coordinate 4,527 downwards.
GTTGGGAATCAGTCCCACCTTGTGCGTCCAGCCGTCGGCCTCGCGGTCGATGGTGAGCGTGGTGTTCACGTCGGCTCGCGAGGTCCACTCCGGCAGCTCGGCCGAGAAGGCCATGTCCGCCGGGGAGCGTGCGCCGTAGAGGAGCGTGATGTCGCCGTAGTCGGCCCGGTTGTCGAGCATGTAGAGGAAGAGCGTACGCAGCGGGGCCATGCCGATGCCGCCGCCGACGAACACGATGTTTTTGCCCTTCATGGCCTCGTACGGGAAGCAGTTGCCAAGGGGCGCGCGCACGCCCACCTTGTCCCCGGCGTTTAAGCCATGGAGCATGGAGGTCACCTCGCCGGCCCGCATGACCGAGAACTGGAGGTAGTCCATGCGGGTGGGGGGCGAGTTGATGACGAAGGTGGATTCGCCGATGCCCGGGGCGGACAGCTGGCCGACCTGGCCGGGCTCGAACTTGAAGGCCGCCATCTTGGCCTCGTCGTCGAAGCGCACCCGGAAGGTCTTGATGTTGTGGGTTTCCTGGACGGTCTCCAGGATGGTGGCCACTTCCGGCAGATAGGGATTGAACGGATCGGTCATGGTCTTGCCCTCTAGCCCTTGGCCCTGGCCACGGCGTTTTGCACGATCTCGCGGATGTCCACCGAGACCGGACAGCTCTTGATGCACCGGCCGCAGCCGCAGCAGGCGATAAGCCCGTCATGCAGGGTCGGATAATAGCTGAACTTGTGGCCCACGCGGTTTTTGAGGCGATGGGCCTTGGTCGGCCGGGGATTGTGGCCCGAGGCCTCCAGGGTGAACTGGAAGTGCATGCAGGCGTCCCAGGAGCGCATGCGCCGGCCGGACAGACCCTTGGGCTCGTCGGTGATGGTGAAGCAGTAGCAGGTCGGGCACAGGTAGGTGCAGGCCCCGCAGCTGACGCACTTGTCCGACTGGTCGCGCCAGAAGTCCGCGTCGTCGAAGGCGGCCAAAAGCGCCGCCGGGGAGTCGGCGATGTCCGGGGCCTCGCCCAGGGCTTCCCGGGCGGCGGCCTTGACCGCGGCGGCCTCGTCGGCCTTGGCCGCGCCGTCGGCAAGCGCCGGGTCCTCGAGCAGGGCCGCGCCCTTGTCCGTGACGGCCTCGGCCGTGTAGCCGCCGGCCACGGGGGTCAGCAGCACGTCCGAGCCCGAGGCGTCGGCCGGGCCGGAGCCGACCCAGTGGCAGAAGCAGGTGTTTTCCACGTTTGCGGCGGCGCAGGCCATGGTCACGAAGACCGTGGCTTCGCGGGCGGCGATGTAATACGGGTCCGGGAACTTCTTGCCGACGTAGACGCGGTCGAAGATGAGGAATCCCCGCGTCCCGCAGGGCTTGGCCCCGAAGACCACGGTGGGCTCGGCTTCGGTCGAGGGAATGAGCGTGAGGGTGGGCTTGCCGGGATCTTCCGGGTCCTTGCCCTGTTCGTAGCGGAACAGTTCCTGGCAGGCCGGGAAGACGGCCCCCTTGGGCGGGGCCGTGGCGTCGCTGTCGAAGACGGGGCGGCAGCCCGGCGCATAGGGCCGGAACACCACGCCGCCGCCTTCCGCGACGGGAACGAGCACCCGGCTCTTGGCGGCCAGGGACTTGAGCCAATCGGGGAGCTTGTCGCTCGCGATATATTTGACGGCGGCCATTACCAGCTACGCTCCTTGATGTTGTCTTCCTCGAGCTTGAACTGCAGCAAGGGCGGGATCGCCTGCGGGTCCACGCCGGCCTGGTAGTCGAACAGGTCGCGGATGGTGCGGTTCAGGTGCTTTTTAAGCGCCAGCACCGGGATGTCCATGGGGCAGGCCCGCTGGCATTCGCCGCACTCCGTGCAGCGCCCGGCCAGGTGCACGGCGTGGACGACCTGGAACATGAGCTTTTCCGTGGCCGTGTCTTCCTGGGTCAGCCAGTGGGGTTCGCGGCTCTGGGCGATGCAGTGGTCGCGGCACACGCACATGGGGCAGGCGTTGCGGCAGGCGTAGCAGCGGATGCAGCGCTCCATGTGGTAGCGCCAAAACGCCATGCGCTCGGGCACGCTCATGGCGTCGAGCGCGGCCAGGTCGGCGTCCGCGGCCGCGGCCGGGGCGGCCGGGGCGATGGGGTCGCCCACGTAGGCGTCGGCCAGCACGGCGTTGGGGAACTGGCAGCGGCCGCACTTGTCGGCCCGGACCTCGGCCAGGGACATGGCGGTCGTCTGGCCGCCGGCGGTGACGGAGACCGTCTTGCCGTCGGTGGCGACGGCCGTGACCGTGCCGGCGGACGCGCCGGACCCGGCGAGCCTCGCCTTGACCTTGGACAGGTCGATCACGCCCTCGCACGGCATGCCGAAGATGACGACGTTGTCGCGGTTGATGAGGTTTTCCTGGAGCAGTTCGACCACCGAGCGGGAGTCGCAGCCCTTGACCACCACGCCGACCTTCTTGCCCGTGAAGGTGGGCAGGTACACGGCGGGGTTGTGGACGTTGAGCGGGCCCCATTCGAGCTTGTCCACGTCGGCTTCGCTTCGCATGAAAAGCGGCGTGTTGTGGAGGGGGTCGTAGCCCTTTTGCCAGCCGATGACGCATTCAAGGCCGGGCAGGGCCTCCTTGATGCGGGTTTTGAGCTCGTCAAGCCGCGACACGGTTGCCTCCTTGGCCGAGCGCCCCGGCCGCCGCCTTGGCCAGCATGTCCGCGGAAACGGCGTCGAAACGCGGCGCGGGGCCCAGGGCGTGAATCTGTTCGGTGAACACCGTCACCACCTTCTGCCAGCGCTGGCCTTCCGAGGCCGAGACCCAGGTGTAGTCGAACCGGCCCGGATCGATGCCGAGGATGGGCAGGAAGCGCTTGAGCACCTCCAGGCGACGCCGGGCGTAGAAGTTGCCTTCGGCGTAGTGGCAGTCGCGGGGATGGCAGCCGGAGACGAGCACGCCGTCGGCTCCGTTGATGAGCGTCTTGGCGATAAAGAGCGGATCGATGCGCCCGGAGCAGGGGACGCGGATGATGCGCAGGTCCGTGGGTTGGCCGAAACGCCCGACGCCTGCCGTGTCCGCGCCGCCGTAGGAGCACCAGTTGCACAGAAATCCGACGATACGCAGTTCCTTGCCGGTCAGGACTGGCATAAGGCGTTGACCTCCGCGAGGATTTGGTTGTCCGTGAAGTGGGACAGCTGGATGGCGCCCTGGGGACAGGTCGAGGTGCAAAGGCCGCAGCCCTGGCAGACCGTCTCGATGACCTCGGCCTTCTTCTGGCCCCGGAACTCCACTTCCTTGATGGCCTTGAACGGGCAGGTGATGATGCACTTGCCGCAGCCGACGCACCGCTTGATGTCCACGCGGGAGATCTGCGGGTCGCTTTCCAGCATGTCCTTGGAGAACAGCGCCAGCACCTTGGCGGCGGCGGCGCTGCCCTGGCCCACGGACTGGGGAATGTCCTTGGGGCCCTGGCAGGAGCCGGCCAGGTACACGCCGGCGGTGTTGGTCTCCACGGGCTTGAGCTTGGGGTGGCTTTCCATGAAGAAGCCGTACTTGTCGTAGGAGATGCGCAGCTTCTCGGCGAGCTTGGGCGCGCCCACGGCCGCTTCCGCGCCGGCGGCCAGGACCACCAGGTCGGCTTCGACCTCGACCTGGGTGCCGGCCAGCGTATCCGCGCCGCGCACGATCATCTTGCCGTCTTTCGGGTAGACCATGGCCACGCGGCCGCGGATGTAGCGCGCCCCGTACTCCTCCATGGCCCGGCGGGTGAACTCGTCGTACATTTTGCCGGGCGAGCGGATGTCCATATAGAAGACGTAGGACTGGGAATCCGGGATGTGGTCCTTGGTCAGGATGGCCTGCTTGGCCGTGTACATGCAGCAGAAGCCCGAGCAGTACGGCCGGTCCAGGGACTTGTCGCGCGAGCCCACGCACTGGATGAAGACGATGTTTTTCGGCTCCTTGCCGTCGGAAGGCCGCTTGATGTGGCCGCCGGTGGGGCCGGAGGCCGAGAGCAGGCGCTCGTACTGCAGGCCGGTGATGACGTCGGGGTAGCGCCCGCCGCCGTATTCCGTGACCTTGCTGATGTCGAAGAGGTCGTAGCCCGTGGCGGCGACGATGGCCCCCACGTCCTCGGTCACGATCTCGTCGGCCATGTCGTACTTGATGGCCCCGGTGGGGCAGACTTTCGCGCACACGCCGCACTTGCCCTTGACGAACTGGCGGCAGGTGGTCGGGTCGATGACCGCCTTCTTCGGGATGGCCTGGGGGAAGGGGATGTTGATGGAGGTGCAGGGCCCGATCTTTTCGTTGAACCGGTCGGGGTTCTTCTTGCTCGGGCACTTCTCCATGCAGGCCCCGCAGCCGGTGCACAGCGTCCAGTCGACGTAGGTGGCCTTCTTTTTCACCTGCACCTGGAAGTTGCCCACGTAGCCGCCGATGGCGTCCACCTCGGAGTAGGCGTGCAGGGTGATGTTGGGGTGCTGGGCCACGTCCACCATCTTGGGGCCGAGGATGCAGCTCGAGCAGTCGACCGTGGGGAAGGTCTTGTCGAGCTTGGCCATCTTGCCGCCGATGG
>JAEWCY010000109.1 GCA_023390395.1 Pseudomonadota bacterium | reverse complement strand
TCGCCCATCTTCCAACTGGTCATGCATGAAATCCATGGACCACGCCTGATTCGCCGCGTCAGGCTGGGCCAGCGGCTCCGGCTTCTCGCGGACCAAACGCTTTTTGGGTTTGATGCGCAGGTTCAGTTCCAGTTCGCGATAAATCCGATACACCCGTTTGTGATTCCAGCCGTACCCCTTCACATTGCGCAGGTACAGGAAACAGAGCCCGAAGCCCCAGTTGCGCTGATTGGCAGTCAACCGAACCAACCAGTCGGCCACGAATTCGTTCTCGTCAGACAGCTTGGGCTCATACCGGTAGCACGTCTGGCTGATGCCGAACGCCTCGCAGGCTTGTCTGATGCTCAGGTTTTTCCCTTTCACGGCGTCTTTGGCCATCTCACGGCGGCGAGATGGCCTCATTACTTTTTTCCGAGCGCCTCCCGGAGCACCTCGGCCTTCATCTGGGCTTCGGCGTACATGCGCTTGAGTCGGCGGTTTTCCTCCTCAAGCTCCTTCATCCGAGCCATGAGGGAGGCGTCCATGCCGCCGTATTTCGCCCGCCACTTGTAGAACGTGGCGCTGCTCATGCTGTGTTCGCGGCAAAGTTCCGGCACGGCAATGCCGTTTTCGGCCTGCTTCAGGATGCTCAGGATCTGGCTGTCGGAGTAGCGGGACGTCTTCATGTAAAATCTCCTCGTCCGGGTTTACGAGAAAATTCTACTTTTCAGAACAACCTTTTTTCGGGGGGATTACCCTGGCCCGGTGTTCCCGTTTATCACAATGTGAGGGACATCCATGGGCAAAACGTCAAACCAGTCGACATCGTCATCGGCGGCTTCCCCTGCCAGGACATCAGCTGTGCCGGCAAAGGCGCGGGCATCACGGGCGAACGCTCGGGCCTGTGGTCCGAATACGCCCGAATCCTTCGCGAGCTACGACCCCGGTACGCGGTCGTGGAAAACGTCAAGGCGCTCCTCGGTCGGGGCCTCGACCGAGTTCTTGGGGACCTGGCCGAGATCGGGTATGATGCGGAGTGGGACGTGTTCCCGGCGGCAGCCTTTGGTGCCCCGCATCTGCGTGAGCGGGTTATCCTTGTTGCCTACCCCGGCGGCGATCGAGGGCCAGCCTGTGCGCCAATACTTGCGCCGGGAGGAAACCTGGCAATCCACCGGCAACCTGACGGCCCGGTTGATTGGAATGGCCTACGGCTTACGGGACCGCGATCCCAGGCCGCTGTATCGGCTTATAACGGCCCCGTCGTTTGTCGAGTGGATGATGGGGGTGCCCCTTGGCTGGACCGACTTAGGTGTCTCGGAAACGGCATCACGCCTGCTGTCCTGCGGTGGGTGCTTGATCAAATTGTGATCCGTTAGTATAAATTCACACTAAATTTACCCAGGGGCGGCCCATTAGTCGCCCCTTTGAAAACGATATGCTTTACATTTCAACCCATGTATCCCAAAAAAATAATTGATCATTCTAAATATTTAGCGCTATAGCAATAAATAAAAACAATATATGCGAGGCAAAACTCATGCACAAGCCGAGTCCCCTTGCGTTACAATTCCTGGTATGCATATTTTTATTTTTTAACTTTATCCAGCCTGCTCTAGCAGAAGAGGCTGAGCGATGGGTTGGAGAACTAAACGATGGGTCAAAGATTACGGAAGACGATTTACAACGACTACTTACAGCACATAAAAAATGGCTAGATAGAGACAGCAAAATCAGCAGCGAGGAAGGCCGACTAGATTTATCTAGAGCAACATTATTCCGAGTAAATCTCTCCGGTGCAGAGCTCTCTGAAGCCAACCTCGCTGATGCCGATCTTTCTTATGCCGACCTTTCTGGCGCAGATCTTTCTCATGCCATATTGTCTAACGCTTACCTTACCAATACTAGTCTTTCTAAGGCTGACATGTCACACGCCAATCTTGAAGGTGCAATGCTTGGTGATGCTATTCTTTTCGAAGCGAATCTTTTCAACGCCAACCTTTCTGACGCAAATCTTTCTGGGGCTGATCTTTTTAAGGCAAAACTCAGCAAGACGAACCTTTCTAGGGCCAACCTTTCCAAGGCAGATCTTGGGAAGGCAAATCTAACCGGAGCCAATTTAAACGATGCCATTTTACATACAACCCATCTATGCGATGCAAACTTAACAGGAACACAAGTTAACAACATTATTCTCAATAACTCTGATTTGCGCGGTGCAACATATGAGTCAATTGTTGGAGTGCCTGCTAAAAATTTTCTAGGCCAAATCCACGGAATTGAAACGCTAAAATACGAGACTAAAGATGGATATAGCGGTCTAGCATTACTTCGCAATGCACTAAAAGATGTAGGGCTACATGATTTGGAACGGCAGGCGACCTATGCCATCGAAAAGGGAAAACTTCATCATATGCCATGGATGGGCGACGACGAGCTCACTCTGTCAAATTTATTCACTATAATTAATAATTGCTTTGAAAGAGGTTTTCGTACCGTTCTATTTCTGTGGCCTTGCGATTTCGGGATGCATCCCGGCAGGCCTCTATGGATTCTTGTGAGTTTGATTCCCGCCTTTGCCGTCTTCTATTACCGAACAATCTGCCACCCCCTTGGCAAGGGCGGCATTTATCAAGTTTGGGTAGCGGACCGACAACCTAAATATATCGGCACCGACGAGCCTCAGCGTCTACATGCCTCTGGGTGGACAGCAGTCAAGTGGGCAGGCTACTTCAGCATCCTTTCTGCCTGCCGTATAGGTTGGCGGGAACTCAATCCGGGTTCCTGGATCGTAAATATGCAACGCCAGGAATACCTCCTCAAACCCACAGGCTGGGTACGTACCATCTCCGGCCTCCAGGCATTAATCAGCGTCTATCTTCTTGCTCTGGCGGTCTTGACCTATTTTGGCCGGCCATTCGAGTAACTGGCGACCAACAAAATGGCGGGAAAAACCAAGAGGTGGATTGGCCTAGGGTTTTCTTGGACACCAACTTTGCGGTATGAATCCGCCGCTCGGGAGGTGTCGTATGCAGAGAGAGGAAGGAGCGCCCAAACGATTTTGGGCGCGTCACAAAACCCAGGCCG
>JAEWCY010000090.1 GCA_023390395.1 Pseudomonadota bacterium | reverse complement strand
GGGCTTCCCTGCCGCGCCCAGCCGCCCGACGCCATAAAGGAGGGTCCGGGAGGGGCCTCGCCCCTCCCGGCCGCCGGAGGCATTCTTCTCTCTTCTTCCCCCTACTCCGCCTCCTCCACCGCCGGTTCGGCCACGGCCTTTCGCGGGGCGCGGCTGGCGAAGGTGAAGCTGAACAGTTCCGGAGCGCCTTCGGGCGCGGCGTCGATCTCGGCCTCGCCGCCCTTCTGGAGCTTGCCGAAGAGCATTTCCTGGGCCAGGGCGTCCTTGATCTCCTCCTGGATGACCCGAGCCAGGGGCCGCGCGCCGTAGTCGGCGTCGAAGCCCTTCTCGGCCAGCACCTTGACCGCCGCCGGGGTCAGGCGCACGAACACCCGCTTCTCGGCCATCTGCGCGTTGAGCTCGCGCAGGTACTTGTGCACGATGCGGTCCATGATGTCCGGCGTCAGGGACTTGAAGGGCACGATGCCGTCCAGGCGGTTGCGGAACTCGGGGCTGAAGAGCCGGTTGACGGCCTTGAGGCCCTTTTCCGAGGCGTCCTCGGCCTTGCCCGAGCCGAAGCCGATGCTTTTCGCGGCCATCTCCCGCGCCCCGGCGTTGGTGGTCATGAGCAGCACCACGTGGCCGAAGTCGGCCTTGCGGCCGTTGTTGTCGGTGAGCGTGGCGTAGTCCATCACCTGGAGCAGGATGTTGAACATGTCCGGATGGGCCTTCTCGATCTCGTCGAGGAGCAGCACCGAGTACGGATGCTTGCGGATGGCGTCGGTGAGAAGCCCGCCCTGCTCGAAGCCGACGTAGCCCGGAGGCGAGCCGATGAGCCGCGCCACGGCGTGCTTTTCCATGTACTCGCTCATGTCGAAGCGCACGAAGTGGACGCCGAGCACGGCGGCGAGCTGCTTGGCCATCTCGGTCTTGCCCACGCCCGTGGGGCCGGCGAGCAGGAAGGAGCCCGTGGGCTTGCCGGCGTTGGCCAGTCCCGCCCGGGAGCGCAGGATGGCCTTGGCGATGGCCTCCACGGCCTGGTCCTGGCCGAAGATGAGGCTTTTGAGCTCGCCTTCGAGGTTCTCCAGGCGCACCTTGTCCGACGACGTCACCCGGGCGGCCGGAATCTTGGCCATGGCCGCCACGACCTTCTCGACCTCGGCCACGCCGATGGCCCCCTTGGCGGCCGTGCCGGCCAGCTTGCGCACGGCCCCGGCCTCGTCGATGACGTCGATGGCCTTGTCCGGCAGGAAGCGGTCGTTGATGTGGCGTGAGGAGAGTTCCACGGCCGAGCGCAACGCCGCCGGGGTGTAGCGCACGCCATGGTGCTCCTCGTAGTAGCTGCGCAGGCCCTTGAGGATCTCCACGGCCTCGTCGATGGTGGGCTCGCCCACATCGATCTTCTGGAACCGGCGGGAAAGCGCCCGGTCCTTTTCGAAGTGGTTCTTGTACTCCTCGTAGGTGGTGGAGCCGATGCAACGCAGCTTGCCCGACCCCAGCACGGGCTTGAGGATGTTGGAGGCGTCGAGGGTGCCGCCGCTGGTCGCGCCCGCGCCCACGATGGTGTGGATCTCGTCCACGAAGAGGATCGCGCCGGGCTTTTGCTCGAGCTCGGACAGCACGCCCTTGAGCCGGGCCTCGAAGTCGCCCCGGTACTTGGTGCCGGCCAGCAGCGCGCCCATGTCCAGGGCGAAGATGAGCGTGTCGCGGAAGCTCTCCGGCACGTCGCCCTTGACGATGCGAAGGGCCAGGCCCTCGGCCAGGGCGGTCTTGCCCACGCCGGGGTCGCCCACGAAGATGGGGTTGTTCTTGCGCCGGCGCAGCAGCACGTGGATGGTGCGGGTGAGCTCCTGGTCGCGGCCGATCAGCGGGTCGATGTCGCCCTTTTTGGCCTTGGCCACCAGGTCCACGGTGTACTGTTCCAGGGCCGAGCCGGACTTGCCGGCGGGCTGGTCCTCGCTGGCCGCGCCCTCGGTCTGCGCCTGCTCGCGGCCGCCGCCGTGGGAGATGTACTCCAGCACGTCGAGGCGCGAGACGCCGTGGGACTTCAGGTAGTACACGGCGTAGGAGTCTTCCTCGTCGAAAATGGCGGCCAGCACGTCCCCGACTTCCACCTGCTGCTTGCCCGAGGACTGCATCTGCATGATGGCGCGCTGGAGCACGCGCTGGACGCTGATGGTCTGAACCACTTCGGCGTTGTTGTCCTGGGGCAGCGTTTCCATGTGGTCGGAGAAGAACCGTTCGAGCTGGTGCTTCAGGCGCACCACGTTGGCTCCGCAATGGACCAGGATGTCCCGGCCGGTCTCCTCCAGGAGCATGGCGTACAGCAGATGCTCCAAGGTCAGATATTCGTGATTGCGGCGTTTGACTTCCTTGACGGCGCTGGTCAACACCTTTTCGAGTTTCTTGCTCAGCATTCAGACCTCTTCCATGCTGCATTTGAGCGGGTAGCCGCTTTCCCTGGCCAGCCTGTGCACCAGGGACACCTTCAGTTCGGCCACCTCGGCGGTGTACTCGCCACACACGCCCACACCGTTGTTGTGGACGTTCAGCATGATCTGCGTGGCCTCGTTTTCGTTTTTGTGGAACACGCCGACGAGCACCTGGACCACGAATTCCATGGTCGTGTAGTCGTCGTTGTGCAGCAACACCTTGTACCGCCGCGGCTCGCGCACGTCCTCTTCGACGCTGACGCCGATTCCCGGCTGTTCCTGTTCCATGGGATGGCTCATGGCTTGCCGTCACCTCTTCCCTGTCGTCCGGGAAATCCGGGGCCGCAGGCCCCTTGTCCACGTTCCGTCACAATATAAGTCGCCGCCCGCGCCTGTCGAGGGGCGGCGGCCGGACGGCCGCCACGGTGCGGCCGCCTTGCGCTCCATGAAAAGGGGTACGGAAAAACGCGGCCACTGACAACAGCGTTTGCAGCGGCCTGATATCGCTTGATTTTGGCTAGGCCTTGGACAGGCCCGTCAGAAGCGACCGGCGCACGTCGGCCGGGAAGACGAAACTGTCGGCCGGGGGCAGCCCGCGCGCGGCCAGATGGTCCTGGTAGAGCTCGTGGTAGGTCTTGGACATGGCCGCGGCCATGGACAGGCCGAGGGTTTCGGCGGCGGCGGCGATCTCCCCGGGCGGGCCCTCGATCTCCACGAAGCGGCCGAAGGGCAGCTCGTCGCAGCAGACCAGCACCGGCCCGAGCCGCCAGGTCTCCCGGACCTTTTCGTAGCGCAGGCGGGGCGCGTAGCCGAGCTGGGCGAAGATGGCCTCCAGGGCGGAGAGGTCCGCCACCTCGGTCTCGATCTCCCGGCGGATCTTGATGGACGGGTTTCCCGGGTCGGCGGCCGGCAGCTTGAAGGTCACCCGGCCGGCCCCGTCCCGGCGCAGGCGAAGGAGCATGTCCCGGCCGCGAAGCGCGCCCTCGGGCGTGTCCAGGACCAGGTTCTCCTCGAAGCAACGCGAGCGCCGCTCCCCGCCGGCAGCGGCCAGGGCGTCCCGCACGGCCTCGAAACCGGCCACGGCGAACTTCGATTCGATCTCTGGGGCGTCGGACACGGGCGGGCTCCGCGAAGGCTACAGGTCGAGCCGGTACTTGTGGTAGGCGGCGCAGCCGCCCTCGGTGGAGACCATGCACGGCCCCACGGGCGTGGCCGGGGTGCAGGCCTTGTCAAAGAGCGGACACTGGTCCGGGGCCATCTTGCCCTTGAGCACCTCGCCGCAGCGGCAGCCCGGCAGGGGCGGCGACTCCACCAGGGACACGCCGGGCAGGCGCATGGCGTCGAAATCGGCGAATTCCTCGCGGATGACCAGCCCGCTTCGGGGAATGCTCCCCAGGCCGCGCCACAATGCGTCGGCCGGGGCGAAGACCTCGTCCATGACGGCCCGGGCCACGGGGTTGCCGGCGTCGGAGACCACGCGGGTGTAGCCGTTTTTCACGGCCGGGGCCTGCGCCTCGCGCATGGCCACGATGTCGCGCAGGGCCGAAAGGATGTCCAGGGGCTCGAAGCCGGTAATCACGGCCGGGACGCGGTGCTTCTCGGCCACGAAGGCGTAGGGGGCCGCGCCGATGATGGCCGAGACGTGGCCGGGCAGGACGAAGGCGTCCACGTTGATGTCGGGATCGGACAGCAAGGCCTCCAGCGCCGGCGGCACGAGCTTGTGGAAGGAGAGCACCCGGAAGTTGCGCAGGTTCCTTTCCCGGGCGAGGCGTATGGTCGCGGCCACGGCCGGGGCCGTGGTCTCGAAGCCGACGCCGAGGAAGACGACCGTGCGGCCGGGGTTGGCCTCGGCCACGGCCAGGGCGTCCACGGGCGAATAGACCACCTCCACCCGCGCGCCGTCGGCCTTGGCCGTCTTGAGGTTGCGTCCCTTGGGCCCGGGCACGCGCATGAGGTCGCCGAAGGTGGCCAGGACCACGTCGTCGCGGCCGGCCAGGTCCAGGAAGCAGGCCACTTCGGATTCGTGGGTGACGCACACCGGGCAGCCGGGACCGGTCACGTGGGTGATGGTCGGCGGCAGAAGCGCCCGCAGGCCCGACTGGAAGATGGCCACGGTGTGGGTGCCGCAGACCTCCATGAAGCGCAGGGGCCGCACGGCCTCCTCGGTCAGGCGCGCCAACTGCGCCCGGCACAGGGCCGGGTCCTTGAAGGCGTCAAATGAGTTCAAGGTTCAGGCCTTCCTGGAAGAGCTTGATGGTTTCCAGGGCGTCCTCGCGGTCCAGGCGGCGGATGGCGAAGCCGGCATGGACGATGACGTAGTCGCCCACGGCCGGCGCGGCGTCGATGAGGTCCAGGCGCACCTGGCGCGTGACGCCGCCGATCTCCACGTCGGCGATCTTGTCGTTGATGGCGGTGATTTCCATGGGCACGGCAAGGCACATAGGGCGGGCTCCTCCCCGAAGGGGGCTTGGCGGCGGACGGCGCGCCCGCCGCGTGGGCAGTATATGCGCATCCCGGGCGCGCTTGTCAAAACGCGCCGGCCTACTCCCGGTCCGCCGCCTCCACGACCTCCAGGGCCTTGAAGCACTTGGGCGGAATGAGTTCCTGGTGCACGGCGAAGCGGGCCTTGGCCGCCGCTTTTTCCGGGGATTCGGCCGCCACCTCGATCTCGCCGGCGACCTCCTCCTCGACCTTGGTCCGATAGGCCACCTCGTAGTCGCCCGTTTCCAGGGCGCGGATGGTCAGGGGCTCGAAATGGAAATAGGGCTCGTCGGCGCGTTCGCCGGGATGGACCCTGGCCTGGGCGGCCAGCATGGCCTGGCCCTTGCCCGTGGCGGCCACCACCTCCACGCCCTCCCTGTCCCGCATCAACCTGGTCTCGTAGCGCACGCGATATGTTTTCATGGCCACCCGTTCCGATACGCGGGGAAGCCCCACGCCGGCCTTTGCTTTTTTCCGAGGGGTTGCTATCACCATCCGACGACGGCGTCACCGTTTCACCGCTTACAGCCGGCGCTTGCCATGCCCGAAGACATTCTTTCCCGCCAGGTCGACCCCATGCCCGCCACGCTTCCCGAGGAGCGTCCCCTGCCGGCCGTCCCGCCCCGGGTGGACGCCGTGCCGAGCGACGCGCAGTGCCGCCAGCTCTGGGACGCCTACGGCATGCTGCAAAACATCCGGGAGCACAGCGAGCTCGTGGCCTGCGTGGCCACGGCCCTGGCCGAGGCGGCGGCGCGGGCCGGCCTTCCCGTCAATGTGGCCGAGGTCCGGGCGGCGGCCCTGCTCCACGACCTGGCCAAGACCTACACCATCCGCCACGGCGGCAACCACTGCCAGCTCGGCGGGGCCTGGGTGCAGGAGATCACGGGCAACCCGGCCCTGGCCCAGGGTGTGGCCTGCCACGTCTCCTGGCCCGAGGCCGTGGACATCCGCGCCAATTTCCTGCCGCTCGTGCTCATCTACAGCGACAAGCGGGTCAAGCACAACCAGGTCGTCACCCTGGAGTCCCGGTTCGAGGACCTGCTCGTGCGCTACGGCAAGACGGAGTACATCCGCGAGCGCATCCGCGAATCCTTCCAACAGGCCGAGGCCATCGAACGCGCCCTGGCCCAAACCCTGGACACGAACATCCATGAAAGTACTTTTGGTTGCGGGGGGCTGGTCGAGTGAACGCGAAGTGTCCCTGTCCGGGGCCAGGCAGATCGCCAAGGCCCTGGAAAGCCTCGGGCACATCGTCGCGCCCTGGGACTTCTCCGAGGACTTCCCGGGCTTTCTCGACGCGGCCAGGGCCTGCGACTTCGTCTTTTTGAACCTGCACGGCGCGCCCGGCGAGGACGGTCTGCCCCAGGCGCTGCTCGACGCGGCCGGCGTGCCCTACCAGGGCGCGGGTCCGGCCGGGTCGTTTTTGGCCCTGTCCAAGGCCGCCTCCAAGCAGCTTTTCGCCGCGGCCGGCCTGGCCACGCCCCGTTGGGTCTTCCTGCCCGGGCCGCCGCCGGCGGGGTTCGCCCCGGATTTCCCTCCGCCCTGGTTCGTCAAGCCCAACAGCGGCGGGTCGAGCGTGCACATGTCCCTGGTACGCGATCCGGCCGCCCTGCCGGCGGCCCTGGCGAAAGTCTTCGCCACGGGCGACGCGGCGCTTCTCGAGGAGGGCATCGACGGCACGGAGCTGACCTGCCCCGTGCTCGGCGACGTCGCCCTGCCGCCCATCCTCATCCGACCCAAGGCCGGGGAATTCTTCGACTACGCCAGCAAGTACGAGCCGGACGCCGCCGACGAGATCTGTCCGGCCCCCATCCCGCCCGCCCTGACCGAGGAGATCGGCCGCGTCACCCTGGCCGCCCACAAGGCCCTGGGGCTCGACGGCTACAGCCGGGCCGACTTCATGCACGACGGCGAGCGCCTCATGCTGCTCGAGGTCAACACCCTGCCGGGCATGACGCCGACGAGCCTGCTGCCCCGGTCGGCCCGGGCGGCGGGCCTGGACTTTCCGGCGCTCATCGCCCGGCTCATCGAACTGGGGCTTGCGCGCCGGGGCAAGAGGCCTTAATTGACCGCAACCGGCGGGCGCGCCCGGCCTTTACGCCGACCCCGTTCCCCTGTACGCTGCCTGCGGCCGATTTTCACGGCCAAGGCCCAAGACCCGCGGAGACATGCATGAAAGCCATTCTGGCCCTTGAAGACGGGACCCTTTTTCACGGCCAAACCTTTACCGGCCAGGGCAGCGCCGGCGGCGAGGTCATCTTCAACACCGGCATGACCGGATACCAGGAAGTGCTGACCGATCCGTCCTACACCGGACAGATGGTCTGCATGACCTATCCCCATGTGGGCAACTACGGCATCAACCCCGAGGACATGGAATCGGCCCAGATCCGGGTGGCCGGGTTCATCGTCAAGGAATGCTGCAAGGCGCCCTCCAACTGGCGCTCCACCATGACCCTGCCCGAGTACCTGACCAGCCAGGGCATAACGGGCATCGAGGGCATCGACACCCGGGCGCTCACCCGCCATCTGCGCCTGCACGGGGCCATGCGCGGCTACATCTCCACCGACGTCTCCGACCCCCGCAAGGCGGTGGAGGCGGCCAAGGGCCTGCCTTCCATGGAAGGCCTGGGCCTGGCCGACCGGGTGTCCTGCGACGCGCCCTTCGTCTGGACAGGCTCCGGCATCGCCCCGGCGAAGATCGTGGACGGCCGCTACGACTGGCCCGGCGACGGCCCGCGCCTGCTCGTCTTCGACATGGGCATCAAGTGGAACATCATGCGCCTTCTGACCGCCCAGGGCTTCGACCTGCTCATGGCGCCCCACACCACCACGGCCGAGCAGGCCAAGCGTCTGGCCCCGGACGCGGTGTTCCTCTCCCCCGGCCCGGGCGACCCGGCCGCGCTCACGGACCTGGTCCGGACCACGGCCGTGCTGGCCGACGCCTACCCCCTGGCCGGCATCTGCCTGGGCCACCAGCTTCTGGGCCTGGCCCTTGGCGGCAAGACCTACAAGCTCAAGTTCGGGCACCACGGCCTCAACCATCCGGTCAAGGACCTGGAAACGGGCCGCATCGAAATTTCCTCGCAAAACCACGGTTTTTGCGTGGACATCGAAAGCCTGTCCGACGTAGAGTTGACGCACGTGAACCTTAACGACGGCACTTTGGAAGGCTTCGCCCACAAGAAAAAGCCCGTCATCGCCATCCAGTACCACCCGGAGGCGGCGCCCGGGCCCCACGACAGCCGGTATTTCTTCACCCGTTTCCGCAATATCGTGCGCCGGGAGACGGGCAAGTAGACACCCAGGCGCCGACCCGACGGGAAGTCGCATGTCCGCGGAACTGACCAAGGCCCGGGCCCAGATCAACAAGGTCGGGACGTTTCTCAAGCAGGCCAAGCCCCTGCCTGCCGTCTCGGCCTTGTACGAGGCCGTCAACGCCGTCTTGCGCACGCCCTTGATGAAAGCGGAGAAGGAAGAATTCTCCAGGCTCATCAACGACGCCGTGCTGCTTTTAAACGGCGACCGCAACCTGCGCAAAATCTATCCGCTCATCCTCAACTTCAGTCCGGGCGGCGAGAAGGAACTCGCCGAAACCCTGGTCGGCGTCCTGAGCGAACTCCAGGCCACGGCCGTGGAAGAGGCCAAGGACATCATCGCCGACATGGAGCAGCGCATCGCCAAGGGATTGGCCGAAGGCAAGCTGCTCATCGAGGAAAAGCGCTACGACGAGGCCCGGCAGGTCTTGGAGAAGCTGGCCAAGGAATACCCCAACGACGCGGACCTGCGCGCCCGTATCGCCGAGCTGTTCATCGGCGGCGACCTCTACGAAGAGGCTTTCCGCTACCTCGACGAGGCCATCGAGCTTTCCCCGGACCAGATCCACCACTACAACCGCATCGGCATCGTGCTGCGCAAGCTGCACAAGTACGACATCGCGGAAAAGTACTTCATGCGCGCCGTGGAGTTCGCCAAGTCCGACCCCAACCTCTATTTCAACCTGGGCCGGGTCTATCTGGACTGGCAGCGCTGGGACAAGGCCGAACGGGCCTCCCGCCTGGCCTTGCGGCTCTCTCCGGCCTTCATCGAGGCCCACAAGCTCCTCAACTTCGCCTTGAAGAAACAAGGCAAGGACCCCGAACCCGCCCCGGCCGCCTGAGGCCTCCGCGTTCTTCCTTACGCCTGTCTCCGCGATTGCCTGCCTGACTGCCGTGCCTCCGTGGCCTGCCTGCGCGATTCCCCCTGTCTCGCTCTTGTCGCGCCTTGCCATACGCCGCGCCTCCAGGCTTGCCGCGACGTGACGCCGGGGCGGCCTGCGCCGTCGCCGGACCGCGCCGCTTGCTCCTTCAGTGCCGCAGCCGCTTGCATGCCGTCTCCCGGCGGGAGGCAAAAGGGCGCGGTGTCCTGCCCCGCGCCCGGATCGCCGCCGTATCCTTGCACCGCATCGCGGCCGTCGCCTGCGTGGCCTGGACCTGGCCCCGTCCTTGCCGCAGCGAGGCGAGGCGACGCCTTCCCCCGGCTCCAAGCGGCTGGAGCGCCTTGCCGCCACACGCCATGCCCGCAAAAAGGAAGCCGGTGCGTTTCGCCGGCGCATGCCCGGCGGCGGTCTTTCCCCTGAAAAAGGCCGTCGCGCCTTTACGACGCCCCCGCCGGTGTGGCCTCCCGAAAAAACACGTCGGGGATTCTAGAGAACCATTACTGCCAAGCCCTGTTGTCCACGAAATACGCGTGCCCGTATTTCGTGGTCGCGCCGCTAGCCGTTGCGGCCGACCACCACGTCGACGATCTCGGGCGCGCCCCAGACCGGGGCCAGCCGGGCCAGTTCCGCCTTGGGCAGCTGGACCAGGACCGGATGCTTCGAGGCGTCGATCCAGGCCAGGATCGCCAGCATGGCCGGTTCGTTCATGGCCGTGCAGCCGACCGTCGGCGCGCCCGGGCGACGCCACAGGTGCATGAAGATGCACGAGCCCGCCCCGGGCTTGGTGTCGGGCGCGTTGTGGTCGACCATGAGTCCGTAACGGTAGAGGCCGTCCGGGCGCAGCATGCGGTCCGGGCTGTCCCAGTCCCGCACGGCCACGGTGTTCTCGTCCAGGATGCGGTTGTACTGGCTGGAGTTGATGGTTTCCACGCACACCGTCTGGTTCGTGACCTTGTGCACGGGCATCTTGGCCGGAGCCCAGAGGCCGGCTGGATCGTAGGCGAAGATGGTGGAGAAGGTGAAGACTCCGGCCGGGGACTTGCCGTCGCCCTCGACCTTGACCGGGCCGCCGGCCGGCGGCGCGCCGTGGAGCCCCCGGCCCCAGGCCAGGCCGTTCTTGCCGATGGTCACGGCCACGTCGTCGCCGACCGGTCGCCAGGGACCGTCGCCGGAGCGTTCGAACCGGCGCAGCCTGGCCTGGTCGGTGGAAAAATCCTCGGTCGCCACCACCACCATCTGCCGGGCTCCGGCCAGGGGCGAGGCCTGGCCGGAGGCGGCCGGAGGCGTCGCCACGGCCGCGGCCTGGCGTTTGGGAGCGGTCTGACAGGCGGTCAGGAAGGTCGCGAGGCACAACGCGAGAGGGAAGGCAAGATGCTGACGGCGCATGGGCGTCTCCGTGTGTTTGGGGATATTGCGTGTCGTTGGGAAAGCCTTACACCCATTTTCCGCGTTCTGGCCAGGGGTTGCCGTGATTTCCCGCGTCGTTGCCCCATGGTCGGGAATTGGCCCGCGCCACGGCCTCACGCTGATTTGACTTGTCCGGAAGCGTGCGGCCGGGCATATTGTCGAAGAATCGAGCAACACGTCCCGGGCCGAGGCCGACCGGCCCGGGCGTCCAGACCGGGGCGCGTTGCTTCGCCCGGAGCGGGAGAACGCCGATGATCCAATGGAACCCGAGCCTGTCCGTGGGCATCGCGGAAATCGACGCCCAGCATCAGGCCATCATCGGCCTGGTCAACGACCTGGAAACCAAGCAGGGATGCGAGGAGCCGGCCGTGGTCGCCGAGGCCCTGCGCTTTTTGCGCGACTACTTCGGCCGGCACTTCGCCCTGGAGGAGGGCCTCATGCGCGAGACCGGCTATCCGCAGTTGGCGGAGCACGCCGGGCAGCACGAGCTTTTCGTCAACAACGTCATTTTCTTCGAGATCGAGAAGGAATTCGGCCTGGTGACGAGCCAGATGATCGACGACCTGCTGGTCTTTCTCACAGGCTGGATCGTGGACCACATCGCCAACCGGGACAAGGCCCTGGGCGAATACCTGCGCGGCCGGGTCTAGCCGGCCGCCGACCGGGGACGGTTGGCCGGGGACGCCGCAGGGACCGCCAGTGCGGATATCAGGCCAGGGATACGAGCAGCTCGGCCACCTTGCGGCTGTCGGCCTGACCGGGATCGTCCTCCCGGGCCAGGGGCACGTCCAGGACCTCCACGCCCAGGCGGCGGACGGCGGCCAGGTCCAGGGGCGATTCGTAGGCCCCGCGCGCGGCGTCCACCAGCACGAAGCGCAGCAGGTCCTGGCGCGTGCAAGGCTTGGCGCAGCCGGTCTCAAGGGTCTCCAGGAGCCGGGCCACCTGGCCGGCCACGGTCATGCCGTACTGCTCCGGATCATGGCCGAGGTTGGGGATGTAGACTTTCGGGCAGCCGTTGGCGGCCACGGCGTCGCCCACGCCCTGGGGCAGCAGGTTGGCCAGCAGGCTCGAATAGAAGCTGCCGAAAGGATAGCAGATGACGTCGGCCTGGCGGATGAGGACCTCGGTCTTCTCGCGGATGCGCACCGCGGCCGGGGTCGGGTCGTCGAGGGTCTGCGTCAGCCACATCCGCTTGATGGGCGCGTCGATGGGCGCGGCCTCCTTGCCGGTCATGCGGTGCTGGCCGATGAGGACCCTGCCGTTTTCCAGCTCGCAGGCCAGGTGCAGGTCGGCGTTGACCACCGGGCGCACCACGCCGCGCGCCTCCACCAGCTTCATGAACAGGTAGATGACCGGATCGAGCATGCGGTTGTAGTTGAAATAGCCGCCGGTCAGGATGCAGTTGCCGATGCTGGCCCCGCGCAGGTCGAAGGATTCCGGGCGGCGCTGCTCGAAAAAGCGCAGATGGGTGCGGATGATCTTGCGCATGGGATCGGGCACGCGGCGCACGAGCGGGTCCTCGCCGGCGATCATCCGGTGCAGGCGCTTGACGAGCTCGTCCTGGAGGGCGTCCTTGGGCAGGCGGTGGGCGAACAGCTCGAACACGGCCGGATTGCCGGTAATGGAGCGGTCGGCCAGGGCCATGATGCGGTTGCGCAGGTCGCCCACGGCCGGCATGGCGAAATGGCGGCGCAGCACGGCCGAGGACCCGCCGGAGTCGAAGGGCGTGATGAGGTGGATGGAGTTGGCGGTGTATTCGATGAGCGTTTCGCTTAAGCCCCGAAGCGCCGTGCCGCCGCTGAAGAAGAGGACCTTCGGTCCGAGCTCCGGGGCGCGGCGGTACAGCGCCGCCTTGGCGGCGTCGGGCAGGCGGACGTTTCGGGCGATGGTCACGCGCGCGGAGGATTTTTTGTCGGGCACGTCCGTTCCTTTTGACTGTCGGGGGATGGGGCGCCGTCCGGGCGCTCACGCGGGACAGGCGGCGGCCCCGGCCTCGAGGAGGTCCAGGCACAGGGCGGCGGCGCGGGAGAAGTCCGTCCCCCCCTCGAGCAAGAGTACCGGGCAGTCGGCGAGAAGCGCAAGATACTCCCCGGGGCTGGCCCGGCGCGGTCCTGTTTCGAAAAAGACCCCGAGATCCTTCATGAAGGCGGGGAGAAGTTCTTCGCGCTCCCGGCCCTCGACCCAGCGTTCGTCCAGGCCCCCCCGGCCGGGACGCCAACGCAGCACCACCAGGGCGGCCAGTTTCGAGCGCAGCCGGAACCGGCCCGGGCCGAAGCAGTCGCGGATGGGCACGTCGCGCTTGCGCTCGAGCTTCCACAACGCCTCGCGCGGCAGCCCGGCGTAGCCGGCGCGTTCCTCCTCGGTGAGCAGCGCGGCCAGGCGGTCGTTGTGCAGCAGCGTGCCCGGGTTGACGCGGGGCATGCGGGCCACGCCGGTCATGACCAGCCCCTTTTCCGACGGCCCGACCAGCAGCCGGTCGTTGGAGGAAAACGACGCCCCGTGGCGCATGATCTCCAGGGCCAGGGTGGACTTTCCCGCCCCGGCGAAGCCCGATATGGCCAGCCCCGCGCCGGCGACGGACACGCCGGCGGCATGGAAAAGCAGCGCCCCGTCCCGCAGCTCCCGGTCGGCGACCCGGGCGTTGACGCAGTTGACGACCTGGTCCACATGTCCGGCGCACGGCCCGAGCACGTAATGCCCGCCGCGCCCGAACACGAGCCACATGCCGGTGCGCCGCTTGCGCACCGCCCGACCGTCGGCCAGGTCCGCATACTCTTCCTTGGCCTCGTCGTCCGCGCCTTCCCACAAAACGAACGGCAGGTCCAGTGACACCGGTCCGTGATCCAGGACCGTCACCTCGATGTCCGCCGCGTCCGCGTCGCCGGGAAAATCCCGGTAATGGTCGGCCAGGGCGTCCATGACCGCCCCGGAGTTGGAACGCAGGCGCACCCCGGTCCGGCCCAGGCGCAGGCCGAGGACGAGAGGGGCCGAAACGCCCCGGGCGTAGGCCTCGGCGACGCTGCGGCAGGTGACCGGTCCTTGCTCCATGCGCTCTTCCTCGCCACGCGTTCCGGACGCTACCTGGGCTGGCACTGCTGGCTCAGCGTCGCGCCCTTGAGGATGAAGACGACCACCTCGGCCAGGTTGGCGGCGTAGCCGCCCATGCGCTCGAAGCACCGGGCCGCCAGGATCGCCCGCACCGAGGCTTCCGGCTGGGCATGGCACTGGGACAGGGCCTCGGTGATGCAGCGCATGGCCGCCGTGGCCAGTTCCCTGGCCTGCTCGTCCAGGCGGCAGACTTCCATGGCCTGGTTCAGGTCGTCCGCGACGAAGGCCTGGGCGACCAGGCCGAACATGTGCGCCGTATGGGCGGCCAGGGCTTCCAGGGACTTGTCGCAGTCGCCGGGCAGGCCGGGCCCGTTCAGGGCGCTTTCGGCCACGCCAACGGCTTCGTCGGCCAGTCGCTCCAGATTGATGCTGGCCCGAGCGTAGCCCACGATGCGGCGCAGGTCGAGGGCCACGGGCTGCTCCAGGGCCAGCAGGCGCAGGCAGGTCTCGTCGAGGTCGCAGGCCTGCTGGTTGATGCCCTTGTCCGCCTCCATGATCTGGCGGGCCACCGCGCCGTCGTTTTGCAGATAGGCCGTCACGGCCCCTTGCCTTGAGGTCTCGACGCATTGGAAGAGCGTGACGACGCGCGCCTTGAGGGCCTCCAGTTCCGCGTGGAAATGCGATCTCGGTTCCATCATTCAAGCTCCCGACGCCCTGGTTCCAGGGCCTTGTTTGACATGTGATTTTCGAGGCGACGAGCCGACCCCACGCGTGTGCGTTCCGATGTATGGCGACCCCGCCCGGGCGGGTGCGCCGGGATTTCGCGAACCATGGAAAAACCGGCCGCGCCGCCCACGGCGGCCGGCACACCACGAAATCACTGACAAACCACCTTGACGATCCCGCCATGGGAATGTGGCGAACAGGTGACAATGCGCCGCTCCTGCCGGCCGGAGGTGACGACGACGCAACGCCCTCAGCGCGGGGACGCCATGCGCCGGCAAACGGGGCGGCACCGGGCCTGACGCCTTTGGGGCGCGCCAGGGACAGGCCGGTCCGGAGAGACCACGCGCCTTGCGGCGGGCCTTAGCGGGATTTGCGCCGCAGCAGGCACTCGAGCAGCAACGCGGCCAGGGCCTCCGGGTTCTCCGTGGCCACGGCGCGCCGGGAAAACTCCCGGGCCAGGGAGCGCTCGCCCAAAGCCCGCAGCACGGACAGCCCCTGCCGGCGCAATCCCTCGGCCTGCGTCGCCACGTCGCGGGGTTCGAGCATGGACGGTTCCATGACTCTCCCATGCGCCGCCGCCGTGCCCGGGACAAGCGTCATTTGCGTGACAATCCGTCCCCCCGCGTCAACAAAAGTGCGGGCAACCGCAACCGGCCCGCCATGGGCCGGGGCTACAAGGCCCAAACGCCGCCCGACGCCGCCACGGCCCGTCCCGCCGCCGGTCGTCCCGCCGGTCCTTTTCCTTCTAAGGAGAGACCATGAAGATCGACCTGCACGTGCATTCCAAATTTTCCACCCGGCCCTCCCAGTGGGTGCTGCAAAAGCTCAACTGCCCGGAGAGCTTCACCGAGCCCATGCGCATCTACGAGGAGGCCAAGCGCAAGGGCATGGGCCTGGTCACCATCTCCGACCACAACCGCATCGAAGGGGCGCTGTCCATCGCCCACCTGCCCGACACCTTCATCAGCGAGGAAGTGACCTCCTACTTCCCGGAAGACCGCTGCAAGGTCCACGTGCTGGTCTACGACATCAACGAAGCCATCCACCGCGAGCTCCAGCGCCTGCGCGAGAACGTCTACGACCTGGTGGACTACCTGCGCCAGGAGAACATCCACCACGCCGCGGCCCACCCCCTCTTCGGGGTCAACGACCGCATCACCGTGCCCAACTTCGAAAAGCTGCTGCTGCTCTTTCGCAACTTCGAGATCAACGGCGCGCGCGACGCCTGGCAAAACGACTGCCTGCGCGAGATCATCCCGAGCCTCGGCGAGGACGCCATCTGGCGGCTGGCCGAGAAGTACGGCATCGACCCCGGCTATCCCCAGCCCTGGCGCAAGAACCTCATCGGCGGCTCCGACGACCACAGCGCCCTCTACATCGCCTCCACCTACACCCACGTGGACGGCGCGACCAACCTCGGGGAATTCCTCGACGGCCTGGAAAACGGCGCGGCCAGGGCCGTCGGCGCGTCCTCCACGCCCCGCACCATGGCCCGCACCCTCTACAGCATCGCCTACCAGTACTACAAACACCGCTTCAGCATCGACCGCTTCCTGGACAAGGACGTGAGCCTCAAGGTCATCGACCGCTTCTTGGAGCCGGGCGAACAGGCCAGCGTCGGCCTGGCTTTCAAGCTGCGCACCAGGATCGTGCGCACCCTCACCCGCCGCCGCCCCACGGCCAACACGCCGCTTAAGGACCTCATCCGCACCGAGACCGAATCGCTCATCCGCTCCGACGCCACGCTCATGGAATTCGCCCAGGCCGGCGTGCTCAACGGCGAAAACCTGGAAAGCGGCTGGTTCTCCTTCGTCAACCGGGCCACCAACCGCATCGCCTCCCACTTCGCCCGGACGCTGCTGGACCACGTCAGCGGGGCCAACGTCTTCGACATCTTCGGCACCCTGGGCTCGGCCGGGGCGCTCTACACCATGCTCGCCCCCTACTTCCTGGCCTACTCCATCTTCACCAAGGACCGGCAGTTCAGCACCGAGGTCCGCAAGGCCGTCACCGGGAAAAACGGCCAGGGCGACGAAGTCCGCGTGGCCCACTTCACCGACACCTTCCACGAGATCAACGGCGTCTCCGGCACCCTGCGCCAGCAGGCCGAACTGGCCATCCGCACCGGCAAGGGCCTGTCCATCGTCACCTGCGACCACGGCCAGCGCGTTTTCGAGCCGGGCGTGCAGAACTTCAAGCCCATCGGCGTCTACCACCTGGACGAATACCCGGACCAGAAGCTCTTCTACCCGCCGCTTCTGGAAATGCTCCACTACGTCTACGCCGGCGGCTTCACCCGCATCCACTCGGCCACGCCCGGCCCCATCGGCCTGGCCGCGCTGTGCATAGCCAAGACGCTGCGCCTGCCCATCTACGGCACCTACCACACCGCCCTGCCCCAGTACGCCCAGATCCTCACCGGCGACGAGGCCATGGAAGACCTCACCTGGAGATTCATCATCTGGTATTACAACCAGATGGACCTCGTTTACATTCCCTCGAAGGAAACCGGGCGGGAACTCGAGGAGAAGGGCCTCGACCCGGCCAAGCTGCGGCTGTTCCCCCGGGGCGTGGACGTCGCCCGCTTCCACCCGGCCAAGCGCTCGGACGACGTCGCCGGCCGCTTCCAGATGGGAGGCGGCCCGCGCCTGCTCTACGCCGGCCGGGTGTCGCGGGAAAAGGATCTGCACCTGCTGGCCCAGGCCTTTCGGGCCTTAAGCGCCAAGCGCAAGGACGCGACCCTGACCGTGGTCGGCGACGGCCCGTTCCTCGACGAACTGCGCGCCCTGCTCGAAGGCACGCCCACCACCTTCACCGGCTACCGCGAAGGCGACGAGCTGGCGGCGCTTTTCGCTAGCAGCGACCTGTTCGTCTTCCCCAGCGCCACCGACACCTTCGGCAACGTCGTGCTGGAAGCCCAGGCCTCGGGCCTGCCCATCATCGTCACCGACCAGGGCGGGCCCATGGAAAACATCCTGCCCGGCGAGACCGGACTGGTCGTGCCGGCCGGCGACGCCGCCGCGCTCCAGGCGGCCATGGAGACCCTGCTGGCCGACCCTGCGCGCATGCGGGCCATGGGCCGGGCCGGCCGGGCCTACGCCGAGGAGCGCACCATCGAACAGGCCTTCGAGGACTACTGGGCCATGTACGACGGCGACGCCGTGGCCGCGCCCGCGACCGACGCCGCGCCCAGGCCCGAGAAACCCCAGCGCATGGTCGTCGCCGCCTGATCCCGCGCCTTTCCTCCCCCGCAAAAGCCAGGCCCCCGGTCACGGGCTCCTGGCTTTTTTTATGCCCCTTGTCCGACCCGCCCGAGGCACCCGGGTCGCGCTCGGCGTTATGGCGCAAGCAATGTCCGTCACTGCGCAGCCGATGACGCATTTGGCCCTACAGGGCTGGCATCATTCCCTTTGTTTTACAAAACCGTTGACGCCATGCGAGAGCGTGCCTATCATCCGCTCGAAAAACTCAAGTTCATGCCGCTTCGACAATACATCCATACAAGCGACATCAAACAAGATAAGTATTATATTAAACAAACAACAGAGCAAACACCGTCCACAAACACGAGGGAGCTACGCCACAATGCCACAGCAGGGCGCATACAAGAACCCAATAGCAAAGTACGTTCACGAATACATGTTCTGGAAGAAATACCTTGGCAAGATGGGATTTCTTCCAAACGCCCATTACGAATCGAATTTTACGACGCTTTTTGGCGTCGGCAAAGAATTCTACGATGGCAAACGCCTTCTCGACATCGGCTGCGGACCGTGCGGCTCCCTCGAATGGGCCGACAACGCCCTGGAACGCGTCGGCCTCGACCCCCTGGCCGAAGCCTACCAATACCTGGGCTCGGACACGCACAAGATGACCTACACGCCCGACTTCGCCGAAAACATCTCCTTTCCCGACCAACACTTCGATGTCGTCACTTCCATCAATTCCCTGGATCACGTGGACAACCTCGAAAAGGTCGTGGCCGAAATCGACCGCGTCCTGCGCAAAGGCGGCCACGTCCTCATCGCCTGCGAAGTGAGCCCCAATGCCAAGCCCTGCGAACCGACGCTCATCGGCTGGGACCTGGCCAGCACCTTCAAAGGCGACTGGCAGGTGGTCGAAGAATCGCGCTTCCCCTTCTCCATCAGCGTGTCCGCCTCCATTCTCCAGGGCCAGCCCTACGACCCCAACGACGAAACGCCGGCATCCGGCGTCCTGCGGCTGATCCTGCGCAAGGGACTGTAAACGGCACGACGTTTCGGGCGAGGAGCGGAGCCTGCCAGGGCGTTGCTCTGGACCCATCGGGGCGTTGCCCCGAACCCCACTGGGGGGGAGTGACTCCCCCCAGGCCGTCGCCCCTTCGGGGCGAATTCTTGGAACTTTTGCTTTGAAAGCCTCTTTAGAGGCAAAAAATCCGCTCTTAAGATGCGGCGCTTCGCCGCTGGCGCCCGTGGGCGTGGGAATGGGCCGGGCGGTGCTGGCCGGCTTTGCGGCCTGCGTCGCCCGGCCCATTTCCCGGACCACAACGACCGTCGCCTCACCGCCTGCCGTTCCCGCACGCCTTCCCGCTCGCACCCGACGGGGAGGTCCAGGAGGGGGTCACCCCCTCCTGGCGGGGCCTGGGGCAGAGCCCCATTCTCTCCCCCCATTCTCTCTCTTCCTTCCAATCGCCTAATGCAGCCCCTGCTTGTCCCAGTACGCCCGCACGAATCCTTCCGCCTCGGCCAGGCTGGTGACGTCGCCGGAGATCTGCGCCTTGAGCAGCGCGTCGCGGATGAGGCCCACGGCCGGTCCGGGCTTGAGGCCGAGCAGTTGCATGATCTGCGCGCCATTGAGTAGCGGTTCGAGCATTTCCTCGGGCGTGGCCGTGCGCTCGAGCATTTTCATGTTGTGGTTGAATTCCTTGTAGGTGCCGCTGACGGCCTTGATGTCGGCGCGGGCCATTTCGATCAGGCGCGGGTATTGGTCCAGGGCCTTGAAGCGGCGGATGCCCCGGTCGGTGAGCATGAAGTGGAAGCGCATGTGGTTGCGCACGAGGCTGCAGACGAGGTCGGTTTCGTCGGGCGGGAAGCCCAGGCGCGAGAGGATCTTGCGGGCGACTTTCGCCCCGACCTG
Organism: Pseudomonadota bacterium; assembly: GCA_023390395.1. Lineage (GTDB taxonomy): Bacteria > Desulfobacterota > Desulfovibrionia > Desulfovibrionales > Desulfovibrionaceae > Solidesulfovibrio. The sequence continues at coordinate 3,925 of JAEWCY010000090.1, read as the reverse complement.
GTGGTGCTGGTAGAAGTGCAGGTCGCCGCCGGCGTATTCGGCGGTATGGAGCTTGCCCACGTCGTGGAACAGGCAGGCCAGCGTGCCGTACCAGTCGTAGGGCAGTTCCTCGGGGTAGTGGCGCATGACGGCCAGCGTCTGTTCGAAGAGGGTGTATTCGACGCCTTCCTCGGATTTCTGCTTGATGCGGGCCAGCGTGGCCACTTCCGGCAGGAACCAGTGCAGGATCATGGTGTCGTAGAGCAGTTCCACGAAGGTGGCCATGTTTTCGGCCTCGACCTTGCGCCATTCGTCCATGACGTCCTTGACGGACACGTAGTCCAGGACGCGGCGCGAGGCGCGCAGGATGGCCATGAAGGTGTTGGCCTCGACCGGGATGTTGTAGTTGGCCGAGAAGCGCAGGGCGCGCACGGCGCGCAGGTAGTTCTGGCGGAGGCATTCGTCGGGGATGCCCTTGAGGCGCACCTCGCCCGAGGCCAGGTCGGCGAAGCCGTCGTGGTCGTCGAACTGGTGGGGCAGGTAGGGGCAGGCCTGGTGGGGCGGCAGGATGCCCAGGGCGTCCAGGCGGCTGACGAGGCGGCTGGTGAGCCGGGCCACGGTCTCCTCGGGGTGGGAGGCGTCGGCGGTGTCGGCCGGGTGGAAGTGGAAGAGCGTGCCGCCGATCAGGACCCGGGCGTAGGCTCCGCCGGCGGACACGGGCTCGGTGTCGGGGAAGAGCTTTTGCAGTTCGGCCAGGGGCGCGTCGGTGGCCAGGTCGAGTTCGGGCGCGGCCGGGTCCAGGGCTTTTTCCTGCAGCACGGCGTTGACGACGTAGGCGTCGTAGCCGTTGCGCATGATGGTTTTGCAGATGGCGGTGGCGTCCTTGAAGGGTTGCGCCATGGATGTCCTCCGGGGTCGTTTGCGGGTCGTCGCGGGGTTGGGTCAGGCTCCGGGGGCCGAGAGGTCGTGGACCACGACGCCTTCGACCACGGTCAGGACCACGCGGCCGGTGAGCGGCTGGCCCAAAAGCGGCGTGTTCTTGCCCTTGGAGCGCAGGGATTCGGGGGTGACGACCCAGGAGTCGTCGGGATCGAAGAGCAGAAAGTCGGCCGGATCGCCCGGGGCGAAGCGGTTGACGGGCAGCTTGAAGATTTCGGCCGGCCGCCAGGCGAAGCGGGTGACGATGTCGGCGGGGGTCAGCCGGCCCTGGCGCACGAGTTCCCACAGCGAGGCCAGGGCGGTGTCCAGGCCCGAGATGCCGTTTTTGGCGTCCTCGAAGGGGGTTTCCTTCTCGTGGGCGGCGTGGGGGGCGTGGTCCGTGGCCAGGATGTCGATCACGCCTTCGCGCAGGGCGTCGATGAGCGCCAGGCGGTCGGCGTCGGTGCGCAGCGGCGGATTGACCTTGGCCATGGTGTCGTAGCCCAAAAGCGCCGCGTCGGTCATGAGCAGGTAATGCGGGCAGGTCTCGGCCGTGACCGGCGCGCCGCGTTTTTTGGCCGCGGCAATGAGTTCCACGGCCCGGCGGCAGGAGACGTGGGCCAGGTGGACGGGGACGTTCAGGTATTCGGCCAGCAGGATGTCGCGGGCGACCTGGATGGCCTCGGCGGCGTCGGGCTGGCCGCGAAGGCCCAGGCGGGCGCTCATGGCCCCTTCGTTGGCTCCGGAGCCCTTGGCCATGAACGGGTCTTCGCAGTGGTCGATGACCGGAGCGAGGTCGGCGGCGTATTCCATGGCCCGGCGGAAGATCTCGGTGTCGGCCACGGGCTCGCCGTCGTTGGAAAACGCCACGCAGCCGGCTTCGAGCAGTTCGGCCATGGGCGCGAGTTCGCGGCCGCGAAGGCCCACGGTGAGCGCGCCGATGGGGAAGAGCCTGGGGCCGTGCGGGTGGGCGTCCTTGGCCCGGCGCAGCATGAAGCGGGTGATGGCCCCGTGGTCGTTGACCGGGTCGGTGTTGGCCATGCACATGATGTTGGAAAATCCGCCGGCGGCGGCGGCGGCCAGGCCGGAGGCGATGTCTTCCTTCCATTCCTGTCCGGGCTCGCGCATGTGGGCGTGGGCGTCGGTCAGGGCGGGCATGAGCACGAGGCCGCGCCCGTCGATGCGCCGGAAGTCCGGGCGGTCGGCCTTGGGGTCGTGGGGGCGAAGCTCGACGACCTTGCCGTCGGCGGCGAGCAGGTCGAAGGCTCCGTCGCGGCCGGGCACGCGGACGTTGGCCACGGCCAGGGATCGGGTCGTCATGCCTGCCCCCCTTGGTCCTTGCGGGTGATGTGCAGGTAGAGGATGGCCATGCGCACGGCCACGCCCGAGGATACCTGGTCGAGGATGAGCGAGTTGCCGGCGTCGGCCAGGTCCGAGGCGATCTCCACGCCCCGGTTGATGGGGCCGGGGTGGAGCACCTTGGCCCCGGGGTTGGCCAGGGCCAGGCGGTCCGGGGTCAGGCAGAAGCGGCGGGCGTATTCCCGCAGGTCGGGGAGCAGGCCGGCTTCCTGGCGTTCGAGCTGCAGGCGCAGGCACATGACGGCGTCGGCTCCGGCCAGGGCCTTGTCCGGGTCGTGAAAGATTTCGGCGTCCAGGGCCTGGGCGTCCTTGGGCAGGAGCGTGCGCGGGGCGCAGATGCGCACCCTGGCCCCGAGCATGGGGAGCAGCCGGCAGTTGGACCGGGCCACGCGGCTGTGGGCCACGTCGCCGAGGATGACCACGGTCTTGCCGGCCAGGGTGTCCCAGACCTCGAGCAGGGTGAACAGGTCGAGCAGGGCCTGGGTGGGGTGGGCGTGCCAGCCGTCGCCGGCGTTTATGACGGCGCAGCCCACGCGCTTGGCCACGAAGTCCGCCGCGCCGGAGGAGGCGTGGCGCATGACGATGGCGTCGGGGTTCATGGCCTCCAGGGTACGCACGGTGTCCTTGAGGGTTTCGCCTTTTTGCAGCGAACTGCCGGTCTTGGCCAGGCCGAAGGTGTCGGCGGAGAGGCGCTTGCCGGCGATGTCGAAGGAGGTCTTGGTGCGGGTGCTCGGCTCGGCGAAAAAAAGGACCACGCTCTTGCCTTTGAGCGTGGGGACTTTCTTGACGGGTCGGGAGTTGATTTCCCGGAAAGAGGCGGCGGTGCGCATGACCACGTCCACGTCTTCCCGGGAGAGCTGGGATACGTCGAGAAGATCCTTGTGGGGCCAGTTCATGGGGGAGTCCTCGGGCGGAGTTTTGGCCGCGCGCCCACGCGCGTAATCCGGACAATATTTTCACAAGGGCCGGACGGCGTCAATGCGCGAGGAGGACGGAGGAAAAGACCGGGGCGCCGCCCGGGGCCCGGGGGGGGGGCTTTAGGCCCCCGGGACCCCCGCGCAGGAGGAAAGGGGCGTCAGGCCAGCCGGGCCAGGGCGGCGTCCAGGTGTTCGCGCCAGAGGGCGGCCATGGCCGGTTGTTCGACGAGCCCGGAGAGCAGCGGCCGGCAGCGGATGCCGGCCGCCTCCAGGACGCCGCGCCAGGAGGCCGGGCCGTCGCCGGCCAGGTCGCAGCAGGCGTGGGCCCCGGCCACGGTGAAAAAGGGCAGGAGCCAGGCCGCGCGAGCGCCCTCCCGGGCCAGGGCGTCGCGGATGCGGCCGATGTCCGGGCAGGGCGCGCCCTTTTCCCGGGGCATGACGCCGAAGCGGGCCAGGGGGTCGAGGCGGCCGAGCCGCTCGGCCAGTGCCTCGTAGAAGCCGGCCCCGGGCGGCGGCGCGCCGTGGCCCATGACCACCACGGCCTCGCCCGGCCTCCGCTCGGGCGGCAGCCCGGCCAGAAGCGCCCCGGCCACGCGGTCCACGTCGGCGAGGCTGGCCAGAAGCGGCGCGCCGACCGACACCGTGAGCCCGGCCCCCTCGGCCTCCAGGAACCGGCCAAGGCCCGCCAGCATCTCGTGGTACTCTTCGCCCGGCACCACGTGCAGCGACTGCACGGCCAGCCGCGTCGCGCC
>JAEWCY010000063.1 GCA_023390395.1 Pseudomonadota bacterium | reverse complement strand
CGGCGATGGTGGCCCCGAAATCGATGACCTTGATCCACGAACACAGGCTCATGACCACGTCCATCTGGTGCTCGATCATCCAGATGGCCAGGCCGAAATCCTTGTGGATGTCGGCGATGAGCTTGATGAGGCCCTCCACGTCGGCGGAGTTGAGGCCGGCGGCGGGCTCGTCGAGCATCAATAGCGCCGGCTTGATGGACAGCGCCCGGGCGATCTCCACCAGGCGCTGCACGCCGTAGGGCAGGTTCTTGGGGTATTCGTGCGCCATCTCGCGAAGGCCCAGGCGTTCGAGCACCGCCATGGCGTGGTCCTCGATGTCGCGCTCCCGGCGCATGTAGCGCGGCGTGCGCAAAAAGCAGTCGAGCAGGCCGTAGCCCAGGGCGTGGTACTGGGCGATGCGGATGTTGTCGAGCACCGTCATGTCGAACCACAGCCGGATGTTCTGGAAGGTGCGGGCGATGCCCCGGGCCGTGACCTGGTGGGGCTTGAGGCCCTTGATGGAGCTCCCCTTGAACAGGATCTCGCCGCGCGTGGGCTTGTAGAAGCCGCTGACGAGGTTGAAGACCGTGGTCTTGCCCGCGCCGTTGGGGCCGATAAGCGCCACCATACGGCCCTCGTCCAGGGCCACCGAAAACTCCGACACGGCGCACAGCCCGCCGAAGTACTGCGTCATTTCATTTACTTCCAGCAGCGCCACGGCCTACCCCTTGAACTTGTAGAATTTGCGCAGTCCCGGGAACACGTCGGCCAGCTCGCGGCGCCCCATGATGCCTTCCGGGCGGAACTGCATGAGCAGCACGAGCACGAGCGGAATCACCACCCACTTGACGATCTGCAAGGGGCGCAAGGCCTCCATGAGCAGCGTGATGAGGATGGCCGAGAGCACCGAGCCCGAAAGCGAGCCCATGCCGCCGAGATAGACCATGACCATCACTTCCGTGGACTTGAGGATGGTGAACGAACCCGGGTTCACGTAGCCCAGGATGTGGGCGAAAAGCCCGCCGGCCAGGCCGGCCAGGCCGCAGGACACCATGAAGGCCACCAGTTTGACCCGGTCGGTGTCGACGCTCATGATCTCGGCCGCGATCTCGTCCTGGCAGATGGCGTCCACGCCCTTGCCGAAGGTCGAGTAGATGAAGCGCCGGATGAGCCAGACCGAGAAGACGGTGCCGACGATGACCCAGATCATGATCCAGGGCAGGTTGGCCGTGTCGTTCATGGCGTTCATGACCGCGGTCATGCCCATGAACCCCCTGGCCCCGCCGATGACGCCGATGTTCTCGATGGTGGACTTGACGATGTAGGCGGCGGCGATGGTGATGATGGCCAGGTAGTCGCCGCGCGTCTTAAACGACGGGACGGCGACGAGCAGGCCCACCAGGGCGGCGGCCAGGGCCCCGGCCGCGAGCACGGCCGGGAAGAGCCACACGGCGAGCGCGGGCGAAAGCAGCGGCTCGCCGAAGGCGGCGGACTTGGCGAACAGGGCCACGGACAGCACCGAGGAGACGTAGGCGCCCACGGCCATGAACCCGGCGTGGCCGCAGGAGAACTCGCCCATGTTGCCGTTGATGATGTTGAGGCTCGACGAAAGGATGATGTTGACGCCCATGAACATGACCACCGACTGCCAGTAGATGTTCATGGCTCCGGACTTGGAGGCCCAGACCAGCACGGCGAAGACGACGGCCAGCAGGGCGGGAACGGTCAGGCGCTTCATGGTGCGGCTCCCTGGCTGGTCCTAGATTTTGGTCCGCCGGGCCACGCCGAAAAGGCCTGTGGGGCGGATGGACAGAATGAGCAGCAGGATGGAGAAGGCGATGAGGTCGCGGAAGGTGGAGGGGAAAAAGGCCACCACCATGATCTCCACGAACCCCAGGAGAAAGCCTCCGGCAAAGGCCCCGGCGATGGAGCCGATGCCGCCCACCACGGCCGCGATGAAGGCCTTCCAGCCGATGAGCGCCCCCATGTAGGGGTCGAGCACCGGGTAGGTCATGGCGAAAAAGAGCCCGGCCAGGCCGGCGAAGCCCGAACCCAGCACGAAGGTGAAGACGATGACCGTGTCGGCCGGGATGCCCATGAGCGGCACGGCGAAGCGGTCGTAGGAAATGGCCCGCATGGCCATGCCGATCTTGGTGCGCGTGACGATGAAGTGGAGCAGCAGGAAGGAGAGGATGGCCACGCCGATGACCATCATCTTGATGTTGGTCACGGTGACGCCGTAGACGTCGAACACCTTGGTGGGGATGAGCGTGGGGAAGCTCTTGCGGCTGGCCCCGAGCAGGGCGAGGTTGCCGTTTTCGAGGATCAGCCCGCACATGAGCGCCGTGATGACGACGTAGAGGCGGTTGACGCCCTTGCGCCGAAGCGGCCGGTAGGCCACGCGCTCGAGGGTCACGCCGACCACGGCCGTCAGCAGCATGGTCAGGGGCACGGCCAAGGCCAGCACCAGCCAGCCGGGCAGGCCGGGGATGAGCCCGAACTTGCCGAGGAAAAGCATGCACACGTAAAAGGCGATGTAGGCCCCGACCATGAAGATGTCGCCGTGGGCGAAGTTGATCAGGAGCAGGACGCCGTAGACGAGGCAGTAGCCAAGGGCGATCAGGGAATAGAAGCTCCCCCATTGCAAGGCGTTGAGGAGATTTTGCATGAGGCTTTGCAGCAACGGAGACCCCCTTGGCGCGGATGGTTCGAGCCTGTCCGTCCGGGCGTGCGGCCCGGGCGGGCGAAGGTTGCGGCTTGTCGCCCGCCGACGCCGCGCGATGGCGGCGTCGGCGGAGCGCGGCCGGCCGGCGCGTGGCCGGGCCGGGGCTACGGACAGACGGACTTGTAGAAGGCGAACTTGCCGGCGTCGTCGATTTTCACCACCACGGCGCACTTGATGGGGTCGTGGTCGCCGGTGGGCGGATAGGACATGTCGCCGGTGATGCCTTCGAACTTCTTGATGCCGGCCATGGCCTTCATGAGGGCCTCGCGGTCCTTGGCCATGTCGCCGGTGAGGGCGGGCATGGTCTTGACGGCGTCGAGCATCAGGTTGGCGCCGTCCCAGGTCAGGGCGGCGACGTCGTCAGGGGTCTTCTTGTAGAGCTTGGTGTACTCGTCGATGAATTCCTTGGTCTTGCCCTTGGCGCCGGCGGCGGCGTAGTGGGTGACGAAGAAATAGCCCTTGCAGTCGTCGCCGCAAAGGCCCATCAGGTCGCCGGAACCCCAGGAGTCGCTGCCGAGCACGGGCTTGTTGAAGCCGAGCGACTTGGCCTGCTTCACGATCAGCGGCACCTCGTTGTAGTACTGGGGCACGAACAGCACGTCCGCGCCGGACTTGGCGATGTTGGTCAGCTGGGCCGAGAAGTCCACGTCCTTGGTGGTGAAGGTCTCGAAGGCGACCACGGAACCGGGGCCGTTGATCTTCTCGAAGGCGGCCTTGAAGTCCTCGGCCAGGCCCTTGGGATAGTCGGAGGCGATGTCGTAGAGCACCGCGGCCTTTTTCGCCTTGAATTCCTCGGAGGCGAACTTGGCGGCCGTGGGGCCCTGGAAGG
>JAEWCY010000059.1 GCA_023390395.1 Pseudomonadota bacterium | reverse complement strand
GGCCACGACGCGCGCCACGCCACGTCCGGCCACGGGCACGGCCGGGGCCGGCCAGGCCACGTCGACCCGCGCCGGCGCGGCGGCCGCCCCGGGCGGGGAGGCGAAGAAAAGCCGCCGCCTGGAGAATATGGACCAAGGGTTGGCGTCCAGGGCGCGCAATTCGGATTCCGACAATTGACGCGCGTAGACGAGGACGCAGACAAAGACGCCGCCGGTCGCCTCGCCCGGGGCACTGTTGCTGTGGTTGCCGATGACAAGGGGCTGTCGGCCGGAAAAGTCGGGGGAAACGTCGAGCGTCGCACCGACGTTGTACGAAAACGCCGTGGAGTAGGCCCCGCCGACGTATGTGGCGAAGGCCGTCGCCGACTTGGAAATGGCGTGGCACTTGACGTCGGCCACGGTGGCCAGCGTCCCGCCGTAGGGCTGGGTGTATCCGCCGGCATTGGGGCTGATGGCCATGCCCAGGCCTTGCGGCGCGTTTATCAGCAACATGTTGAGCGCGGCATAGGGCGACGCCCAACTCCCGGAGCGGTACGGGACGGACACCAGATGGCTCGACGTGCTCAACGACGCGATGGAGCAGAACACCACGACCGTCAGGTCGACGCCGATTCGTAGCAGGCTTTCCGGAAACGGCACATACGCGCCGTCGCCGCTGCCTCCGGGCGAATAGATCGTGCCGTCCGGCCTCCGTTCGGCCGCGCCCATGAGCGAAAGCGGCGCGCCGGAGACGCGGTCGCCGTCGGCGTCGATCCAGGCGACGAGACCCCGGGCGAGTGGATGGCTCCAGTCGATGGGCACGCCGAGCGGCGGACGGCAGGGATACGACATGCTACACGCTCGTCAGTTCGTGGGCCAGGCACTCCACGGTCACGGCCTGGCCGGTGTTGCCGGTAAAACGCGCCCGAGCGTACATGATCTCGGCAGGCAGCGAGAACGGGTACTGATACGTCGCGGCGGCGGCCAGGCCGGCCGTGATCGCCAGCCATTGCCGCCAGGTCGTGCCGTCCGCGCTCACGTCGATGTACGCCGCGCAGGCCACGGTCGGGGCCGAGGAGCCGTTGACGACGCGCAGCACCCCGGCCAGGCCCAGCGCCGTGCGCAAATCAATCGCGCTGCCCGTGGCGGTCGCGCCGGCGGCGTTGCTCGTCTCGGCCAGCAGGGTGCGGGCGGTCTTGGTCACTGCCATGGAAGCCTCCTTACACGGTCAGGACGGCCACGCCGCCCGGCCAGGACACGGGGAAATCCTCGGCCGCGACGTCGCAGGCCGGGAAGGTGACGCAGAAAAGCAGCGGGTCGGTCACGCCGTCCGCCGTGCCGACTGCGTAGGCCACGGCGTGGCGCAGGCCGGTCGCCGTGAGCGCGGTCCAGGTCGCGGCCTCGGCCTCGAGCGCGGCCCCGCCCTCCCCGTCCGGGGTCACGGTCTTGCCGGAAAGCGTCTTGCCGCCGGCCGTGTAGCCCGTGCCGGCGATCTCGTGGGTCGACACGTCGGCCCAGGCGGCGTCGGCCGCGTCGAAGGCGTAGCCCGTGCCGAGAAGGGCCAGCTTGACCGTGGCGGATTTCCGGATCTTCCGGGCCGTCGCTCTGGCTGATGAACTTGGCGCGAAACGGCAGCACCTTGACGCGTTTGAAAAAGGCCTCGTCCGAGCCGGTGGCCGACGGCAGGAAGTTGCTGTGCAGGACGAGCGACATTTCCGGGTTGAATTCCACGATGTCCACGGCGTTGATCCCCCTTGCCTCCAGGCGGTCGCCGCCCGAGGTCAATGCTTTGATCTTTCCCATATTGAACTGGTGCTTCTTGTCCGCCTCGCTGGTCACGGCCAGGCGCAGGCCGCGCAGCTTGAGCATGGACGGCGAAGGGCCGTCTGCGCTGCGCATGAATCGCTCCTCGAGGAGTGATTCGACCTTGATGGTGCCGGCGAAGTCGCCTAGGGCCTTGCGCAGCCACTCGAACACGACAGACTTGGCGTTGTCGCCCTTGGGGCCATAGGCCAGGAAGAAATCCTTGGTCTGCATGCCCGTGGCCGCGAAGCCGACCATGTGGTCGAAGTAGTCGATGAGCTTTTCGTTGCGCATGAGCGCCTTGGAAATCGTCTCCATGAAGAACGGCGCGTCGTCGTGGAGCGAATGGAAGTGGAAGGCGGCCGCGCGGTTGAAATACTGGAACGGATCTGGCTTGAGGAGCTTGCCGGTTTCCAGGTCAACCACGACGTTCTTGCACGGAAGCAGCGTCGGGTGCTGGTTCCACTCGTCGCCGGAAATGGCGAGGGAGCCGTCGCCCGAGAGGGAAGACTCCCAGATTTTGCGGACGTAGGACATATCGCGGCAGGCGTTGACGCGCTTTATCCAAGCCTCGGAAATCTTCTGGGCGCGCTTGAGCTCGATGCCCAAGAACGGCTTTTCGTCCTTGCCCGCGCCTTCGTAGCGTTCCTCGGCGCGCCTGACCTCTTCGACGTAGTGGCGGGAGCGGATGGCGTAGAGGTCGGCGACCTGGAACAAGGCCTTGCGCCAGTTCGAATTTTTGTCGCGCAGCCAATGCGTGCAGTTGAACCGGTAGGGCTTCTCCGCGATGGCGTCGAAACAGATTTTCCCGCGCAGCAGTTTGACCGCCAAGCCGCCGTCCCCGACGTTCTTCCAGCGGAAGGCGTCCTCCACGTCGGTGACGGTGATGCCCGGGGCGAAGTCCGGCGCGATTTCGGTATCATCCGTAGGTATTTCGGATGGTTCGACGTCAACCGGCCGATGCGACGCTTCCTTGGCAACGGCATCTTGGACCTGCTCGCGGATGACGTCGGGATCGGTGAGCGAGGGATCTTTCTCGCTCATGGCCGGCACACCGTGTCACGATTTTCTTTATTCGTACCACATGTGCCAACTTTCCATTTTTCCACCAGATTTTTTCCATCCCACAGCGCCACCGCCCGGGGTGTTTCTGACCCCTGACATTCGGCGTCTGGGAAGGACCCGCGATCCTCGGGGACTCCGAGCGCAGGTTGGTGACATCTGGCGGGCGCGTGAGACTGACGGGGGGCGCGGGGGGCGATGGCGAGCAGAAAGGTGGGACAGTGGTGGGACAATCTATCCCGATTAAAAAAAACAGCGGGCTGCGTGACATTGCCTGCCACACGCAACCCGCTGATATTGTTCTGGTACCGGGAGGGGGACTCGAACCCCCAAGGCCTTGCGACCGGTGGATTTTGAGTCCACTGCGTCTACCAATTCCGCCATCCCGGCCTGAATCAGGAAAAATAGCCGAAGTCCGGCAAAAATGTCAAATGGTTTCCCCCTTGTGCCCGGGGGGCGGAACTGGTAGCCCTCCCCTGCCCGTCGCGGGCAAGGAGTTCTGCCATGATCCTCCCCATCGGTCCGCTGATAAACGGCGCGGCCATCGTCGCCGGCGGCCTGCTCGGACTGGCCCTGCACGGACGCTTCCCCGACCGCGTGCGCGCCACCATGTTCCACGCCCTGGGCCTGTCCATACTGCTCATCGGCCTCAAGATGGCCCTGACCGGAAACGCCCCCCTGCTCGTGGTCATGAGCATGCTGGCCGGGGCCGTGGCCGGCGAACTCCTCGACATCGAACGCCTCATGGCCCGGGCCGGGGACGCCGTCAAAGCCCGTCTGCGCTCGGACAACGCCCTTTTCACCGACGGCCTCGTCACCGCCTCGGTCATCTTCTGCACCGGCACCATGGCCATCCTCGGCTCCTTCGACGAGGCCCTCAAAAACGACCATACGCTCCTTTTCGCCAAGGCCGCCCTGGACGGCTCCGTGGCGCTGATTCTGGCCACCACCCACGGGGCCGGCGTCCTGCTCTCCTGCCTGCCCGTGGCCCTGTACGAGGCGGCGCTGGTCTACCTCGGGGCAACGGCCCAGGGCTACTTCACCCCGGACCGCCTGACCCAGCTCACGGCCGTGGGCGGCCTGCTCATCGTGGCCATCGGCCTCAACATGCTGGGGCTGCTCAAAATCCGCGTGGCCAACCTGCTGCCGGCCATGGTCGTGGCCGTGGTGCTGGCCCCCTGGTTCGGCTGAGACGGCAGGCGCGAACCGAGCGGCGCGACAGCCTTTTTCCGCCGCCCTTCCTTTACGCGGCCGGCTTTTTGCCGTAGACCGAGGCGGCCATGCACGAACTCTCCATCGCCCAAAGCCTCATCGCCCTCATCGAGGACGAGATGGCCAAGCACGGCAAGAAGACCCTGCTCACGGTCAAGATCAAGCACGGCCGCCTCTCGGCCGTGGTGCCCGAGGCCCTGGAAATGGGCTTCACGGCCCTGACCATGGACACCCGGCTGGCCGAGGCCAGGCTCGAACTGGAGGAAATCCCGGTCGTGCTGCGCTGCCGGGCCTGCTCCAGGGAATTCACCCCCGAAGGGTCCTCGGCCTTCGCCCCCTGCCCGGGCTGCGGCGAGGAGCTCGGCCATGCCGTGGTCTCCGGGCGGGAACTCTACATCGAATACCTCGAACTCGAATAGCGGAGGCTTGCCATGCAGATTCCCGTGGTGCGCAACATCCTGGAGGCCAACGCCCGCATCGCCGCCGACCTCAAGGACTTTTTCGCCAAAAAAGGCATCCTCGTCCTCAATCTCATGAGTTCCCCGGGCGCGGGCAAGACCACCCTGCTCGAACGCACGCTCACCGACCTCGCTCCCGAGCTGCGCATGGCCGTGGTCGAAGGCGACCTGCAGACCGACAACGACGCCCGCCGCGTGGCCGCCACCGGCGCGCAGGCCGTGCAGATCAACACCGAGGGCGGCTGCCACCTGACCAGCTCGCAGGTCCAGGAGGCCATAAAAAGCCTCGACCTCGAAGGCCTGGACATCCTGTTCATTGAAAACGTGGGCAACCTCGTCTGTCCGGCCGAGTTCGACGTGGGCGAGGATTTCAAGGTCACGCTGTTAAGCGTTGCCGAAGGGGACGACAAACCGGAGAAATATCCGCTGATGTTCCATATTTCGGCAGCGCTCGTCCTCAACAAGGTGGACCTGCTGCCCTACGTGGACTTCGACCTGGAGCGCGCCAGCCGCCACGCCCGGGTGCTCAACGAATGCATCAGCGTATTCCCGGTCTCGGCCCGCAGCCGCGAGGGCCTGGACGCCTGGTACGACTGGCTGCGGCAGCGCCTGGCCGCCAAGCGCGCCTCGGCCTGATTCCCTTTCCCCGCCGCCCGGTATCCTCGGCTCCCTCGCCCGTCGGCGACGCCCCCCAAGGCCGTCGCCGGCGGTCGTTCCCCCTGAAGCCTCCCTCCGCCCCGCCCGCGACTCCCTTCCCGGTTCCCCGGTCCGGCCTGGCGCAACCGCCGACAGAACTCCCCTCCCTCGTCTCGCCGCGCCCTGCCAAAAAACGCCCCTGCCGACCCGCTGTCCCTCCGGGATGCCGTCCTCCCCTCGCACCCGGCGACGAGCCGTCACGACGCCGTCCCCTCGAAACGGGACCCCGGCCGGCTCCGTGCGCCCGCGCCAGATCGCGACGCCTCCTCCGGCGAAGGACGCCGCACCCGACTTGCTTCTCGAACGCGCCCCCTTGCCGGCAGTTTGAAAGTTTAAAAAAATCAAACGACTTTACACGGTTATCCAATGAACAGAACGACGCAGCCTCAAAATTTATCCAGCTAATACGGTATGTTATTGAAAAATACCTGAGCAACGGTTTTGGCACGGTATTTGATGTGAACCGGTCGTTCCTGAAACCGTTCGCACAGGGAGATGGATATGGATGCTTTATTTCGCAAACTGCTGGTGGCGCTCGGGTTCGCCTGTCTGGTTCTGGCCGCCTCGACCAGCTGGGTCATGGCGCAGCAGACCCTGGCGGCCGGCAGCTTCAGTTTCGAACCGCGTTTCAGCGCCTTCGGAACGACCAACGATCATGTCAATTCGATCTACACCTACGGCGGCGCGCTGACCTACTTCATCTTCGACAACGTGGCCGTGGAAGCCGAGGGCATGGGCGTGTACGTGGACCAGAACAAGAAGTTCGAAAGCGCCTACACCGTGGGGACCAAGTCGTCCCCGGCCAGCGGCATCGGCGGGAACTTCAACGCCCGCTGGCACTTCGTCAACACCGGGCCGGCCACGGTCTTCGTCGGCGCGGGCCTCGGCGGCCTGTGGGCCGACACCAAGGTGCCCTACAACGGCTTCGAGAACAGCGTGACCGAAAACGGCGAACTCGGCGCGACCTACGCCCTGACCCAGCAGCTCAGCGTCAAGGGCTCGGTCAAGTACCTGCACATCGGCCAGTTCAACAACCAGGGCGTCAACGGCTTCGGCGGCACCCTGGGCCTCAACGTCAGCTTCTAGGAACAACAGCCGCCCCGGCGGCCAGGAACATCCCGCGCTCCGGCGCGGACACGACCGGCCGCCGCGAGCGGCCGGTCCCGTTTGGGGCCCCTTCCCTTTTCCCGCCGACGCCCCTATAGTCCTGAAACGAAAAGCCGAAGGGTAGGGACATGAGCAAGATTCTGGATCAGGACGAGGTCGATGCGCTGCTGCGCGGGCTTTCCGGCGGCGAGATCGAGGCGGAAACCGACATCCTGGAGGACGACTCCGGGGTCGTGGTCTTCGACCTGTCCAACCAGGACCGCATCATCCGCGGCCGCATGCCGGTCCTCGAGATCATCAACGACCGCTTCGCCCGCCTGGCCTCCAACGCCATGGCCAACGCCATGCGCAAGCGCGCCGACGTCAACCCCATCTCCATCGACATGTCCAAGTTCGGCGACTTCATGCGCTCCCTGCCCGTGCCCACCTCCATCAACATCTTCAAGCTCGACCCTCTGCGCGGCAACGCCATCCTGGTGGTGGACTCGCGCCTGGTCTTCGCCATGGTGGAGAGCTTTTTCGGCGGGGCCGGCTCCCAGCCCAAGATCGAGGGCCGCGACTTCACCCCCATCGAGCAGGCCATCATCAACCGCGTGGTGCGCATCGCCCTGGAGAACATGGAGGAATCCTGGCAGCCCGTGCACGAGGTCCACATCGAGCTGGTGCGCAGCGAGGTCAACCCCCAGTTCGCGGCCATCGTGCCGCCAAGCGACGTGGTGGTGGTGGTCACCTTCGAGGTGGAGCTCGAAAACGCCATAGGCTCGCTCATCGTCTGCCTGCCCTACGCCACCATCGAGCCCATCCGCTCCAAGCTCTACGCCTCCTTCCAGACCGAGCGCCTGGAAGTGGACCACGCCTGGATCGCCCGCTTCAAGGAGCGGCTCATGGAAACGCCGGTGGAACTCCTCGTGCGCTTCGGCCGGTCCCAGATCACCGGCCGCCAGCTCCTGTCCCTCAAGCCCGGGGACATCATCATGCTCGACAACGACGTGGACGACCTCCTCGACGCCGAGATCCAGGGCGTGCGCAAGTTCCGCGGCATCCCGGGCCTGGTCAAGTCCAACAAGGCCTTCCAGATCGTCAAGGAAGAGGAGATCCACTTCGAATAGGCCGCCGCGCGCCATGACGTTTTTGCAAGGTTGCTCCGAGCGCCCTTCGGTTTGATGTTCCTTTCCCGCCGGGATGCATGGACATTTTCTCCCCTGCCTTTTCCTTCCCTCGGCCGGCCCGATGAGGCCTACATTTTCGTAACAGCTTGCCATCACGGGACAAATCCGTAAAATCAACAAAAAGCGCCCGTGGCCAAGCCCCGGGGGCCGTGATAGTTGCCAAATCCGTGTGCTCCATGCTCGCCATACCCATCGAGGCCCAGCCCGACGACACCACCTGCGGGCCCACCTGCCTGCAAGCCATCTACCGCTACTACGGCGACGACGTGCCCCTTGCCTCGGTCATCGACGAGACGGCCACCCTGCCCGGCGGCGGCACCCTGGCCGCCCTGCTCGGCTGCCACGCCCTGGCCCGGGGCTACGCGGCCAGGCTCTACACCTTCGACCTGACGGTCTTCGACATCACCTGGTTCGCCGACGGCGGCCCGGCCGTGGACCTGACCGAAAAGCTCAAATGCCAGCGCCGCCACAAGCGCAGCTCGCGCCTGCAGGCCACCACCGAGGCCACGTTGGAATTCCTGCGCCTCGGCGGCGAGATCCGCTTCCAGGACCTCACCGCCAAGCTCATCCGCGACATCCTCAAGCGCGACCGGCCCATCCTGGCCGGGCTTTCCGCCACCTACCTCTACCGCACCGCCCGCGAACGCGACGGCGCGGACGGCAGGATGGTCTTCGACGACCTGCGCGGCGAACCCTCCGGCCATTTCGTGGTCATCGGCGGCTACGACCAGGAAAAGCGCGCCACCCACATCGCCGATCCGCTGCTGCCCAACCCCATCAGCGAGAGCCAACACTACGAGGTGACGCTCAACCACCTCGTGTGCGCCGTCATGCTCGGCATCGTCACCCGCGACGCCAACCTGCTCGTGCTCTCGCCCAGGAAAAAAGCCGTCCCCCGGGACGGCAAAGGAGCCCCTTCCCGTGTCCGTTCTGGTGGTCATTGAAAACCCCGAGGACTGTTCCCTGGTCTTTTCCGGCGTGGAGCCGGTCGCGGCCCGGTCCTACCTTACCGACGACACCTTCACCGGCCTTCGCGGCGTGAAGATCATCAATATCTGCCGTTCCTACCGCTACCAGTCCATGGGCTACTACGTGTCGCTGCTGGCCGAGGCGCGCGGGCACAAGCCCGTGCCCTCCATCACGGCCATCCAGGACATGAAGTCGCTCGGCATCATCCGCCTGGCCTCGGACGAGCTCGAAGAGGTCATGGCCAAGGCCCTGTCCGACCATCAGCCCGAGAAGCTGAGCTTCTCTGCCTACTTCGGCAAGACGCCGGACAAGGGCCTGGAACTGCTGGCCTCGCGGCTCTTCAAGCTCTTCCCCGCGCCCTTCCTGCGCGCCGACCTGACCTTCGCCAACGGCTGGCAGCTGCAAAACGTCTCGCCGCTCTCGGTCAAGGACATTCCCGCCGAGGAGCGCGACTTCGCCGAATCCGTGTCCACGGAATACTTCGCCGGCAAAAAGCTCATCATCCCCAAAAGGCCGGTGTCCCGCTACGACCTGGCCATCCTGCACGACCCGGAAGAGGCGCGGCCCCCCTCGGACGCCAAGGCCCTCAAGCGGTTCGTCAGGGCCGCCGAGACGCTCGGCGTGGGCGTGGAGCTCGTCACCCGCGAGGATTCCAACCGCCTGTCGGAATTCGACGCGCTGTTCATCCGCGAAACGACCAACGTGGACCACCACACCTACCGCATGGCCCGCAAGGCGGCGGCCGAGGGGCTGGTGGTCATCGACGATCCCCAGTCCATCCTGCGCTGCTCCAACAAGGTCTACCTGGCCGAGCTGCTTTCGCGCCACAAGATACCGGCTCCGCGCACGGTCATCGCCCACGCCAAGGGCATCGACCACATCCTGGAGGAGCTGTCCCTGCCGTGCGTGCTCAAGCAGCCCGACAGCGCCTTTTCCCAGGGCGTGGTGCTGGTGCGCGAATCCGACGCCCTGGTCAGCGAAGCCCGGCGGCTGTTGTCCAAGTCCGACCTGGTCATCGCCCAGGAATACCTGCCGTCCGATTTCGACTGGCGCATCGGCATCCTTGACCGGCGGCCGCTTTTCGCCTGCAAGTACTTCATGGCCTCCGGGCACTGGCAGATTTTGCGCAAGGGCAAGAGCGGCAAGGACATCTACGGCCGGGTGGAGACGCTGCCCGTGGGCAAGGTGCCCAAAAAGGTCGTCTCGGCGGCGCTCAAGGCAGCCGACGCCGTGGGCGACGGCCTGTACGGCGTGGACCTCAAGCAGGTGGGCAACAAGGTCTACGTCATCGAGGTCAACGACAATCCCAACATCGACGCCGGCTTCGAGGACGAAGTCCTCCAGGACGAGCTGTATCTTCGGGTAGTGGAAGTCTTCCTCAAACGCATCGAACGCCGCAAAACCGGGAGCCTCAACATATGAGCCGGGCCAGACCGCTTTTTTCCGCCTACGGTATCGAAATCGAATACATGATCGTGGACCGGGAGACGCTCGGCGTCCTGCCCGTGGCCGACAAGCTGCTCGCCGCCGCCGCCCGCGAGGAAGGCGCGGCCGACGTGGTCATGGGCCCGGTGACCTGGTCCAACGAACTGGTCAACCACGTGCTGGAGATGAAGGTGACCGAGCCGGCCAAGAGCCTGGTCGGGCTGGCCGGGCAGTTCGCCGAGAGCGTGGCCATGGCCGACGCCCTGCTCGCCCCCCTGGGCGGGCGGCTCATGCCCACCGGCGCCCACCCCTTCATGGACCCCCTGGCCGAGACCGTGCTGTGGCCCCACGAATGCAGCGAAATCTACAAGGCCTTCGACGCCATCTTCGACTGCAAGGGGCACGGCTGGTCCAACCTGCAGAGCATGCACGTGAACCTGCCGTTTCGCGGCGACGACGAGTTCGGCCGGCTCCATGCCGCCATCCGGGTGCTGCTGCCCATCATGCCGGCCCTGGCCGCCTCCTCGCCGCTGCTCGACGGGAAGGTCACGGGCTTTCTCGACGCGCGCATGGAGCAGTACTCCAAAAACGCCTCCCGCGTGCCCTCGGTCATGGCCGCCGTCATCCCGGAGGCCGTCTTTTCCGAGCAGGAATACCGCGACCGCATCCTGGCCCCCATGTACCGCGACATCGGGCCGCTCGACCCTTCCGGCGTGCTCCAGGACGAGTTCCTCAACGCCCGGGGGGCCATCGCCCGCTTCGACCGCTCCACCATCGAGATCCGGGTCCTCGACACCCAGGAATGCCCCTGCGCCGACCTGGCCCTGGCCGGCGTGCTGACCGCCGCCCTCAAGGGGCTTGTGGAAGAGCGCTGGTCCACCTATGAGGAGCAGAAGGCCTGGGGCACGCGGGAGCTGGCCAACATCCTCTTCCAGACCATCCGCACCGCCGGCCGCACCATGGTGCCCCAGGACTACGCCAAGCTCTTCGGCGTCTACGCGCCGTCGAACATTCCGGCCCGCGTCATCTGGCGGCGGCTCACCCACAGCTGCCTGCCGACCATGGACTACGACCCGGCCTGGGACAAGCCGCTGCCCGTGCTCGTGGACCAGTCGAGCCTGGCCCGGCGCATCCTGGCCGCGCTGGATGGCGACATGCGGCCGGTCAACGTGCGGTCCATCTACGCCAACCTGTGCGATTGCCTGGAAAAAAACGAGCCCTACAATGTCGGACTCCTGGGCGCCGCTTATTACCTGTGAGCATGCCGGCAATGCCGTGCCCCCGGCCTACCGCCCGCTTTTTAAAGGCTGGGAGGCCCTGCTCGCCAGCCACCGGGGCTTCGACCTCGGCGCTCTGGCCACGGCCGAGGCCCTGGCCGGGGCGCTCGGCGCGCCGCTTTGCGTCACGCCGCTCACGCGCCTGCTCGCCGACGCCAACCGCAGCCAGGGCCATCCGCGCCTGTACTCGGAAATCACCAGGCCGCTTCCCGTCAAAACCCGGCGGGAGATCTTCGAGGCCTGCTACCGCCCCCACCGCGAGGCCGTGACGGCGCGGGTCGCCGCCCTCGCCGCCACGGGAAGGCGGGTGCTGCACATCGCCAGCCACAGCTTCACCCCGCGCCTTGGGGGCGTCACGCGCCACTGCGACGTGGGCTTTCTCTACGACCCCCGGCGTGCGGCCGAAAAAGCCTTTTGCGGCCGCTTCCTGCGGGAGCTGGCTTGCCTCGACGGCGACCTCATCCTGCGGCGCAACTATCCGTACCGGGGCGCGACCGACGGCCTGGCCACGGCCCTGCGCCGCCGTTTCGGCGAGGCCTACGTGGGCGTGGAGCTCGAGGTGAACCAGCGCTTCGCCCGGGGAAGCGAGGAGGCGCTTTCCAGCATCAACGACCACCTGTGCGAGGCCCTGCTGCGGGTCGTGGGGCGAAAAAGCAGCTGCCTGGAGGGGAAAACGGCCGACAGGGCTTAGGGCATCGCGCCGCCGCGCCGGGCGTTCTCAGGAAGATGGCGGCCCGACCGGGCCGCGTCCCTTAAAAAGCGTCAGGCCGCTGCGTTCGCGCACGACCTCGAAGAAGTGGCGAAGGACCGGCAGATAGGGGCTGTCCCCGGCCGGGCGGCCGTTGATCGTCGCCACGGCCAGGCGCGGCTCGGGCAAAACGCGGCGCACGAGCAGGTTTTCCAAGGGAGCCAAGGCCGCCGACAGATCGGGATCGTCCGGGGAGAGCACGGTATCGATGCGTCCGCCGCCGGCGGCATAGGCGAACACCGGCCGGGCCCCGGCAAAGGCCACGGCGCAGCCGGCCGCCCGGCGCGGCAGGGTCAAACCGTCGCCGGCCGCCTCCGGGCTCCACAGGGCGCAAGGATCGCGGCCGGCGCACCACCAGGGCTCGACGCCGGTCAGGCCCTCGGCCAGCAGGCGCACGGCCCGGGCCGAGGCGAACTGCGGCCCGGCCAGGCCGGCGAAGAATTCCCCCGACACGACCTCGCCCGAAAGCTCCATGCGCCGCAGCGCCCGAAAGACGCCCGGCCAGCCGAAGGCCGGCCCCTCGCGGACCAGGACGTCGCGGCAAAGGACGCCGTAGCGCTCAAGCAGCAGCCGCGCCCGGTCCATGGCCAGCTCCTCGCGACCGAATGCGTCGTCCGGCGGCGGCGGCACGCGGGGAAGCCCCCAGGTTCCGGCCGTGGGCAGGCTGGCGGCGAAACGCGCCGGGGCCGTGCGCCGCAGGGTCCGCCTCCCGCCCCGGGAGCCCTCGAAAAAAGGCGCTTCCGGGGTGAAGTCCGTGGCCACGCCCCGGCGCAGCACGGCCAGGGCGTCGCAGGCCGCCTCGCCCTTCCAGGCCGCCTCCCACAGCCGCCCGGCCAGATCCGACGGGGAAAGGCCCGTGACGTCGAGAAGCGTCGAAAAATCATAGCGCGCCCGTGGATCGGGAAAAAGCCCGCCCGGCCCCGGCGACGCGAAGCCGGCCAGGTCTAGGTCGTCCGGGTGGGCGAAAAGCGCCTTCTTTTTGCCGGCCCCGAACCAGGCCAAGCCCGTGGCGGCCAGGGCCGCGTCGAGCCAGGCCGGATCGTAGGCCCGGGAGCGCGCGGGCAATACCTCGGTTTCCCAAAGCACGGCCGCAAGCGGCAGGCAGGCCAGGCGCTCCAGGCGCGCGGCCAGACCGTCGGCGTCCACGGCCGGCGCGGCCAGGCCCTGCCACAGGGCCAGGAAATACGGCAGCCGCCCGGCCGGCGCGGCCACGAGCCCGGGCCGCCTGGCCGCCCGGGCCAGGCGCAGCAGGGTCTCGAAGTTGGCCGCGTCGCACCAGAGCGTCGCCTCCTGGCCCGAGACGAGCGCGCCGGACACCCAGCGGCCGGCCCCGGCCATGTCCTCGGCCGCCCCGGCCAGCAAGTTCTCGGCGACGCCGAGCAGCGCGGCCATGGCCTGTAGCGTCAGCGGGCCGTGGAAGGAAAACCACTCGGCCAGCAATTCCTCGCGCAAGGCGGCCGCGTCCTCGGCGCTCCCAGCCGGCCGCCTGGCCTTGCCCGTCCCCGGCGGGGCCAGGGCCGGATCGCCGAAAACGGCCAGGGCCACGTCCGCCGCCCGCTCCAGGGCGACCAGCCGGGGCCGGCCGTCTCCCGGCGCGACCAGGCGGGCCAGGCGCGGGGCCAGGGCCGCCTCCACGGCCTCGGGCGCGTCCCCGTGGTCCCGGGACACGGCCGCGAGGATCGCCACCCATTCTTCCTCCGTGACGAGCACCCGCTCCTTGAGCCACTCCAGCAGTTCGGCGGCCCCGGACGGGGCGTAGCCCGGAAAAAGGCGCTGGCGTTTGGCCGCAAACGTCCGGGCGATCTCCGCCGGCACGCTCGGCCGGGCCGGGGAGCGGGCCACCTCGGCCACCAGGTCGGGCCGGGCCCCGGTCGGGCCGGCGGCGGTGCCGGCGTCGGTCAGGTACATGTATTCGGTCACGTGCCGCCAGACGATGTCCGCCGCGAAGGGGCTCTGTGTCCGGGTATGGACGACGCTGACGGCCACGGCCCCGGAGCGCAGGCCCGAGAGGTAGTCGCCAAGCCCGTCCATGTCGAAGGCGTCGGCCAGGCAGGCGCGCCAGGCTTCGAGCACCATGGGAAAATCGCCGTACCCGGCCACGGCGGCCAGGAGCTTTCGGGCGCGAAGCCGCGTGATCCAAAGCGGCTGGCGCTTGCCGAAGCCGTCGCGCGGCAGAAGCAGCGCCCGGCCGGCGGCCTCGCGAAAGGCCGCGCCGAAAAAGCCCGAGCCTTCCAGGCGCGCCCGCAGCCTGGAGGCGGTCTCCTCCGGCACGAGAAGCCCAAGCACCGCCTCGGGGGAGACCTCGCCCGGCAAGGTTATGGCCACGCAGTCGTTGCCGGCGTAGACCGGCGCGGCCTCGCCGAGGCTCTCGCCCAGGGCGGCTTCGAGCATGAGCCCAAGGGGCGCGGTCACGGCCAGCCCCAGCGGCGCGTGCAGGATGACCTGATTTCCCGGCGCGCCGCCGGGGCCGGTGGACGTGACCTCCACGACCAGATGCCGGGCATGGGGCAGGGCCGCTCCCGTGACCTCCTTCTGGCGGCGCAGGAAATCGACCAGGGCGGCGGCCGCTCCAGGCTCCAGGAAGCAGTCCGCTTCCAGCGTGCCCGTGAAGCCGGCATCGGCCAGGCGCGCCTCGGCCTCTTCCAGGAAATCGGACAGCAGGGCCGAGAAATGACGGTCGCGGCCGTGAGGATCGCCCAGCCAGAACGGAGCCGGCACGGTTCCCTCGGGCGCGGGGGAGACGAAGACGTCGGCGTCGGTGATGCGCTCGATGCGCCAGTTCTGTGCGCCGAAGGCGAACACCTGGCCGAGCCGGGCCTCCCAGACGAAGACCTCGTCGAGCTCGCCCAGGCGCGCGCCGGAGTCCTGGCGGCGCAGGGCGTAATAGCCCCGGTCGGCGATGACCCCGCCCGAGGCGTACAGGCGCAAAAGCGCCCCCTTGCGCGCCGCGACCGTGCCGTCCACAGCGTCCACGGCCAGAAGCGGCGAAAGCTCGCGCACGCGCGTCGCGCCGTAGCGCCCGGTCAGCATGCCGAGCGTCAGGTCGAAGGCGGCGCGGGAAAGGCCGCGGTACGGCCAGGCCCGGCGCACGGCGTCGTAGAGCGCGTCCACGCCCCAGGTCTCGACCCCGCACATGGCGACCAACGTCTGGGCCAGGACGTCGAGGGGGGCCACGACCGGGCGCAGGGGCTCGATGTCGCGCGCGAAAGCCGCCCGAGCCATGACCGCCGCCTCCAGCAGGTCCTTTTCCGAGGTGGGCAGGAAAAGCCCCCGGCTCGTCTCGCCCACGCGGTGGCCGCTGCGGCCGATGCGCTGCACGGCGGCGCTGACCGTAGGCGGGCATTCGACGAGGATCACCTCGTCCACCGCGCCAATGTCGATGCCGAGCTCCAGGGAACTGGTAGCCACCACGGCCCGCAGCTCCCCGGCCTTGAGCCGGGCTTCCACGGACTGGCGCAGCTCCCGCGACAGGGAGCCGTGGTGGGCGTAGGCAAGGGTATGCTCCGCCTCGTCGTTGACCAACCGCGCCAGCTTCTCGCACAGCTTGCGATTGTTGACGAAAACAAGCGTGGATCGGTTGGCTGCGATACGCTCCCGGATGTCGGCGGCCACGGCCTTGATGCGCCCGCCGACCCGGTCGCCCTCGGGCCAGGGCACGTGGCGCACCCGCAGGGCCATGCGCTTCGTCGCGTCGCTGGCCACCACGGCGACCGACCGGGGCACGCACTCGCCAGGATCGTCGGGCACCGGCGCGAAGCCGCCCACCATGGCCGCGACCGCAGCCAGCGGCGTCACCGTGGCCGACAGGGCCACGCGCTGGAATTCCCCGGATAAAAGGGCCAGCCGCTCCACGGCGGAAAGCAGGAACACGCCGCGCTTGGTCCCGGCCACGGCATGGATCTCGTCCAGGATGACCAGGCGTACCTCGCCGAGCATGCCCCGCCCGCCTCGGGAGGACAGCAGGAGGTTTAGGGACTCGGGCGTGGTGACGAGGATTTCCGGCGGCTTGCGCAGCATCCGCCGCCGCTCCTCGGACGAGGTGTCGCCGCTTCGCATGGCGACCCGGATGGGCGGCAGGGTCCGTCCGCCGGCCTCGAAGGCCCGGCGCAGCCCGGCCAGGGGGACGAGCAGGTTGGCCCGCACGTCCGCGCCCAGGGCCTTGAGCGGCGAGACGTAGACCACCGACACCCGGCCGGCGGGCCACACGCCCGTGGCCAGACGGTCCAGGGCGCAGAGAAACGCGGTCAGCGTCTTGCCCGATCCGGTGGGGGCCACGGCCAGGACGTGCTCGCCGGCGGCGATGCGCGGCCAGGCGCGCTCCTGGATGTCCGTGGGCGCGCCCACGTGTTCCGTGAACCAGGACGCGACGCAGGGATCGAAGGGGAGCGGCATGCCGCCAGGGTATGTTTCCGGGCGGCATTTGGCAAAGCCCTTTCCGATGCTATTAAATACCTATTTTATCGGCATGTTAACCGCGAAAGAAACAATCAAGCGGCAGGAAAGGAACAATCGGCGCGGCAAGGGGAACAGGATGGCGACATCCGCCGCCCGGAAACGCACACGAAAGGAACAGAAAAGCGACAGGAGAAGCGCGGCCTCAGCCGGCCTGGCCCGATTCGCCGAAGGCCGACCGTATCCGCGTGGTCACGCCCCGGCCGGACAGATAGGCGGCGTACTCCTCGGCCGAAACCCGGCGCGGGAACGTCCGCAGGACAAGCTGCGCCCGGTCCGTCTCGTCCCAGATCCAGACGTACTCGTCCGGCACGATGGCCAGCAGCAAAAGCTCCTGGCGCAACCTGGCGCGCGCCAAGTCCCGCTGGTCGAAATCCTCAGGGTCGTACGGCCCGCCGACCGCCAGTACCCACCAGCCGCCGTCCCTGTTCACGACGCGGACCTACTTGACGCCCAGGCGCACGGTGTAGCTCCAGTGAAACGGCACGACTTCCTCGCCCATGGCCGCGACCTCGCGGCGCAGCACGTCCAGGCCGAAATCCGCCTCGGCCACGCCATGGGCCAGCATCGTGGCCACGCCGCCGAAAGAATACGCCAGCCCCAACAGCCGCCGACCGTCTCCCGGCTCCACATGGTGCATCATGACCTGCCGCGTGAAGCGGAACTGCCCCGAAGCGGCCATCCGCCCCAGATGCCCGGCCTTGTCCCAACGCTTGACGTCCGTCAGCCGCAGCTTCTCCTCCAAGGCCCTGGCCCGACGCCGCATGGACAGCAAGGCCTCCTCCGCCGGGCCGCCGAAAGACGGCGTCATGTCCGCGTCCACGGCCGCGAACACCCCGCCCTCGCGCAATACGCGCGCCACCTCGGCGAAGGTCGGCTGCGGCTCCATCCAATGCAGGCACTGGCTGCACGTGACGATGTCCGCACAGCCGGAGCGTAGCCCGGTCTCGTCGGCATAGCCGTTGCGGAAAATGACGTCCCCGCCGCCAGGGATCGCGGCCACGGCCTCCTCGGCCCGGTGACGCATGCCCTCGTTGGGCTCGACGCCGATGACCGTCGCGGCCCGGCCGATCCACAACCGCGTGGCCAACCCCGTGCCGCTGCCCAGATCCACCACCATGTCGGGACGCTCCACCCCGGCATAGCGGCACAACACATCCGCCAGCACCGGCGGCGGCGAAGGCCGGCTGGCGTCGTACACGCCGGCCAGGCCGTCGAAACGGGCGGCATTGGGTTCCAGGTCGGTCGTCGTGGTCATGGTCGTTGCTCCTCGCGACGATGGTAGCGGGTCCGCGGCTTGGCCGCCAGTTACAGGAATGTCGTAGGGAAGAATGCCTCCGGCGGCCGGGGGCATCCTCTCACTCTCACTCCCACCCTTATCGTCCCAGATACACGAAATATTCCCACCAGCCGCCGTAGGCCGCAAGCGTTTCTTCCCGCACGCTTTCGAACCGCTTGCCCAGGGCCGGGAGCAGGTGGTCGTCCATGCGCACGTGGTTGACGCCCATCCAGCGGGCGAACCAGGGCCGGGCGGTGCGGCGGAAGTCGGCCACGGCCACGAGGCCGCCGGGGGCCAAGTGGAAGCGGGCGGCGTTTAGGGCTTCCTCGAAGCCGGGGTTGAACATGGAGAGGCTGTAGGAGAAGACGACGAGGTCGGCGGAGGCGGCGGGCAGGCTGTCCGGGCGGTAGGCGTCGCACAGCAGGCGGCAGCGCGGGCCGTGGCCGGCGACGGCCCTGGCGGCGCGAATGATCATGGGCCGGCACAGGTCGATGCCGACGAGGGAGGCGGCGGGGAAGGCTCTGGCGAGCCGGGCCAGGTTGCGCCCGGTGCCGCAGCCGACTTCCACGACGGAAAGCGGCCCGACCCGGCGGGGTCCCAGGGCGTCGGCGGCCAGGCGCAGCAGCCGGTCGCGGCCGAACAGGAAGCTCCAACGCGTGGCGTCGTAGATGCGCGCGTGCCATTTGTAGTAGCCGTGCAGCGGATTGGGGGAGCAGGCGGCGTCCATCAGGCCACCACCGCCAGGTGCTGGCTGCCGTAGGTGCCGACGCGGTCGTGGCCGTGCAGGGGCTCGGTGATTTCCGGGAAAAAGCGCAGGCGCTCCCGGGCCTCGCCGGGCACGAAGGAGACGTCCAGGCCGGCGGTGCGCATGAGGATTTTCGCGTCCGGGGCGGCGCTTTGGAGGATGCGTTCCCACTCTTCGGCCAGGGCGGCCGGGGCGTGGCTGGCCATCCAATCCTGGTGGTCGAGCAGGACGAAGTGGGTGTAGGGGCCGGGGTTGGCGGCGAGAAAACCGCTGAGGGTGTCGGTGTGGCTGGAGAGCCGAGCGACGCGGTCGCGGATGGGGGCGAAATTGGCTTCCTTCAAGTATTCCGGGCAGCAGTCGCGGGTGTAGCGGCCGGTCAGATAGACGCGCCAGAAGTAGTTCTCGGCCATGGGCGGGCCGGTGAAGACCTGCCGGACCTTGTCGCGCACGAAACCTTCGAGGCCGCCCGGGTGGGAGCGGCGGATGAGGTCGATCTGGGGGCGCGGCACGCCGAGCAGGGCCATGGTTTCCGGCCGGCCGACGAGCCAGCGGCTGGCGCGGTCCCAGAAGGCCGGCTCGATGGCGTCGAAGACGCGGCGCTGCTCGTCGGGGGAGCGCGCGTTAAGGAGTTCCGGGATGCGGCGGCGAAGGCCGGGCTTGAGGGCGCACAGAAGCCGCGAGAAGGCGAAGGCCACCGCCCCGGACGCGCCGTGGTAGTAGAAGGAGCGGGACAGGCGGCCGGCCTTGAAGTAGTCGATGTTGGCGTCCCAGAAGGCGCGGGCGTAGTCCGGGAGCTGGCGACGCAGGCCCTTGTAGACGGCGGCGCAGTCCGGCCCGCCGCCCTCGCCGAAGAACCGGAAGAGTTCGTGGTGCGAGGCGTGGAGGAAAAGCGCCCGCTTGAGTTCGAGCAGGGCGTTCTGGCGGAAGTTGACGTCCACGCAGGCCACGCCGGCCGGGTCGTCCAGGAGGTAGTCCAGGGCGTTGTCCCCGGCCGAGGTGATGACCACGACCCGGGCTTCGGGGCCGAGCCCCAGGAGCTTCCTGTCCAGCCGGGGGTCTTCCCAGCAGGTGTTGTAGACGAGGCGGTTGCCGTGGACGAGGCGGAAAAAGGCGTCTTGGAGGCGGGAGCCGAGGGGTTTTGCCATGTGGTGTGCTTGCCTGTTGCTTGCGGCGATGGGATGACGGAAGCGGGATATACAGGACGGGCAGCGGCAGCTGGCGACGGTCGGGTGACGGGACGGAGACAATCCGGCCAAGGGGGCGAGCGCCGGTTGGGCGACAGCGCCGCCGGAGCCCGGCCGGCGGTCGTATCGGGGGGGCGGTCCACGATTTCTTCCCTAACCGTGCTTCTCTCTACATTTCTGTCGCCGCGCCTCGTACAAATTTGTTTGCTACACTGTGACGATTTCATTTTATATTGTAAAATAAGCAATATAACTAATGGCATGCTCCTTGTATAATCCCGATGACCCCGACGGCTGGTGACCGGGGAAAGGAGCGTTCATGGAACAGGCCATTTTCGAGGAACGGCGGGATCAGATCCACCGCAAGGGCGAAGGCCCCTTTGAACTGGCGTGCAACCGCGACAGCCTGGCCGGGGCCGTGTCCCAGCGGGCCTGCGTGTTCTGCGGCTCGCGGGTGGTGCTTTATCCCATCGCCGACGCCTTGCACCTGGTGCACGGTCCCATCGGCTGCGCCGTGTACACCTGGGACATCCGGGGGGCGCTGTCCTCGGGCCCGGAGCTGCATCGCCTGAGCTTTTCCACCGACCTCCAGGAAAAAGACGTCATCTTCGGCGGCGAGAAGAAGCTCAAGGCCGCCCTGCTCGAACTCATCGAACGCCACAAGCCCAAGGCGGCCTTCGTCTACGCCACCTGCATCGTGGGCATCATCGGCGACGACGTGGGCGCGGTGTGCCGCGACGTGGCCGAACAGACGGGCATCCCGGTCATCCCGGTCCAGTCCGAGGGATTCAAGGGCAACAAGCGCGAGGGCTACGCCGCCGCCTGCAAGGCCATGTTCACCCTGGCCGGCACGGGCGACACGTCCGGCATCAGCCCCGTTTCCGTCAACATCCTCGGCGACTTCAACCTGGCCGGAGAAATCTGGATCATCCGGGAATACTTCAAGAAGATGGGCGTCCAGGTCGTGGCCAACATCACCGGCGACGGCCGCGTGGCCGACGTGCGCCGCTGCCACGGCGCGGGCCTCAACGTGGTGCAGTGCTCGGGCGCGACCATGGAACTGGCCCAGATGATGAAGGAGAAGTACGGCACGCCGTTTCTGCGCGTGTCCTACCTCGGCATCGAGGACATGGCCGACTCGCTCTACGCCGTGGCCGACCATTTCAAGGACAAGGACCCGGGCATCGTCGAGCGCACCCAGAAGCTCGTGCGCGAGGAACTGAGCGTGCTTCTGCCCAAGCTCAAGGAATACCGCAAGGATCTCGAAGGCAAGAAGGTCGCCATCTACGTCGGCGGCGCATTCAAGGCCTTCTCGCTCATCAAGGCCTTCCGCCACCTTGGCATGAAGGTGGTCCTGGTCGGGTCCCAGACCGGCACCAAGGAAGATTACGAGGAGCTGGCCGCCATCTGCGACCCGGGCACGGTCATCGTGGACGACTCCAATCCGCTGGAGCTCTCCAAGTTCGTGCGCGAACTCGACGTGGACCTCTTCGTCGGCGGGGTCAAGGAACGGCCCATCGCCCACAAGCTCGGGGTCGGCTTCTGCGACCACAATCACGAACGCAAGGAAGCCCTGGAAGGCTTTGTCGGCATGCTCAACTTCGCCAAGGAAGTGCATGCCTCGGCCATGAGCCCGGTGTGGCGCTTCGTGCCGCGCCGCGAGGCCATGGCCAAGGCCGCCAGGGAACAGGACGCCGCCACGCGCGCGGCCGGGGGAGAAGGCATATGAGCGACTCGCCCTACGTTTCCACCACCAACGCCTGCAAGCTGTGCACGCCGCTCGGCGCGGCGCTGGCCTTCCGCGGCGTGGAGGGAGCCATTCCGTTCCTGCACGGCTCCCAGGGCTGCGCCACCTACATGCGGCGCTACATCATCAGCCATTTCCGCGAGCCCATGGACATCGCCTC
>JAEWCY010000266.1 GCA_023390395.1 Pseudomonadota bacterium | reverse complement strand
GCCGTCGGGCGCACGAGGGCCGAGGCGGCCCGCGCCGCCGCCCCCCTGGCCGACGCCGGGGCCCGGCCCCTGGCCGACAACGGCTACAAGCTGGCCCTGGCCAGAAACCTCGTCCAACGCGCCCTTTCGGGCAAGGAGGCCGCATGAGCCCTGTCACGTGGGGCGCGTCCCCCTGGGGACAGCCCGTCATCCTGCATGCCGCCTGGCAGCTGCTGTGGGTTTCCCTGGCCGCCGGCGCGGCCTTCGCCGTGGGCCACGCCCTGTGGGCCCGGTCGCGAAAGCCCGTCCAGGCCCCGGCCGCGCCGGCTCCGGCCGGCCTGCCCGAGCGCATCCTGCGCCACGGCCGGCCGGCCCGCGTCTTCCACTGGGTCATGGCCGCGTCCATGCTGACCCTTCTGGCCACGGCCTTCGCGCCCAAGCTGGGCCTGGCCTTCGACTGGGTGGGCCTGCACGTGCTGGCCGGCGTCGTGCTGCTGGCCGCCGTCGTCTTCCACATCGTCCATGCCGTGTGCTGCCTGGACTTCGCCGCCATCTGGCCCCAGCCGGCCGACCTCGGCGAGGTCCGGGCGCTGCTGCATCCGGCCGGCCGGGACGGCGTCGCGGCAAGGCCCGGCAAGTATCCCCTGGGCAACAAGCTCTACCACCTGGCCATCGTGGTCGTGGGCCTGACCATGGCCGCCACCGGGCTCGTGATGCTCTGGCGGGTGCGCACGCCGCTTCTCGCCCGCGATCCCTACCGCTTCTTCGACGACGCGGGCTGGGGCGTGGTCTACGCCGTGCACGGCCTGGCCGGCCTGTCGCTGATCGCCCTGGTCGTCATCCACGTCTACTTCGCCCTGCGCCCGGAAAAGCGGGCCATCACCCGGTCCATGGTCGTCGGGACCATGGACCGCGACTTCTTCCTCAGCCACCACGACCCCGCCCGCTGGAGCGGCGAAAAGGACGCGGCGCGATGACGCCGGGAACGAAAGAAGGAAACGCCATGACCCCAGGCGACGACCTCAAGGAACGCATCGAGGCCATCGAGGCCTGCTACGAATACATGCTGGCCTACGCGGCCCAGGGCGCTCTCGACGACCGCGCCAGCCGGGGCGGCTCGCAATTGCGGGAACTGCTGGGCAAGGCCGCCCGGGCCGCCGCGGGCCTGGGCACGGCGACCGCCGCGGCGGTCGCCGCCCTGGAACCGGCCGCCCCGTACCGGGATTTCCGCAACCTGCTGGAGGCGGACGCGGCCAAGGCCCTGGCCGCCCTGGAGCTCGTGCTGGCCCAGCCGCGCATCTCCTCCCAGCTCGTGGACAACCTCAACGCCTCGTTGCACGTGCGCACGCTGCTCACGGACGTCTACCTCCTCGACGAGGCGCTGCGCGTCCACCAGCCGGGAAACGAGGCGTAAAAGCCCTCAGGCCGCCCCCTCGGCCCGGCCCTGGGCCGGGGGGGCGGGGCCAGGTCCTCCAGTGGCTCGGCGAGAAAGCCGGCCAGGCAGTCGACCAGCTCCACCCGCCCCCCCCGCCGAAGACCGAGATCTCCGTGTCCGCAAGCGCCGGCAGCCCCAGGGACCGGCCAAGCCATCGCGCCGTATCGATTGTTCGTTCGCTCCGGGCCGTGTAGACTCGCCGCCAAGAGCTCCGGCCCCGCGTCCGAACAAGCCTCCCGGCTCGGACGACCGTGTCCGACGCCGCCGCCGATCATCGTCGGGTCGGCTGGTTCGGCCCCCTGCGGGCAACCGAGCCGACGGTGCGACACCACCTCCCGACATGCCGGACGCCACAAAGGAGAAACGCCATGAAAGCCATCATCGCCACCGGCGGCCACGCCACCAAGGACCCGCAAGCCTTCAGGGAAGAGCAGCGGCCCACGCCCGCGCCCGGGGACCGCGACGTCCTGGTGCGCATCGAGGCCGTGGCCGTCAATCCCGTGGACACCAAGGTGTTCGACCGCCTGGTCCCGGGCCAGCAGCGCATCCTGGGCTGGGACGCCCGGGGCGTGGTCGCGGCCGTGGGGGCGCAGGCGCGCCGCTTCGCCCCGAGCCAGGCCGTGTACTATGCCGGCGACCTGACCCGCGACGGCAGCAACGCGGAATTTCAAATCGTGGACGAGCGGCTGGTCGCGCCCGCGCCGGCGAGCCTGACCCCGGCCCAGGCGGCGAGCCTGCCCCTGACTTCGCTCACGGCTTGGGAGGGCCTTTTCGACCGGCTGGGATTGGCCGCAGCGGAAAACGCCAACCAGGGGGCGAGCCTGCTCGTCATCGGCGGGGCCGGCGGCGTGGGCTCCATGATCATCCAACTGGCCGCCTGGGCCGGGCTGACGGTGGCCGCCACGGCGGCCCGGCCCGAGTCCGCCGCCTGGTGCCGGGAGCTCGGCGCGACGGTGGTGGTCGGGCGCGACGACCTGCCCGGGGCGCTCGCCGCCGCCGGCCTGGCCCAGGTCGACGCCGTCTTCTGCACCACCCACGCCGAGGAGCACTGGGCGAACATGGCCCGGGTGCTGGCTCCCCAGGGCGCGGTCTGCCTCATCGACGACCCGGCCGGGCCGCTGGACATCACGCTCTTCAAGCAGAAAAGCGCCCGCATCTGCTGGGAATTCATGTTCACGCGGTCGATGTTCCGCACCGAGGATATGGCCCGGCAGGCGTTGATCCTGGAGTCCGTGGCCGGGCTCGCGGACGCCGGGCGCGTGCGCGCCACCCTAGCCCGGACCCTGGAGGGGCTCAGCGCCGCCAACGTGCGCGAGGCGCACCTGCGCCAGCGCACCGGCGGGATGGTGGGCAAGCAGGTCATCACGGCCTAGCGGCGTGTCCACGACAGGCACGCGCCTGTGTTCCATGGACAACAGGCCTTGGCGGTCATGGTTTCCCCCAAAATGCCGTCGTATTTTTTGGAAGCCGCACGAGGCGACAACGGCCCTTTCGTGATTATCTCCTGATTCAGTATGAAATCTGCCCCAGCAGAGGAGAAATCATGAACACCGAATTGCTGAACCCCCAAAACAGCGCGGTGATCTTCATAGACCACCAGCCCCAGATGACCTTCGGCGTGGCGAGCATCGACCGCCAGACGCTGGTCAACAACGTGCTGCTGCTGGCCAAGGCCGCGCGCGTGTTTCAGGTGCCGACCATCCTGACCACGGTGGAGACCAGGAGCTTCTCCGGTCCGATGTGGCCCCAGCTCCTGGACGTCTTCCCGGCCCAGGAACCCATCGAGCGCACCAGCATGAACTCCTGGGAGAGCCCGGAGTTCGTGCGGGCCGTGGCCGCCACGGGCCGCAAGAAGCTGGTCATGGCCGCCCTGTGGACCGAGGTCTGCCTGGTCTTCCCGGTGCTCGAGGCCATCGCCGCCGGGTACGAGGTCTACGCCGTGGAGGACGCCTCGGGCGGCACCAGCCTGGTTGCCCACGACGCGGCCATGCGCCGCATGGAACAGGCCGGGGCCATCCCGGTCACGGCCTTGCAGGTGCTGCTCGAATACCAGCGCGACTGGGCGCGCAAGGAAACCTACGATCCGGTGCTGGCCATCGTGAAGGAGCATGCCGGGGCCTACGGCCAGGGCGTGGAGTACGCCTACACCATGGTCCACGGCGCGCCGCCGAGCCGGACGGTCGGCTAACCGACGGCCGCCGCCCGGCCGATGGCCCGCGCCGTCGGCCGGGCATGGCGGCCGGGCGCGACAGCCTCGCGCGACGGTTCCCGGCCCGGATCGCCGGGCGCGGTCAAGCCGGCTCCGGCGCCCCGGCCTCCGAACGCGCCTTGGCGACAAGGCGCGCCACCTTGGCGTCGAGGGAGCGCGCCACGGCCGTGACCGCGTCGTTGCCGAACTGCCCGAACAGGGACGACGGCTGGTCGTACTCCACCGCCGTGACCCCGTCGCGCGGCGCGTAGACGAGCAGCCGCAGCGGGGCGTAGAGGCCGGCCCGGATGTCGTGGCGGGTCATGTCCGTCGCGACCAGTGGGTTGCCCACGACGTACTGCCGGGCTTGGCGGCGGCTGCCGTGGACGGCCTGGAGCAGGCCGTGGTCCCGTACGGCGAAGAGCATGAGCCCTTCCTCGCCGGCGGCCTTTCCCAGCCGCTCCTCGACCCGGGCCGGCGCGGTCGCCAACCCGGCCAGGAGCCCCTCGTCGAAGCGGCCGAGCAGCCGTTCCAGCGCCCGGGTGAAGCCTTCGAAATCCACGTCCAGTTCCAAAGAGACATGCAGGATCGCAACGGTTCGTTCCATGGTTCCTCCTCGTTGCCCGGTGTCCGGTTGAGGCGGGTACGGCCATGTGCCGCCATAAGGCTCGGCCCCTTCCCCTTTTGCGTCTTCGCGACACTCGGTAGACCGGTCGGCTACTTCTCCCTTTCGAAAAAACCCGGACCATTCGGCGTCCGGGCTCTCCCTGCGGCCAACCTTGCAGCGCCCGGTCCGGGTCGGGCCGTGGCCGGAAGGCGGGCCAGCGCCGCTTACCCTCGCCGCGCCCCTTCGGCCCGGGCAGTCGTGTGCCGGGTCAGCAGGGCGAAGGTGAAATGGAGAAAAGTGTCGAGGGGACGGGCGTCGCCCGAAGCCTTCATGCAGGTGAGCGCGCCCTGCCAACTGGCCAGGAGGAACCGCGCCGCCTCATCGCTGTCGAGGTCCGGGTCGATCTCCCCGGCCCGCTGGCCGGCCTCGAGGTGGCCGGCCAGCCAGCCCGACAGGCGATCGAGACTTGCGCCCAGGCGCAGCCGAAACGGTTCGGAGAGATCGCCCATCTCCTGGGCCAGGTTGCCTATGGGGCAGCCCAGCCGGAACCCGGCCCCCACGAAGTCTTCCCGAAGCGTCTCGAACAGGGTCCGCAGCCGAACCAGGGGCGAAAGGCCGGCGTCGCCGAGGCAGGCCTCCATGCGCACCCTGAGCCTGGCCGCCTGGAATTCCACCACGGCCAGGCCCAGGTCTTCCTTGCTCTTGAAATGATGGTAGAAGGAGCCCTTGGGCACCCCGGCCCCGTCGAGAATCTCCTTGAGCCCCGTGCCCAGAAAACCCTTGCGGTGCATGATCGCCGCCGCCGTGGCCACGATGCGTTCCTTGGTTCCCTCGTGCATGGACAAAAGCTAGACCGGTCGTCTCAGGCTGTCAACACGGCCCCGAGAACATCTCGCCGCCCGGACGAACAAGAGCCCGGTCCGGGTTGACCCAAGGCCGCAAGACTTGTCTGCCGCGCGCGAACAGGGCAATGAAGGACCGAGACACCCAGGCCCCCGGCAAGGGCACGGGCCTTTGTCCGCGGCTTGAAAACCGGAGAGGATCGCCATGGAACGTACCGTCGCCTTCCTGCTGGCCCTGGCCGCGTTTTTCGCCGCATCGGCCCTGCCCGATTCCGGCAGCGGCATTCTGCTCGCGGCCGGGCCGCTCTTCGGCCTGGCCTCGGCCGCGAAAAAAGGGGCGCACGGGGCCGAGCGCCTGGAAGACGTGCTCAAATACCTCGTCTTTTTCTTTGTCGGGGTCGGCGGCGTCTGGGGCGGGGTCGGGCACGTCTTTTTCGCCGATCAGGTGGCCGCCTCCATCGGCTGGGCCCCGAGCCCCTTCCAATTCGAGGTGGGCATGGCCAACTTCGGCTTCGGCGTCGCCGGGCTTCTGGCTCCCTTCACCCGACCGGCCTCCTGGCTCGGCCTGGCCGTCGCCCAATCCGTCTTCCTGCTCGGCGCGGCGGGCGGGCACATCGCTTCCATGCGGGCCGGAAACTTCGCCCCGAACAATGCCGGGGTGATCTTCTTCACGGACATCCTCGGCCCCCTGCTCCTGCTGGCCCTCTTGTGCGCCTTGCGCCGGGCCAGAAAGCAGGACCTGCCCTGACGCGCCGACTTGGCGCATGGCTGGCAGGGTTGCGCTTCACCGCCCTCCGGTCCCACCGCGCAC
The DNA here is from genome assembly GCA_023390395.1 of Pseudomonadota bacterium. Taxonomy (GTDB): domain Bacteria; phylum Desulfobacterota; class Desulfovibrionia; order Desulfovibrionales; family Desulfovibrionaceae; genus Solidesulfovibrio. Next base: position 12,872 of record JAEWCY010000266.1, on the reverse strand, counting down.
CGGCGTGGCATGAAACGACTCGCCGCCGGCACGTCCTGGCCCAGGCCGGTCGGACCCGGGCCAGGACGCAAACCACTCCGCGCGCCTTGCCTCCTCCGGGCCATGCAGCCGATCCCCTGCCGGCCTGACCCGACCAGTTCGATGCGTCGCGTCGCCGTGGACCATGGACCGGGCACGCCCGTTCGGCATTCTCCGCACGGACCCGGCATTCTCAGCCCAGGCGCATGGAGAGTTCCACGTCGTCGCCAAAGGGCACGGACAGGTAGCCGTTTGCCGGCGAGCGCACGCGCGCCAGATAGTCCGGGCTCCGGTCGGCGTCGTCGGCGACGATGCACGCGCCCGGCCTGAGGCGGCTTTCCACCAGGTCCAATATCTCGGGATACAGCGCTTTTGCGCCATCGAGCAGGAGCAGATCGATGGTTTCGGGAAGATTCGCGCCCAACGTCTGCAGCGCGTCGCCCTCCCGGACCTCCACCAGGTCGAGGAGCCCTCCGGCCGCGAGGTTTTCCCGTGCCCGCGCCGCCTTGGAAGGCTCGAACTCGCTGGTGATCAGAATACCCCCGCCGTTGTCCCGCAAGGCCGCGGCGAGGTGCAGGGTGGAGATGCCGAACGAAGCGCCGAACTCGACGATGCTCCGCGCGCCGCAAGCCCGGGCCAGCATGTAGAGCAAGGTCCCCGTCTCCCTGGAGACGGCCAGCGGACAGTCCTTCAGGCGTCCGTAGAAGTCGAGGTAGTCGGTCTTGCTCCGCATGAGGCGCTCCCGCTGCGCGTCGGAGAGTCCGGCCATGGCCGGCTCCGTCGCCGGGGAGCGCGCGTCGGCCTCCTGGAACAAGCGTTGGAGCAAAGGCGCAAGGGGTGTGGTGGTCAGGGTCGTCATGCAAGCCTCCGGTTAGAAAGTTGACTTCATGCTTTCGCCGGACAAAAATGCGATGAATCGTTCACATTCACAATTCGCATTGCGGAGGCCTCATGACGGATCGTCGAGCCACGCCGATTTCACAACGAAAACAGCCGAAACAGGCGCGATCCACGGAACTCGTGGCCGTCATCCTGGAGGCGGCGGTTCAGGTTTTGGCAAAGGAGGGAGTGGGCCGATTCACCACGGCCCGCGTGGCGGAAAAGGCCGGCGTCAGCGTGGGCTCGCTGTACCAGTACTTTCCGAACAAGGCGGCCATCCTGTTCCGGCTCCAGAGCGACGAATGGCGGCAAACGGCGAATTTGGTCTGCGAGATCCTCGAGGATGCGGAGATTCCACCTCTCGAGCGGCTGCGCGCCCTGGTCCACGCCTTCCTCCGCTCGGAATGCGAGGAAGCCGAGATGCGCGTGGCGCTCAACGACGCCGCCCCGCTTTATCGCGACGCGCCCGAGGCGCAGGAGGCGCGGTCGCAAGGGGACGCCGTCGTCAGGCGGTTCATGGCCGAGGCGTTGCCCGCCGCCTCGGATACGGCTCGAATCTTGGCCGGCGACCTGATCACGACCACGCTGCACACGGTGGGCAAGCATTTTTCGGAAACGCCTCGAAAGCCCGCGGAGATCGAGGCCTACGCCGAGGCCATGGCCGACATGTTCTGCGCCTATCTCAGCGGATTCGGCGCCGGATGGCCTACGGCTTGAAGGACCGCGAGCCCAGGCCGCCGTTTCGGCTTATCGCGGCCCCGCCGTTTGTCGAGTGGATGATGGGGGTCCCCATTGGCTGGACAAATTTAGGTGTCTCGGAAACGGCATCACGCCTGCTATGTTGCAGTGGGTGCTCGGAAGAATCTAGCACAAAGCAGCAATATGCACTAATTTATCAACAGGAGCTAAAAAAATCAAAACAACGGATGCGCGTTGAGCCCGATAGAAATCGCGCTTTCTCAAATTGCCTGAAACAATTTCTCATTTTGCTTGAGTGCTCACAATAAATCTGGTCCGACAACGATGCCAACAGGCATGGCCCGCTGCAAAAAGAAAAATGGGCCAGGACCTTCGACCCTAACCCCCCGAAATCTGGAGCCGAGTGCGTCGCCCACCTTGCCCTCACCGACGAAGACCACTGCGCCTGTTTTGAGATCAAGGACCAGCGTTATATACGTGTGCCCTCGGCGGATGCCGATCTCATCTGATGAGCTGAAAGTGATCATTTTACACGGGCAACTTGTCATCTTACAAGACCCCATACGAATAAGCGACAATCGAGAAAAACTGCAATCTTTTCATAAGTACAACATAAAAAACAATCAATAAACGGAATGGCGTCCATATCAAAGCCATATACTCTTCATCTAAACTCCACTGTATTGCGACAACTGCAACCCCTGTTTAATTGATGACGAAGAAATAGTCTCGAGGAGACCACTCGCCACCGATGAAGTAGAGATGTAGGAGTTGTCAAGTCCCGACTGGCTGGTCCCGTTGTTCTGCAGCAACTGCAAATCGGTTGCCCTGGAGGAGGATGGGACGGTAAAGACGCGGCCGTCCGTAGGAGAGTTGATTTCGGTGAAGGAGTCGCTAAGGGTCCATGGGCTGATCCCATCGCTGGTATAGGTATTGACCGTCACCGTCGATACTCCGGAATCGGTATCGGAATTGTGCACGTCCACCACCGAGTAATTGTAAAGATTTTTCACGTTCCAGCTTGCAGGGGCATAGATGGTGCTTGCTTCATTCGTGACGGTGCCGGTGAGGGGCGCTCCGACCGAACCGGCAATGATTTGCGGGATCGTGTTTTTGAAATACAAGCCGGGATTGGGATCGGAGGAGCCACTGGTAAAGCTGGAATCAACCATCACACGTGAATACAAATGGTCATGCCCACTAAAGGCCGCTGCGACATTATTGTTGTCCAAGATTTGCCAGTACTGGCCCATGCTGGCAGACACGGCAGTGTCGTAGTTTTCATAATTCGGCGAAAAAGTCGGATTATGCGTGATTACAAACTTGGTTGTGGCTGTACTGCTGGACAGAGTATTGTTTAGATAAGTGAGTTGGTTATAATCCAGAGAGCCGGGATCTGAGTAGGGAGCACTCGGTGACGAGGGTACATAAAATCCATCCAGGACCACGAAAAGCGACTGCCCGTCTGAAGATGTGAAAGAATAGTCGAGGTTTTCATAACCGGGATGGCTGGTGGTCTTGGGCATGAACGTGGTGGGCGACAACATTGTATTCTGAGCCATAAAGGTTTGGTAGCCCGTTTGGCTCGTGTAAGACGAGACCGTATCTCCCAAAGATGCCTGATACAATTCATGATTCCCGATCACTAGATATATGGGTGTCTGGGCAGGCAAGCCCGTTGGCGGCGTGCGCATGAAGTTGTACCAGTCTTGATAAGTAAAGTTATTGGCCCCATTGAAGTCAGCGTCGCCCAGCACGGAATCGTCACCCAAGAAGATCACAAAGTCGGCGGACGGGTTGAGGGCCGAAATACTTTGGTTCGCGCTTCCCAATACTGCTGTATTGATGTAACTGCTAAGATCATTGCTACGCGAATCGCCCATGACGACGAAGCGAAAATCTGACATTGTTCCCTCTCATGGATACACTGTTTTCAATGATGAAATATGAAACTTACACTTACTTCATGGTCCAGGAATCTAATCTTATAGCATCCCCTTGTTTGTTATCATGCAAACCACTATTAAATCACCATCCCTTCAATTTCAAAGTGTAATCTAAAATGGGCACAAACCTTAGTCAATTGGAATATTGAGTTAATTTGTTGTCATACAATTTCGCTCTATGCGAACACACACAGTCCGATAAAATGGCGCACCCGCAGCATACGCCCGAATCGGACCTCCCCCCGTCCATCTCCCCAACGCGCAGACGCCTGCGCATTATGTAGCGCCTCGCCGCGCCCTCATTTCCGGCTCATTTCACCCGCATGGTTCGGCCCAGCCAGGCATCCCAAAATTTCAAATTTCGACAAATTCGACATATCCATCTAAAATCACACACGATCCACACGAAATCCGCGCTCAAAATCGTTCAAATTTCATCAACATACTGAAATTCCACACGATTCCACAAAATCGGCTCCAGACGCACGGCCAAGGTGGGACAAAAGGGGCGAGAGGGGGGGGATTGCGGATAAATCGAGTCCGCCAACGATGCCAACAGGCATAGCCTGCTGAAAAAAGAAAAAGGGGCCAGGACCATCGGTCCTAACCCCTTGAAATCTGGAGCCAGCATGGAGACTCGAACTCCAGACCTGCTGATTACGAAGCCACAAATTTTGGCTAATCAATTGAATTTATTGGTACAGCCAATTTGATTGGTTGGCGGCCAGCCAACAAAATAAACTCGTGCGGGATTGAGCATTTGGCGTTCTTTTGGTAAATTTTTGGCGATCATTTCTGCGTTCTATCCATCCTGACTGTCTGTAATTAATCACTCCAGATCGATCTATGCAAGCAAGCTAAAGCTGCAACAGGAACGTTCTGAGGCATTGACCGTCCATATCTGTAGCACTTCTCCAGCAATTACATAAATATTACATTATATTACAATAAATATTAATCAAGAGAATAACGTTTAATTTGGCAACTTATTTACATTAGTTGCCCTTACTATTGTACGCAAGCCCCTTGCGCTGCAAGTAGAACGATCAAGCTGAAAATATTTCATACACTACAGCTAGCGTATTTAATTATTGACAAGACAAGTTCAAGAAATGATATTAAAGGTCTTCCTGTGTGTGCCACAGGATGCTGACTAGCTTTTTTGGAGCAGGATCACCTATTTTACCAAAAAAATCCAGGCTGAATACATCATGATCAGATTAGCTCTGCCAGTACTTTTGCTTGCTCTTATTTTTGGATGCAATAAATTGACGGTAAATACGAACTCAGACCCTGAACAAATTACGATATCTTCTTCAGATGTTGTAAGGCGAGATGAAAATCCATTTAAACTTTCAGAATATGTTGAAAGAGATCAAACGTATAGCACCATGTATTACGAATACCCTTCGGGAAAATTAGTAGGCTGGAAAAACAAAAAAACAGGCAAGATCACAGACGTCAATCGAATTGAGATTGGCGAAAATACACAAGAAACTAAAAAAGAAGTAAAGATTGATAAAGAAGCAGTATCTGGACCAAATATTGTCAAGCTGTACGAATACCCTTCCGGCAAATACAAAGGCTACAAAGATACCGCATCTGGTAAAATTTTTGATAAAAATGGTACTGAGATTATCCCAGAAGGTGGAAATGCTCCTGTCAATCCCAAAGGGAATCGCCAAATCTCTGTCGAAATAATTACAGATCCGCCTAAAAGATTGCTCGAGATAGATTTGCTCAACGCTTTAAAAAAAGAAGGCGTATCGACTTTCAATTTTACAGACAAGCAAATTGACAATTCAAAAGATAAAAATCATTATAAAATAGCCATCAAAGAACTTCAATGCAACGAGAAAGAAGGTAACGAGACGCGCGAAACAATTGTTATACCAAACAACAAAGTCTCTTTTGGAGTCAATGTTTTTCTCATGCCCAAAAATGCATCCGTATTGATGGACGTATCCAAGAAAACAAATGTTCTTGAGTACGCCTATGAAATAGAGCTTAAAAAGCTTGATAAAACAATAACCAGCGCTATTGCGAGAGACAGACTTGAGACAACAGGAGTTGCCTGTTCAAATTTTAGAGTGAGAAATGTATTTGGCGGGGAAAAGGCTCTTGAAGTATACCCGAGTGAAGAAATAAAAACATTATGCCAAGGAGCGCCAAATCTCAAGGACATGACCCAATTGAGGCAAAAAGTTATTTTTGAATTGCGAAAAAATATTATACAGTTACTGGAAAAGAATAGCTAATATCAAACATATATTTTACACCAATGACCACTTTAACTAAGACTTAATACCTTTAGCTGTTTGAAATTGGTTAATCAGACTTTATTAGTATAACCAAATTGATTCGATGGCGACCAGCCCAAAAAATAAACTCGCACGGAATTGAACATTTTGCGCTTTTTTGGCAATTAATTGGCAAATAGCTTAGCAACGCCAACACTCAACAAAAAAGTGTCATACAATGACACAAGCTCACGGACTCTGACACGAAAATCTTTATGTGAATATACAAGATTGTTTCACGACCAACCAAGGCATAGTCACATTGTACTTGTAATTTTTAAAAAATCTATCACAATAATTTCAGAAAATTTATTATAAATTTCTTCATGATGTCTTTGGAGATAACTAGACACTCGTTCATTTCCCATTATTCTTTTTAAATAGGCTTGGATAGTAGTTAGATTTAGCATGTCCAAACCGTATGATTCTTTTAAGGCTTGCATGTCAGCGCTCAAAGAAATATTTTCTTCTTCTAGTCGCATTTGTTTTTCTATCGCAGACGGTGAAAGTTTTTTTATTTTTCTACCATCTAACAATTGTTCAGCTGGAGTACCATCTAACAAGCTTTTGACAAAAAGATAACTGTAGCGATTCTGGTCACTCATTATCATTGCGACTTTTATTTGACGCAAAGGTTTCATTTGTTTCAGTAGCCTGAAAACGCTCGGTGACATAATTTTATCTTTCAATAAATCAATTGCCCCTTGACACACTCCTTCCAACATATTTTTCTTATTTCGAATAGATTTTATATCAAGATTCAAAGCAGCGGCTAATTTGGCTTCAGACACACCAGCCGCCAATGCCTTGACTACCATTTTGTGTTCCTGAATTGCCGAAAGTCTATTAACATATTTATTATATGTATAACCTTCATCATCAATTGAAACCAGGCACGTTACACGCTCTTCTCCCAACTCGACGAGAGCCATTATCCTCAAATGCCCATCTAAAAGGAGATATTCTCTCTTTTTATTGCAAAGAGACACGACTGGAGGTTCGATAAGACCCACTTCACGAATAGAAGACAATATCTGAGAATATTTTCTTCCATGCTTAACATTTGGAGATATTGTTTTTGTAAATCTGACTTCAGTGATGGCAAGATCAACAAGCTCTTTTTCAAAACCTTGCTTAATTTTACCGCTCATATTTTCGCACCTCATGCAACATATCTGCAAGTTGCCTAGGAATGTCATTTAAACCTTCTGCCTTTAACTGATTTAAAAAATGCTCATTAACTAGGAGACTATTCAAAGCTGCCGTTGCATAGATCAATACTTGTTTTAAATAATCCGCCTTGACTATCAATCTTTTTTTGTTCTTAATGTTCCTTTCGTAAATAGCGACGATTTCATCGCTAGATATCTGCTTCTTTTTATGGTAAGTCGTTGAAAGCTTCTTGCCATAGTGGCTTCGTCTATCAAGCAATTTTTGTACGGCAATAATGTTCTTACCATTCAACTGTCCTGTCTCATGAGCTTCTGTCAACGCCAGCTGGACAGATGATTCATCCTCGTGTGCTATCTTTAACGCTATATACAACGGTACGCGACCTTTTTCTACAGCATTAACAAGACGCTCTTCTCCATTCTCCAAAAGATTTAATAATCCACGCACCCACTCGCGTCCTACTCCAATTTTATTTGCTATTTCAACATAGTCATATCCTCTTTCTTTTAGATGCCTTATGCCATTTAAGAGATCTAACGGGTTACTGTTACGCCGTGCGATATTTTCAACCAGACTCATAATGTGAGCACGTTCTTTGTCTGCATCGACTAAAATAGCAGGGATCTCCGTCTCTCCAGCATCAATAAATGCTTCAAGTCGACCTTGCCCGCACACCAAATCATATTTCTTGCCTGTCTTTGAGTTTATGCTCAATGTTACAGTAATTGGACGTTTCAATCCGACGCTGCGGATGTTGCGGCGAACTTCATCAGCAATGATCTGGTTTCTGATGCGTGGATTTAGAATGTAAATCTCATTTACTGGTATCAAAACAACTCCTTCAGCTTTCATATTATATTGCCTCGTCAAGACTTATGTTTACACTCATGTCCATCAAATATTCCAAGTTATCTGCACGAAAACTATCCCAAAGCTCAACATTATCATCATACAATCTTACTTCATTGCCTTCAAATTCTAATGCAGGAAGAATATAATAGTCATGAACATCTTCATTGTTTGCATCCATGCGTACGGCAACAGTAATATCCGGACGAAGACATGTATCAAAACGAATTTTCCAACGGCGACTTCCAGTATTCGTGGTAAAACATCTACTTATTACTATTGATATATAGAGATTGCTATTTAGTTCGAGCATGCTCGTAGCAGGATCAATTAATACCGTTCGCCCACATATCTCTTGTATATTAAAAACTGTTTTCAATAATACATCTCGATGAAATTCACGCAATCTCTGATTGACTTCCACATACCTGTAGTCCCGTTCTGGAATGTATCCAATCAATCGATACGCTCGCAATAAACCACCAAACCGGCTACAATAAAGACTACTGGGAGGCGTATCCTCTGATTCATCAATAATCATGGCAGATAAGCGGCCAGTTTGAAGCTGAAGTGATCTAAGACGTTCAAGGAGGTCGGTATCGGATATTTTCTTGTGCCGTTCTCGAATTATACCCTGGACAATGTAAAAAATTTTTCCATCTACAATAGGAGAAAATGCACCCTCTTTCCGCACCCATTCACTTTCAGGGTTTGACCTTTGCTTACTTTTCAATTTATATGAACTACGATTAAACAAGTTGTTTCCAATATATTTTTCATTAGTCAATACTTCGCGAACAGTGCCTCGCGTCCAGCGCCTCCCAAAATCAGTCATGCAACCATCTGTGTTGAGCATCTCAGCGATATCAGACTCACCTTTCCCTGCAATAAATTGATCATATATCCAGCGCACTTTATTTTGCTCTGGCTCAGGCCCTGGGACTAATACAACTCGTTCGGTCTGCAAACTTTTACGCTGCCCAATGGTTAATTCTTGTTTAGGCTTTCCGTATTCATCTATAAGCATTCTACGAAGACCGAAGCCAGCAGGGCCACCCTGACGATATCCTTTCAATATTAAGTTGCACTGTCCAACAAAAACCTTTTGTGAAAGCTGGCGACAATAGTCACTGGCGCTTTCATCCTTTAGTATTGTCATAATACGATCAGCGATCGTATTCGTCATGGTAAGAGGTTTGTCGCATGCCTGACAGAGAACGCCTTTTCTCTCTAATTTCATGCGGTAATACTCAGCATCTCGGCTGTCAATAAAACGCCCCCACCTGCTGTCATCCAAATACAATACGATACTATAACTATTTCTATTAGACTCCACATCGTCAAGCATGGTTTGAAACTGCTCACGCTGTTCAGCCGTCATACCGCTAACACCAAGATCTGCATACTTCTTAACTACTTCAATACCGTAACTATCCGCATAAGTACGCAGCTGTCGCTCCTGGTTTTCAGGAGATTCTACCTGCAATTCTGTGGACATACGTATATAAATAGCGCCTTTCAGGCGCAAATTTTTTATCTCTTCTATTGAATATGCAGTTCCTGGCTGTCGCATCTGGCGTGTATCTCCTTTTCTAGGCAGAACACAATTCAGAATCCAATTTATCCAGGAGGTACAGCATGTCCACTAAAATCTTGTGGCTAATCAGCCACAAAAAATGGCACCGGAATAGCGCCATCACTGATGACATTGTCTTATTAATGAGGGAAAACTATTTAAGCCCTAAACAAATTGCAAAGGACATAAGTATTCCGACTGAAAAAGTAAGAAACTGGTTTTACAGGAGCACCGGACTGACAGCATTGGACTTCATCTTTTTAATGGCAGAATACAAGTTTATTAAAGATTTTATTGACGACACACTTGCAAAATGCAAGTTTTGAACAATTAACTAGCGAACAGGCACGCTTTTTAATAAATCACAAATACTTGCATTTGCTAAAAGAGGGCAAGCATAGGCCGACGACATGCTTGCCCTCACAAATTATGGCCGCGATACTAAATATATGTTATCTTACTACATATTGCATCAACTAAACGCTTATGGGCGTGCTCAGGACTAACGCTTTTTACAAACTCAATACGAGGAGGATCTTCAACAACTTTTACAGCACCTTCTTTCTTAGCCTCTTTATCAATTTCACTACCTGCTTCATCCGACTTCGTTTTCTCTTCAGTTCCTGGGCGTGCTCCCCAAAACCTTTCATAATATCTATTTTTAGCAAGACTATATAATCCGCTTTCAAAATCATCAATTATGAATGCTTTCTTGTTTGGCAAATAGTCGTTCAAATAGCACTGCAAGCAAAAATATGACTTCTCACATCTCGGCGTATATTTTTCACCACACAAAATACATTCTTGAGTCTTCATTCGTTTTTTCATAGTATTTTCCATTTTTAAATTGATTTTTAATAAATACAATACTCCAAACACGTCCAATCCAAACAATATATTTTATAAATGATACTTCAATTCGGCTATTGTGTTCAAATTTCTGACATCAATTCTCTTACCGCATCTCTTGTAAGATGCTTGAAATCACAATCGCCAATAATTTGTTTAAGCTTCATTTTGATCCTTTCCCTGTATTCTTCGTTATTATACACGCCTGACATATCATTAGCACAGTCAGACAAGCCCTTGCCATTGTACCAATCATTCACAATCATTTTTATTATCCCTCTAAATTTCGACCTACCTATATATCCTTAAAACTACACAAGTTCAGGCAGTAAACTTACGGCCCGTTCTTTCTCACCTTCAAGACAATGATAGTAATGACTGGTCGTCGTAGATATCATTGAATGCCCTAGCAGCTTCGATACAGCAGCAAGGTCAGCACCCTTGCTTAGCATGGTTGTAGCGAAGAGATGTCTTAAGTCATACATTCTGACAGGATAAGTCACCCCAGCCCGTTCGCATGCCCTTCGAAAACCTTTGCGGATCATGCCAATTGGCTGCCCACGCCATTCAATCACGTAGCCAGACTGAGATTCTTCTTTCTTTTCCTTCATCTTACCAAGAAGAGCTTGAGCAATCGGCACTACCCGATAGGTCCTTGTCTTGCTGGCATAGATTTTAGCAATGCCTTTGTCGAAATCGATGTGATCCCATTTCAAGGCAAGAAGTTCGGATTCACCAGGGCGCGTCCCCAGACTGAAGCAAACTTCCATGGCCCACCTGACATGCGGTTCAGCGTGGTCCATGATCCTTTTGACGTCATCAACGGTCAATTGGACGTCCCGGGGCTTCTCTCTTGACTTCTTTCTGCCCTTCATGGGGTTGACCGTGGTCAGCCCGGTAGTGACGCCGAAATTGAAGATGGCGTTGACGTAGTCGCCATAGCGATTCACTGTCGGCTGTGACCGGGGCCGGTTCTGTTTCCCATTGGTCTCCTGGAAGAACTGGATGAATGGGACCATGTCGTTAATGTAGGTCATGGAATTAACCACCCGGTCGCCAATGATCGGATTGAACTGGTTGTCGACCATTTTTGCCAACTTCTTGGTATTGTTCTCAGTTCTGCCCGACACCTTGAGATGGGCCAGGTATTTCCCAGCAAGGTCTCGAAAGGTTATCCCCTGGCCGGACTGATCAATCTTATCCGAGGAAGTGATCTCTTCAATCATTTTTACTGGCGCGGGGGCTGGCGAACTGATGACATCGGTCTGCGGCAGAGGTAATGCCGAACCTTCTTTTTTGGCATCACTGACAGCCCTATTGAAAGCTTCAGCCCGAGCGTAAGCATCGTCACCCCGGCCAAATGATTTGTCTCGCCTTTTCCCTGTCTCATCATGATAAAAGACCATCCACCGTCCATCTCTGTCATAAACACCCATAGAATTCCTCCGAAAAGTCAATTCGATTTATTGAGTTTTCAAAAATATCAAGAACTAAGTTTTCTAAATAGGCCACAAGCAAATCAAAGGGCTTGGCAGCCCCTTGAAGAAACATGTTATATGGTATTCATCAATATTTCTTCAACTTCCTCCTCTTGCACTCCTAAATACCTCCGAGTAATCGAAGGACTGGAGTGGTTCAAACGTTTCGCCAGAACTTCCCAAGAAACACCGAATGTCTTACGCTGATGGTAGGTCCATGTTTTTCGAAGTGAATGAGCACCATAGTTTCCTTTCAGATTAATGGCCTCGGTCCACTTCTTCATGTACTTCGTCACCGCATAGGTCGTGAGAGGATAATTCCGTCCTTTCCTGCTTTTGAACAGGAAATGATCATCGTCGTCCTTTACGGTCATCAAATAAGCATCGAGTGCAGATTTGATCTCCTTGTTCACCACAAAGACATTGTCCTTACCCGTCTTCTTTTCGCGCAAGGTAACGCGTTCACCGATCTTCACATCTTTGACATCGCCTATTTTCAAGACAAGTAAGTCTTGGACGCGAAGACCTGAATTGACCCCCATGACAAAAAGTAATTTGTCTCGGGGAGCATCAGAAAGAATCTTCTTGATGCTCTTCACACTTTTCAGGTCGATGATCGGTTCTACCTTCATCTTTCCCTCCAATTCCCTTTTTTCTTTCAGGGAGTTGAAAATCGTGCATACAAATCGGCCCCTCAAGGAAGCCCTTCAAGAGACCCTGAGATAACCGCATAAATTTCTTTCAGAAATCCATTTCAAAATCCCCAATGTACGTTTCTATGTAAAAACGTACTTTCCTTATAAATGTTATTTCTGTATAATATTAGACAAACAAACAGAATCTTGCGAGTATTCTTAAAAAAATAGCCATGCCTTTCGACATGACTATGTTGAAGTTCAAAGCCATCTAGACTTTCGTCATAATGATTTTTTCGTCTTCGACCAAGACGGAGAATTCATCGCCGTCGTTCACCACTAGGCCTTGAAGATCAATACTTTTCAGATAGATCTTCAATTCCATCTTGTTGTTCACCTTGGGCCGCCGCGAGTTCTTGAGGTAAAGCCCCTTGACCTCGTAATAGGTCTTATCATCGCTCATCAACTTG
>JAEWCY010000144.1 GCA_023390395.1 Pseudomonadota bacterium | reverse complement strand
CGGCCGGCTTGGCCGCGCCCGACGGCAGGTCGTGCTCCTTGAGCCCCCCGGCCAGGGGCTGGGTGGCCTGGGGCGCGGACAGGGGCCGCAGCTCGACGCTTGGCGTCTTGGCCGCCGGGGTGGCCGGAGACGATTCCTCCGCGGGCGGCGTCGCGGCCGGAGCGGCCGCGCCCGGGGCCGGGATGACGATGACCTTGCCGAGCTGGAGCCGGGCCGGATCGAGGCCGGGGTTGGCCTTGACGATGGCGGCGGCCGGCACGCCGTAGCGCAGGGCCAGGAGGTTGATGGTCTCGCCGGCCTTGATGACGTGCTTGCCGGGCGCGCTGGCCTGGGTCTTGGCCGGAGCCGCCTCGCTGACGCGGCAAAGGCACGGCCCGGCGTCGGAAAGCAGCACGGCGCAGGCCAGAAGCGCCGTGAGCAGGAAATATTTCGCCATGTCGCCCATCATCCCCTCCCCTTGCCGTTCCTCGAAAGCCCCGAATCCCCGGGTTGCCGCTTCGCCGAGGCTAGCACAAGCAGGCGGGCCACGCCAAGGGCGCGGCCCGTGACGACTTGGCAACGGGAAGGCCTACTCCTTGCGCCGGGCGACAAGCACGCCCGAGCCGATGGGCACCACCACGCCGTCGAGCCTGGGATCGGCCAGGAGGCGGTCCACCACGCCGGGAATCTCGTGGGCGTGGCTGATGACGTTGTCCGCCGCCAGGATGCCGCCGGGGACCAGCCGGTCGACGAGCAGTTCGGCGCAGGGCAAAAGCACGTCGCGGTTGGCGTCGATGAAGGCGAAAGCCACGTCGTCGACGCCGGAGAGGATTTCCAGGGCGTCGCCGCGCGCCAGGCGCACCACGTCGCCGGTTCCGGTCAGGCGCAGGGTTTCCTCGGCCAGGGCCATCTTGTCCGGGTCGCGGTCGATGGTCACGAGCACGTCGCCCCTGGCCCGGCAGGCCAGGGACAGCCACAGGGCGGAATAGCCGGCGCTGGTGCCCACCTCGACGCAGTTGCCCGCCGGAGCCCCGGCGGCCAGGATGGCCAGGAACCGGCCGGTCTCGGGCGAAACCTGGCGCAACCGCCTGGCGTGGGGCGTGCCGTCGCCGCGATCGGCGGCGTCGATGGCTTCCAGAACCCGCATGCGGGCGGCCATGGCCTCGGTGACGGCTTCGAACACGGCGTGGCCTCCTTCTATTGAAAGACGAATTCCTGAAAGTAGATGTTCTTCACCTTTCCGGGGCCGGCGTACTTGCCGAAAAGCTCGATGAGCTCGCGGCGAAGGGCCATCTTGCCGGCGCTTGTCAACAGATCCTCGGCCAGCTTGGTGGAGAGCCGCAGCACCAGATCCTCCCGGGCGTCGGGCAGGGTGATGCGCTCGGCCGCCGCGTTGTCCTCGCATTCCACGAGCATGGTCAGCTTGAGGAAGCGGAAGCCCTTGTTGCTCAGGATGTTGACCGTGACGGGGCCGATGACGATGGCCCCGTTCTCGGGCTTGTTGGCGTCTTTTTTCTCGCCCTTCTTCTCGCTTTTCTTGGAGTCCCCGCCATGCCCGCCTTCCGAGGAGGCGTGGAGCATCCCCGCCCCGGGCATGGACAGCGCGAAGGCCAGGAGCATCAGTCCGATCTTCACCCAATTGGTCGGCAGCATCGCTTCATGTTCCTCCGTATGCCGGGGCGGGCCTCAGCCCCGGGCCTTGGCCTGCCGCCGGCGGGCGTGCAGGATGGGCTCGGTGTAGCCGCTGGGCTGCTCGCGTCCCTTGAAAATGAGGTCGCAGGCGGCGGCGAAGGCCACGCTCGCCCCGAAATCGGCCGCCATGGGCCGGTAGGCCGGGTCCAGGGCGTTTTGCCGGTCCACCACGGCGGCCATGCGGGCCAACACCTCGCGCACCTGCCCTTCGTCGCAAAGCCCGTGGCGCAGCCAGTTGGCGATGTGCTGGCTGGAGATGCGCAGCGTCGCCCGGTCCTCCATAAGGCCGACGTCGGAGAGGTCCGGCACCTTGGAGCAGCCGATGCCCTGGTCCACCCAGCGCGAGACGTAGCCGAGGATGCTCTGGGCGTTGGTCTCGAGCTCCCGCATGATCTCCTCGGCCGTGGGGCGGGCGTCGCCGAGCACCGGCAGCCTGAGCAGGACCTCGCGGTCGGCGCTGGCGCGGCCGGCGATCTCGCGCTGGCGGTCGAAGACGTCCACGGCGTGGTAGTGCATGGCGTGCAGCGTGGCGGCCGTGGGCGACGGCACCCAGGCGCAGTTGGCCCCGGAGCGCGGATGTTCGATCTTGGCCGCGACCATCTCGGCCATCCTGTCCGGCTTGGCCCACATGCCCTTGCCGATCTGGGCCCGGCCGGAAAAACCGCAGGCCAGGCCCACGTCCACGTTGCCGTCCTCGTAGGCCGTCATCCAGGGTTCGGCGCGCATGGCGCTCTTGCCGACCACCGGCCCGGCCTCCATGACGGTGTGGATCTCGTCGCCAGTGCGGTCCAGAAAGCCCGTGTTGATGAAGACGATGCGCGCCCTGGCCGCGCGCACGCATTCCTTGAGGTTGAGCGAGGTGCGCCGCTCCTCGTCCATCACGCCGATCTTGAGCGTGTTGCGCGCCATGCCGAGGGCGTCCTCGACCCGGTCGAAGAGCGCGCAGGCGAAAGCCACTTCCTCGGGGCCATGCATCTTGGGCTTGACGATGTAGACCGCGCCGGAGCGGCTGTTGTGCAGTTTTCCCAGTCCATTGAGGTCGTGCAACCCAGCCGCGGCCGTGGCCATGGCGTCGAGCATGCCTTCGGGAATCTCCTCGCCCTTGGCGTCGAGGACGGCGTCGGTGGTCATCAGGTGGCCGACGTTTCGCACGAAAAGGAGGCTGCGGCCGGGCAGAAGCGTTTCGCCGCCGTCCGGCGCGACGTAGAGCCGGTCCGGGGCCAGGCCGCGCGCCACGGCCTTGCCGCCCTTCTCGAAGCTGGCCGTCAGCTCGCCCCGGAAAAGCCCGAGCAGGTTGCGGTAGGCCAGCGCCTTGTCCGGGCCGTCCACCACGGCCACGGAATCCTCGCAGTCGAGGATGGTGGTCACGGCCGCCTCCAGGACCACGTCCTTGAGCCCGGAGGGGCTGGCAGCACCCACGGGATGGGAGCGGTCGAAGAAGAGTTCGATGTGCAGGCCGTTGTTGCGTAAAAGCACGCTCGTGGGCGAGGCGGGATCGCCCGTGTGGCCGGCGAAGCGCTCGAGCCGGGCCAGGCCGGTGGTCTGGCCGCTGGCGAAGGAGACGGCGAGCGCGCCGTCCACGACCGCGTAGGCGATCACGTCGGCGTGGCGGCCGTAGGCCAGCGGCGCGGCCATGTCCAGGAAGCTCGAGGCGTAGGCCACCACGGCCGCGCCGCGCGCCGGGTTGTAGCCCGGTCCCTTGGCCGCGTCGCCGGTCTCGGGGATGACGTCCGTGCCGTAGAGCGCGTCGTAGAGGCTGCCCCACCGGGCGTTGGCGGCGTTTATGGCGTAGCGGGCGTTGGTGATGGGCACCACGAGCTGGGGGCCCGGGATGGAGGCGATCTCCGGGTCCACGCCCTCGGTTTCTATGGCGAAGTCCGGCCCTTCGGGCAGGAGGTAGCCGATGCCGGCCAGGAAGCATTTGTAGGCTTCGGCGTCGTGGGCGGCTGCGGCCCGTTCCTTGTGCCAGACGTCGATGGCGGCCTGCATGGCGTCGCGCCTGGCCAGCAGTTCCCGGTTTTTCGGGCCGAGTTCGGCCACTATGGCGGCCAGGGAGGCGAAGAAGGCTTCGGGCGCGATGCCGGTTTCGGGGAGGATTTCCCCGGCAATGACGTCGTGGAGGGTTTTCTCGACGGACAGGCCGGCGACGGCGATGCGGTCTGACATGGCGGCGCTCCTTGCTGCTGCGGCCGTGGTCAGCCCCGGATGGGGCAAGGTCGCGGCAGTGTACGGAATTTGGCCGCCCGCGCAAAGGGGGGGCGGATTACGGGGTCATTTCATGGATTCGGTTTCAGGAGGCGGCAAGACGGCGGTCAGGTTCGCAAGAACCGGAAAGTACGCCGCTTGGTGCAATTGCGCCTCGCGTCCCGATGATACCATATCAACCAGCCTCAATCGTGAGACATGCGCATGTCGGTACCGGCTCCCATGTTGCCAAGGCGCAGAGCCCTTGCAAATATTTCAAATATGCAATTAAACAACAACAACACGCTAATTATCCTGGCTAAATTTTTAATCTCCGTAAACGGCTCTTGCTTTAATATGCACATATTTATAAATATAGAAAAATAAATCAACCTTCGCACCAAGCTCAGGAGGAAGACATGGACAGCAACACATCCAAAACAGTTGTCAAAGGAAAGTATTACTGGAAACTCCTCTTCCATTACGACAACAGCGGCAATACGAGTTCAATAACAAGGAAAATAATTAAAAAATACAAGGAAACTATTAATTCAAAAGGATTCATGTCGACTAAATTCAACGCAACAGCTGGATTCAAATACCAGAACGAATCGAGCATCTCATTGAAATACGAGGGCCTTGCAGATGCAAGTTCAAAATCAACCTACGATTTCCATACAGATCTGGCATACGAACTGGTAAAGACGAGCGAACTAGCAAAGGAGACTATCACCGAGACAGAGGAAAGCGAAGAATATCAAATCGGCCCCGGAGGTAAGCTGGAACTCTATCAGCTTTGTTTTGCTTCAGATTACATGTCAAAAGACACCGACGTTGTCTCCACATCAAAACTTTTCGGCGAAGAGCTCATAGAAATGCTGTTTATCTGCGAAAAACAAATCATTGGCCTTCCTGAAATACTAAACATCTTTTCCCACACCTTTCCAGGAAGCTCCAACACGACAGAATGGGAAGCCATTCGCAATAGCATTGTAAAATATTCGGACAAACCAAATGACGATCAATTCAGACATTTCGTTGAAACTTTGCACATCATCACGCCGAAATCCGAAAACACCGTGGAATGGGCAGCAATCAGGGAAACCTGTCAGGAAATTTTGGATGCCTGGCAGGACAGTGACAAAATTCTGCTCTTCAAAAAGCTCCTCACCCGATTTTCAACGACAGTGCCAGGAAGGAGCAACAGGGTTGAATGGGAAAGAATCAGGGAGACTTCCGACAAGTTACTCAAAGGAATTATCCAAATATATTGAATACAAAATCCTCTTCGCCCGAAGACACCTTCATTTAAATACATCCTAATATACGGGCTGTCGACTGCATCATGTATGCAACCGACAGCCCGTTTGCATCAGTGCGTATCCACTGCACAACATCCTGGCTGTCTTGACGCCGCTCTCCACACGTCGACGCCTGGATCGGCAATATGCACTACCGGAGGACGATCTCTTCGATGCTCTTGCGCTTGCGGGGATAGACTTCCGGCTCGTCGGGGCGGCCCACGGCCAGGATGTTGACGATGCGCATGCCCTCGGGAAGGGCGAAGCGGGCCTTGATGTTGGCCTCGTCGAACATGCCCACCCAGCAGGCGCCAAGGCCCATCTCCACGGCGCGCAGCATCATGAAGGCCTCGGCCAGAGCCGTGTTCATGGCGCAGGCCCCGAACTTGGCCTGCTCGACCGCCGCCGCCTCGCGCGCCACGTAGGCGTCGATGCCGTCCATGGGCTCACCCGTGATGATCTTGCCGTCGCGGTAGAAAAAGGCCGCGGACTGCGAATCCTTCACGTAATGGGCGAGGTCCGCGCAGCAGATGAAGATGGCCGCCGCGCCGGAAAGCCAGCCCTGCCTGCGCGAGGCCTCGCTCGTACCGAACCAGGCGATGTCCGCCGGGTTCGTCACCACCTTGAAGCGCCAGGGCTGGGAATTGAGGCTCGACGGCGCGTTTCTGGCCGCCTCCAGCAGTTCGTGGATCTCGTCTTTGGTCAGCGGTTCCTTGGCGAAGGCGCGCACGCTGTGGCGCGCGGCGATGGCTTCCTTGACGCCCATGCTCATGATCGCGTCTCCTTGTCGTCGTTTTTGGGACGGAGGCACGCTC
This sequence comes from Pseudomonadota bacterium, assembly GCA_023390395.1. GTDB lineage: Bacteria > Desulfobacterota > Desulfovibrionia > Desulfovibrionales > Desulfovibrionaceae > Solidesulfovibrio. The sequence continues at coordinate 8,385 of JAEWCY010000144.1, read as the reverse complement.
CGCCACGCCAACGTCCTATCCCGTGCCGGCGGCGGCACCAAGGCGGGTTTCTGTCGCCGGCTTGCCTGATCCTGCGAAATTTCGCATTTTCAGCTGCGCGAAATGCCGTTTTGCGGCAATCTGGCCCCAGGGAGCGGTACGAATGACGCCATCGATCGAAACATCCCGCGAGCGCCTGGCCGGGCTTCTCGCCGCCCAGGCCAGGCAGGACGGGTTTTCCGATTCCCCCCTGCCCGGCGTGCGCTACGCCAGGGCCGTGGGCCACTATCCGCTGGCCCCGGCGCTCTACGAGCCATCCGTGGTCATCCTGGCCACGGGGCGCAAACGGGCCGTGGTCGGCGGCGCGGTCCACAGCCTGGACCCGGGGTGCTGCTGGGTGGTGGCGGTGCCCCTGGCCTTTGCCTGCGAGACCTTCGCCACGGCCGACGCGCCGCTTTACGGGCTCTCGGTGCGGGTGGACCCGGCCGTGCTCGGGGAACTGCTGCTGGAGATGGACGACGCGCCCGGGGAAGCGGCCGCGACTCCCTCCGAGGCGGCCGACGCCGTGGGCCTGCGGGCCATGCCCATGACGCGGCATCTCGCCGACGCGGCGGCGCGGCTGGCCGAGTGCCTGGGCGCGCCGGACGAGGCCCGCATCCTGGGGCCGGGCATCGTGCGCGAGATCGTCTTTCGGGTGCTGCGTAGCGGGCAGGGGCCGACGCTTCGGGCCCTGGCGGCGCAAAGCGGCCGGCTGCGGGCGGTCTCCCGGGCGCTTAAGCGCATCCACGCGGATTTCAGGGACGAACTGGACGTCGAATCGCTCGCCCGCGAGGCCCACATGGGGCTCTCGACCTTCCACCACGCCTTCCGGGCGGTCACGGCCACGACCCCGCTGCAATACGTGAAGGCCGTGCGGCTGCACAAGGCGCGCGCCCTGCTGGCCGAGCCCGGAGCCACGGCGGCCGAAGCCGCCCGGCGCGTGGGCTACGCCAGCCCCTCCCAGTTCTCGCGGGAGTACAAGCGGCTCTTCGGCGCGCCGCCGTCCGAGGAAATCGCCCGCCTGCGCGGCGCGACTGGCTAGAGCGCGGCGCTTGGGCCCTCGTCCCGCGCAAACGGCCGCACCTCGTCGGCGATGCGCTCGGGCAGATGCAGCGCTTCGGCCTTTTCGATGTCGTGGTCGCGTTGCAGATTGAGCCAGAATCCCGGCGTGTTCCCGAAAAACCGCGCCAGCCGGAAGGCCGTTTCGGTGGTGATGGCCCGCCTGCCGTGCACGATCTTGTTGACGGTCACGGGCGGCACGCCAAGCCCCCGCGCCAGGGCGTTTTGCGAGATTCCCAACGGCTTCATGAAGTCCTCCAGGAGGATTTCGCCGGGATGCAGGGGAGGCAATTTCTCATTGCTGTTCAAGGACGCTCCTTGCGGCATCTTTCCAACTCCGGGATGTGGGCGGCGATCGGCGGCATCATTCATGGTAATCGACGATGGCGACCTGATGCGCATTACCCTCTTTCCAGACGAAGCAGATCCGGTACTGGTCGTTGATGCGGACGCTGAACACGCCTTTTCGGTCGCCGGACAGCTTTTCCAGCCTGTTTCCCGGCGGGATGCCCATGTCCTGCAACCGCTCCACGGCGTTGAGCTGCCAGAGCTTGCGCTGGGCGACTCGCTGAAGATTCGCGGGCAGCCACGGAATCGGCCGGCCTTCCAGGGCAAGGGCCTGGGTGTCCCTGCACGCGAAATCCAGAATCATAAACTCTCAGATAATACCTCTCGCGCCATAGGTCAACAGGCTTCAGCCTTATCCCCGGCCAGACGAAACGCCGCCAGATACTCCTGATTCCCCTTGGGCCCCTTGACCTTGGACGGTACGACGCCGATGGGCAAGAGCCCCAGTTCCTCGCGGGCGAAGGCCGTCACCTTGTCCACGGCTTCCTGGCGATACGCCTCCTCGCGCACAACGCCGCCCTTGCCCACCTTCTCGGGCGTCAGCTCGAACTGCGGCTTGACCAGCGCCACGACGAGCCCGCCGGGCTTCAGCAAAGGGGCCAGCGCCGGCAGCACCTTGGTCAGCGAAATAAACGACAGGTCGGCCACCACCACGTCCACGGGCTCGGGCAGCAAGTCCGGCGAAGCGTGACGCAGGTTGACGTGTTCCATGGAGACCACGCGCGGGTCGGCCTTGAGCTTCTCGTGCAACTGCGCCGTGCCCACGTCCACGGCGTAGACCCTCGCCGCGCCGTGCTGGAGCAGGCAGTCCGTGAACCCGCCCGTGGACGCGCCGGCATCCAGGGCGACCAGGCCCGAGACATCCAGGGAGAAGGCCTCCAGAGCCGTTTCGAGCTTGCCGCCGCCCCGGCTGACGTAGCGCTCCCCCGCCTCCAGGGAAAAGACCGTGCCCGCCGGAAACATCCGCCCGGGCTTGTCCACGGCCGTCTCCCGGCCATCCGCGACCACGCGCACCAGCCCAGCCATGATCAGCCGCTTGGCCCGCTCCCGCGTGTCCGCCAGTCCCTGTTCGAAAACGAGCTGGTCCGCCCGTTGCTTGTCCTTGGCCATGGCGCGTCCTTGTGAAGAGAAAGACCGGGGCGCCGCCCCGGGCCCCGCCGGGGGGAATGATTCCCCCCGGACCCCCTCGAGTGGAAAGGGAAGGAGCGTGTCAGACGTATTATGCGTCCAATAGAAGATTTCACAGACGCATTATGCGTCCTTGTCGCATCGTCCCAGGATACGGCGCAGGGTGTCCTTGGAAATGCCCAGCTCGCGACAGGCGGCGTTGCGGTTGCCGCCATGACGATCCACGGCCTCCTGGGCGGCCTGGTAACGGATCTCGGCCATGGTGCGGCCGAGCTTGGGGCCGCAGTCGCAGTCGTCGCCGCGCAGATGCTCGGGCAGGTGGCAGGGTTCGATGACCCGGCCCTGGCAGAGGATGGCCGCGTATTCGATGATGTTCTCGAGTTCCCGGATGTTGCCAGGATAGTCGTGGGCCATGAGCCGGGCCATAGCCTCGGGGCTGACGGATTCGATGTTCTTGGAAATGGCCATGCGGCAGCGGCCGAGCACGCGCTCGACGAGCAGCGGCACGTCGCCCCGCCGTTCGCGCAGCGGCGGGATGCGCACCACCACCACGGACAGCCGGTAGTAGAGGTCCTGGCGGAACTGGCCGTCGGACACCATGCGGCCGAGGTCGCGGTTGGTGGCGGCGATGACGCGCACGTCGGCCGGCACGGTCTCCACGCCGCCGAGCGGCTCGTAGGAACGTTCCTGCAGGGCGCGCAGGATCTTGGCCTGCATGGCGTAGGGCAGATCGCCGATCTCGTCGAGGAGCAGCGTGCCGGAATCGGCCAGGGCGAACCGGCCCGGCTTGTCCTTGCGCGCGTCGGTGAAGGCCCCGGACTTGTAGCCGAAAAGCTCGGACTCCATGAGTTGCTCGGGCAGCGCCCCGCAGTTGACGGCCACGAAGGGGCCGGCGCTGCGTTGGGAGAGCTTGTGGATGACCCGGGCGAAGACCTCCTTGCCCGTGCCGGATTCGCCGAGCAGCAGCACGGTGGAGTCGCTCTGGGCGATCTGCGGCAGCATGCGCACGATCTCGGACAGGTGCGGATCGCGGGTGCCGAAGTCGTCGAGCGGCTGCAACCCGGCCAGGCGGCTGACGAATCCCCCGCCGGACAGGTCGCGGAACACCTGCACCCCACCGATGACCGTGCCGCCCGTGGCCCAGATGGGCGCGACGCTCACGCACACCGGCACGTCCGGGCAGCCGTTGCGCTTAAGCGTCACGATGCGGTTGGCGATGGGCCTGGCCTCCTCCATGGACTGGCGCAGCACGCAGACCGTGCGGCAGTTGGAGACCCCGAACACCTCCCGGCAGGTGCGCCCCACGGCCTCGGCCGGGTCCATGCGGGCGATCTCCCCGGCGGCCAGGTTGCAGTAGCGCACGATGAAGTCGCGATCCACGGCGAACACGGCGTCGGCCACGTTTTCCAGGGCAAAGGCGCTGGCGTCGTCCCCGGGAAACACATCAAGGGGTCGCTTCATGCAAGCTCCAAAAACAGCGTCGTCCGCCGCCGCCCGCGCCTTCGAAGGGAGCGGGAATCGCCCAGGCGGACGCAAAAATCGTCCTTACCACACATTGAAAAGAAATCAAAAACAGCAACATATTGAAATCATACATTTTTAAAATCGGCATGAAAAGTGCTTTTTTTCTCAATAAAAATGCCCCGCACTCCAAGGAGAAACGATATGGACCTGACCCTTACCATCACCGGCCTCTGCTGCGACCTGGCCCTGCATCCGGTGGACGACGAGAACGCCGCCCGCGTCTGCCGGCTCGGCGAGAACCTCTACAAGACCAACTCCCTGGAATGGTGGCGGGCCAACGGCAACAACACCTGCGGCATGCGCCTGACCCGGGATTCCGCCATCGTGGCTGCCTGCGACAACGGCTCCATGGACCTCGACCCCGGACACGTGGCCACGGCCGCCGTCGAACTCACCCAGCGGGAGCTGCTCACGCGCCCCGAGGAGAGCGTCTGCCTGCTCGGCTACGACGACGAGGTCTGCTCCCGGACCTGGATCTGGCGCAACGTGACCGCCTGCGACGCCGGGCGCTTCCGGTTCCTGGTGCAGCGCTGGGACCGCATCCTCGGCGAGGCCGACTACCTGGTCCTCGAGGACGTGCTCTACGACGGCCGTCCGGCCGACACCGCCACCTGGGGCGAAAGCCAGGGATTTTCCTTCCGCGAACCCATGGTCGTGCCCATGGACGTCGTGCGCCAGGAACTGGGCGCCTGCGCGGAGGAAGCCGCCTAACGTCAATCCAGGGATCGTGGGATCTGACCCCTCCCGCGCCCGTTCATCGGCGAGGGCCTCCGCCCGACACCCTGCCCTCCTTCAGGGAGGAGACCCGCGCCGATTCTTTTCCCCCGGCCCCGCCGGCCGCCCCGAGGCATCAACACCAGCCGAAGGGTCCCCGGCGGGACTTGTTTTTCCAACCCGCCGGCACGGCCAAAAACGACGCCGGCGCGGGAAGGCCCTTCCCGCGCCGGCGTTTGTTTGGTCGCAAAAGATCGCTACTTGCGCGAAAGCCCCAGGGCCTCGACGATGGCCGCCGCGGCCTTGGCCGTGTAGTCTTCGGGGGAAAGGGCCGCCTTGTCCGCGTCGGTGAGGATGCCTCGCGGCCGGTTGACGAACCTGGCGTCGGGGGTGATGCCGTAGGCCGCCGGGAAGCTCCCTTCGTAATACATCTCCTGGAAGCCGATGAACTTCAGGTGGTGGGCCGTGGCGTCGAGGATGGACACCTCCGAGGGCTCGACCAGGCCGAGTTCCCGGGCCTTGATGAGCCCGGCCAGACATTCGCCGCCCTGGGTGCAGCTGATGTGGCCGTGGCGGTTGGCCGTGAGCATGCCCTCGATGATGGCCTGCTCGGTCACCTGGATCACCTGGAAGCTGCCCGGACCGCCGATCTTTTCGTAGAGTTCCACGAAATGGGCCACGCGCGGGAAAGACACCGGGTTGCCGATCATGGCCGCCTGGGCCACGGAGGGCGTCACGGCCACGGGCTCGTAATGCCGCTTGGTCGGGTCGGCCTCGTCGTAGTAGCGCCAGACCGGGTCGGCGTGGTGGGACTGGACGCCGAAGATGCGCGGCAGGGAGCGGATGACGCCGAGTTTTTTGAGCTTCAGGAAGCCGCTCATGATGGCCGTCACGTTGCCGGCGTTGCCGATGGGCACGAACACGCACTTGCGGTAGGTGTCCCAGCCGAACCACTGGGCCACCTCAAAGGCGTAGGATTCCTGGCCCAGGATGCGCCAGGCGTTTTTGGAATTGAGCAGCGCCACCCGGTAATTGTCGGCCAGGTGCTCCACCACCTTCATGCAGTCGTCGAAGACGCCCGGCACCTCGATGACCGTGGCCCCGCTGCCGAGCGGCTGGGCCAACTGCTGCGGCGTGACCTTGCCCTTGGGCAGGATGACCACGGACTTGATGGGCCCGCCCACGTAGGCGGCGTAGAGCGCGGCCGAGGCCGAGGTGTCGCCCGTGGAGGCGCACACGGTCAGCACCGAATCCCAGTCGTTGACACGAACGAGGTGCTTCAAATAGCTGAAGGCGCAGGCCATGCCCCGGTCCTTGAAGGAGGCGCTGGGGTTCTGGCCGTCGTTTTTGTAGTAGAAGGGCGCGCCCACGGCCTCGGTCAGGGCCTCGTTGGCGGCCACGAGCGGGGTGTGGCCCTCGCCTAAGTAGACGATGTCACCCTCGTCCATGACCGGGGCCATAAGCTCGTAGTAGCGCAGCACGCCGCGAAGGGCGGTCGCGCGCGTGGCGGCCCGCTTGTCGAAAAGCGACTGCCAGTAGCTGGCCGGGTATTCGAGCAGGCTGTCGAAGGTCGTGTCCTCCAGGATGAACACGCCCCCGCAGTGCGGACAGGTGTAGTAGAGTTCCCGGATGTCGAACCGGGCCTGGCAGCCCAGGCAGACATACTCCATCTTGCCCCGGTAGGCCGGGAAATCGCTGACCGTGATCATGCCGCTTCCTTTTCTCTTAGGCCGGCCACAAGGCCCTGGCCGTGGCCACCCACATGACGACGCCGCAGGCCACCTTGGCCGTCATCCCGAAGACCTTGCCGTACATGGCCCCCATGGCCGCCCGGCGGGCCTCGGCCCCGGCGCGCCCGTGGGCGCGCTCGAAGACATAACAGCCGACAAACGCGCCGGCAACGGCCCCGAACAGGGCCCCCACGCCAAGCAGAAAGGGCGCGCCGAGAAGCGCCCCGGCAAAGGCCCCCAGAAATCCGCCCAGGTTGCCCTTGCCCGTGGCCCCGTATTTTTTCGCCCCGAAGACCTGGGCGAAGAGCTCCACCGCCTCGCCGGCCAGGCCCACGCACACCAGCATGGCGTAAAAGGCGAAGCCCAGGTGCGGCGCGGGATGGAAATAGTCCCACAGGGCCACCAGGCCGAGGAGCAGCCAGTTGGCCGGCAGGCCCAGGACGTGCAGCGTCAGGCAGCCGAGCAGGAGCAGCAGGAAAAGGACGACCAGGGCGATGGTCACGCGCCCTTCTCCCGGTTGTCGACGACGCGCGTGGCCTTGCCCTCGGACTTGGGCAGGGAGTTGCGCTCCACCAGCTCCACCTTGGGCGTGACCAGGATCTCGTCGCGAAGCCGCGACACGATGCGCTTTTGCAGGGCGCCCAGCTGCCGCATGTCCTCCACGAAATACTCGTCGCGGATCTCCACCTTGACCCGGAGGTTGTCGATGAAGCCGTCGCGTTCGAGCACGATCAGGTAGTTCTGGCCCACCTCGGGCATGGCCATGAGGATGCGCTCGATCTGCATGGGGAAGATGTTCACCCCCTTGACGATCATCATGTCGTCGCAGCGCCCGTGCAGGCGGTCGATGCGGCGATGCTCGCGGCCGCAGGGGCAGGGCCCGGGCAGGAAGCGCGTCATGTCGCGGGTGCGGTAGCGGACGATGGGCATGCCCTCGCGCCCGAGGCTCGTCATGACCAGTTCGCCGAGCTCGCCGTCCGGCACGGGCTCGCCCGTGGCCGGGTCCACGATCTCGGCCAGGTAGGCGTCCTCCCAAACGTGCATGCCGTGCTGCTCCTGGCACTCGAAGGCCACGCCCGGCCCGTTCATCTCGGACAGGCCGTAGGAGTTGTAGCACTTCATGTCGTAAAGGGCCTCCAGGCGGCGGCGCGTCTCCTCGGTGTAGGGCTCGGCCCCGACCAGGGCGACGCGCACGGGAAGCGTGCGCGGATCGACGCCCATCTCGGCGAAGACCGTGGACAGGTACAGGGCGTAGGACGGAATGATATGGATGCCCGTGACCTTGAAGTCCATGAGGAGCTTGATCTGACGGTGGCTGTTGCCCGCGCCGGCCGGGATGGTCAGGCAGCCGAGTTTCTCCGCGCCGCAGTGGATGCCCAGCCCCCCGGTGAAAAGGCCATAGCCGGACATGTTCTGGAAGACGTCGGTTTTTCGCAGCCCGACCATATGCATGCAGCGGGCCATGAGCGAGGCCCACCAGTCCAGGTCGTTTTTGGTGTGGTAGATGACCGTGGGCGTGCCGGTGGTGCCCGAGGAGACGTGCATGCGCACCATCTCGCTTTGGGGCATGGCCAGGAGCTTGTCCGGGTAGCTGTCGCGCAGGTCCTGCTTGGTGGTCAATGGCAGGCGCTTCACGTCGTCGAGGCTGGTCAGGCCCTCGGGATCGACGCCGCACTCCTTGAAGCGCTTGGCGTAAAACGGCGATTTCACCGCCTGCTTGAGCGTCTTTTTCAGGCGCTCAAGCTGCAACCGCTCGATTTCCGGCCTCGAAAGCCCTTCCGCTGCATCGTAATACACGGCCGCTCCTTTGTGGAAGGGGAGGAGGGGTGTGGGGAGGAACCCCCCTTTTTGAAAAAAGGGGGGT
>JAEWCY010000116.1 GCA_023390395.1 Pseudomonadota bacterium | reverse complement strand
TCTGGACGAAGCCCTTGAGGCGCTTGCCGCCCTCGAGGCCGGGGACGTGCATGAGAAGCGGCACGTGCACGAGCTCCTCGTAGGGCCAGGGCCGGCACTTGCGCATGATGCCGTGGCCGTGCTCGCCCTTGCCCATGGGCTGGCCGTGGTCGCTGGTGATGATGACCATGGTCTCGTCCCACAGGCCCTGCTCGCGGATGGAGTCGAGGAGCTTGCCGATCCGCCTGTCCACGAGCTCGATGTTCTCGGCGTACAGGGCGCGGATGTGGGCGCACTCCTCGTCGGTGATGCGGCCCTCGACGGGGGTCCAGGGCGCGAGCAGCAGCGGGTTGCCCTGCCACTCGGGGTCGTAGGGGCAGGGCTCCTTGGTCCAGACCGACGGCGGATCCCAGGGTTCGTGGGGATCGAAGGAATCGATCCAGAGCATGAAGGGACGGGTCTTGATGCGGATGTCGCGCAGCCAGCGGTCGGCCTCGCGGGCCACGACGCTCACGTAGTTGTCGTCCTCGCTGCGCCACTGCTGCCGAAACTTGAGAAAGCACTCGATTTCCTCGAGCAGGGCCTTGCTCGCGTCGTCGATCAGCTCGCCCTTTGCGTCGTAGACCATGGTCGTCGAGGTGTAGTCGATGGGGCGCAGGCCCGGATCGAGGGGCTCGTCGGCGTAGGTGGTGTGGTCGAGCTCGTGGCCGGGGCAGAACTTCACGTAGTCGAAGCCCCGGGAGTAGCCGTACTTGGGCAGGCGCATGGGCGGGGTGTCGTAGACCAGAGCGGTCTGCACCTTGCGGCCCCACAGGATGTCGGTGAGCGTCGTGTCGTCGTGGGACAGGGGCTGCCAACCGCCGAAAGGCAGGGTGAAGCGGCCGGTCATCAGGGCCCGGCGCACGGGAACGGTGGGCAGGCCCTCGCTGTAGGCGTTCTCGAAGAGAAAGCCGTTGCGCGCAAAACGGTCGAGGTTGGGCGTCTTCACCGTCTTGTTTCCGTAGCAACCCAAATAATTGTGCTGCAATGTGTCGAGCATGATGAAGACGACATTCTTGATTTTCTTGTCCGCCATGCCAATCTCCTTTGCAACCGCCCCACAACATGGGACAATGCGGCCGCCAGGCTATAGAGACGTCAAGGCAGGCGGCTTCTCGCCTGCGGCCCGACGCCCCGTTTTCGTTTGTCACAGCTAATAAGAAAGGCTTCGGCGCAACAACTCGTAAAATTACGAGGTTTCGAGCCTTTGTTTTCCGGGCCGGCTTCCCGGGGAAACCGGACGGACAGGGGATTCCTGGCCTTCGGGGAGGCGGGGGCTTCGGCGTCCGCCGCTTCGCGGGGCGGTTTCCGGAAAACGGCTTCCTTTGGCCGTCGCTTCAGGCAACCGTCCGGCGTCCGCGATCTCTCGCCGCCGCGCGGCCGCGCCTTGCCCCCGCGACGACACGGCGGAGTTGCGCTCGCCAGGGGCTTCGCGGCGACGTCGGACACCCCCGGCCGGGGCGACTCGAAAAAATAGCCGGACAACCTCGTATTTTTACGAGTTGTCCTCGTCTGTCGTTTCTCCGTAACTCCTTCAAAAAATTGCCAGGAACGTTCCTTCCCCAAAGCTGGCCAGCGACGTCGCGCCATGGCGTCGTGCAGGCGCTTCGGGGGGAGGGGGGGACGTTGAGGCGCCATGACGGCGGACAACGCCGGAAGGCGTCAAGGAGGCGACGGCTGTTGCGGCTTCGTATCTACATGGACCAGCAAACAAGTCGGAGGGAGTAACGAATGAAAAGGCGTTTGTGTTGCATCATGGCCATCGTGTTGTCTTTGGGATTCGCTCTGCAAGCCCGGGCTGAAACCTTGGTAAAGATGCGCGGCGACTCTTTCATCATGGGCAATTTTTATGTAAACCATAACTACACGGGCTGGAACAAGACAGGGACGAAGACCGAAGATACCTTCGAGGTCTGGGAACGTTTCCGTTTGCGGGCGGATTTCGAAGCGAGCAAGGCGGTGTACTTCCGCCTCGGGCTGCGCGTCATCAACACCTGGGGCCAGGGCACCTACACGGCCGCCAACCCGGCGGCGGAAGTCCTGGTCGACCTCGCCTACCTCCAGTTCCGGGTGCCGGACACCAAGGTGGAAGTGACCGCGGGCCTGCAGGTGCTGGACCTGCCCCAGGCGGCCATCTTCAACGGCAGCGTCCTGTACTCCGACACGGTGGCCGCCTTGACGGTCAACGCGCCGATCATCCCGGACGCCTTTTCGGTGTTGACCGGCTTTGGTCGCCTCTTCGACACCAACAGGACCTTCGACACCACCACCACCCAGCAGGGCGACGAACTCGACGCCTATTTCCTGGCCCTGCCCATCACCGTGGAAGGCATGAAGGCCACGCCCTGGGGCGTGGTCGCCGTGGCCGGCCGCAGCGCCAACTACACGTTCAAGAACACCGCCGACGTCTCCGAAATAGGCAACTCCTTCGACAACGCCCTGTTCTCGGCGGCGAGCGTGGCCAACATGAACGCCTCCAGCGGCCTGGGGCGGTGGAAGAACGCCCAGAATCCCTATGTCTGGGCCGGAGGCAGCTTCGACGTCTCCGCCCTCGACCCCATCCGCTTCTACGCCGACGTCATCTACGGCGAAGGGGCCATGAACGACTCCAGCGCGGCCAAGCGGCACGGCTGGATGGTGGATTTCGCCATGAAGTACACGGGATGGAACGTGGCGACTCCGGAGTTGTACGCCTTCTGGTCCACCGGCGAGGACAATTCCACCCGCAACGGCTCCGAGCGCATGCCGTACATGCGCTCCCAGTGGGGCCCCGGCAGGAGCTTCCTGTTTGAAAGCGGACAGGACCTCCCCCGCGACACGACGACCTACACCACGCCGGTCGGCATCTACGGCATGGCCTTTTCCCTGGCCAACATTTCCTTCGTCGAGAAGCTGTCCAACCGCCTGACCTTCGCCTACGTCCACGGCAACAACAGCCCCCGGGCCATCCGCGCGGCCCGGCTGCTGAACGCGTCCTACATGACCATGGGCCACGACCTGTCCCAGAACGACTCCCTCACGGGCCTCAACCTGGACACGAAGTACGACCTTTACGAAAACCTGGCCCTGATCCTGCAGACGGGCTGGGCCCACGGCCAATTCCAGGAGAGCGTCTGGGGCCACCGCCTGGTCAGCCAGGCCGAAAGCAACGGCAACAACACCTGGCTGCTGGCCCTTGGGCTGAGCTACAAGTTCTGAGCCCGGCCATGCCGGGGGGCAAAGGAAAACCGAGGCCCTTGCCGCGACCACGCGGGCAGGCGAGCGCGCGGCCGTTGCCGGGCGCGCCCCGGGTCGTCGTCGTGCGACGTCCGTCGACCGCAGCCTCCCCAGGGGCGTCGACGAAAGACGACAAGGGAATACGGCCTTGAAAACCATGCCGCCTGGCGGGCATTGGAAAAGGTAGAGGCTTTCCACAGCGTCGCCGCCATGGAAGCCAAGGGGTCGCCGAAGGATCGGCGGCCCCTTTTTTTGGCCCGTGGCCGAACGCCGAAAAAGCGGGCGCGCCCGCCCGGTTTCGCGGCCGGCTCCTCCCGTCGGCGTCCCGGGAGGCGCGTGCGGGAGGGGGCAGGAGAATTAGGCAAAAAAAGAATAGGATCGCACCTCCCCCCGCTCGGCTCGAAAGCGTATGTACGCCCTTCCGGCCGCCGTTCTCCATGCGGCCGGCAGTTCCACGACACACCGGAGAAAGGATGGCCGGGCGAGGCCGCAGCATGCTTTTCACACTTCTTTTCGCGATCGTCTGTTTGGCATTGGCCACCCGCTGCATCCTGAATCAGGCAAAATTCGGAAAGCTCCCGGAAGGCGTCCGGCTCGAACGCATAATGGCCTCCCCCCATTACGCAGACGGAGAATTCAAGAACCGGCTCCCCACGTCGATGTTCGCGGACGGGCAGAGCACCTTCAAGATCATCGCGAAAGGGCTGTTCAGGCGACGGGAGCGGCTCCGCCCGGCAGCACCGCTGCCGACCGTCCGGATCGAACTGGCGAACCCCGATGCCTTGGACCGCAACGCGGAGGTGTTCGTCTGGCTCGGACATTCCTCATGCTTCATCCAGCTCGCCGGCAAGAGAATCCTGGCGGATCCGGTATTGGGCGACCACGGCGCGCCGTTTTCCTTTCTCAACAGGACCTTCCCCGGAACGGATCTCTACACCCCGGCGGACATGCCGACGATCGACATCCTCCTGATTTCGCACGACCACTGGGATCACCTGGACTACCCGACCGTCGCCGCGCTGCGGCGGAAGGTGAAGACCGTCGTCTGCCCCCTCGGCGTGGGGGCATGTTTCGAGCGCTGGGGCTACGCGAAGGAGCAGCTCCTGGAAGCCGACTGGGGCACGGCCTTCCCCTCTGAAGACGGCCCCACCGTGCATGCCGTTGCGGCCCGGCATTTCTCGGGCCGCCTTTTCGCCAAGAACAGGACCCTGTGGACCGGATTCGTGCTCGAGACGCCGCACCGCCGGTTGTTTCTGAGCGGGGATACGGGTTATGGTCCCCACTTCGCCGAAACCCGGCGCGCCTTCGGGGCGTTCGACCTGGTCGCCCTCGACGGAGGCCAGTACGATCCCCGTTGGCCGTGCATGCACATGACTCCGGAACAGGCCGTGCGCGCCGCGCAGGACCTGGGCGCCGGGGCCATGCTGCTCGCCCACGTCGGCAGGTTCTGCATCTCGACGCATCCGTGGGACGAGCCGTTCCTGCGCGTGACGACCGCCAGCCGGGACAAGGGCATTCGCCTGCTCACACCGATGATCGGCGAGCCTGTCCGGCTCGACGGCGGGCCGCAGCGCTTCTCGCGCTGGTGGGAAGGCGTTCCCTGAATGGCTGAGGCGACCGAATCCGGCAATTGCTCTTTTCCCCGTGGTCGCGGCAGGGGGAAAGGGCGAACACCTCCCAATGACCAGCAGGGTGACGAGGCATGGAAAAAGCAAAAGTGTATTTTACGGATTTTCGCACCAAGGCCTTCGGCGACGGCCTGCCGACCAAATTGAAAAAGATGATCAAGAAGGCCGGGATCGCCCAGATCGATATGAAAGGCCGGTTCGTGGCCATCAAGCTGCATTTCGGCGAACTGGGCAACATCAGCTACCTGCGCCCCAACTATTCCCGGGCCGTGGCGGATGTCGTCAAGAGCTTGGGCGGCAGGCCGTTTTTGACCGACTGCAACACCATGTATCCGGGCAGCCGAAAAAACGCCCTGGAGCATCTGGAATGCGCCTGGGAAAACGGCTTCACCCCGCTGACCGTGGGCTGCCCGATCCTGATCGGCGACGGCCTCAAGGGCACCGACGACATCGCCGTTCCGGTCGAGGGCGGCGAGTATGTGCAGGAGGCCAAGATCGGGCGCGCCGTCATGGATGCGGACGTGTTCATCAGCCTGACCCACTTCAAGGGGCACGAGGTGACCGGGTTTGGCGGAACCATCAAGAACATCGGCATGGGCTGCGGGTCTCGCCGGGGCAAGGCGGAGCAGCACAGCGACAGCAAGGCGTCCATCAATGAGGCGCTGTGCAAAGGCTGCCGGACCTGTCTGAAGGAATGCGCCAACAACGGCCTGGAATACAACCCCGAGACCAAGAAGACCCGCGTCGTCCAGGACAACTGCGTCGGTTGCGGACGGTGCCTGGGATCATGCAACTTCGACGCCATTTCCTTCGGCTTCGACGCGGCGGTGAAATCCCTGAACTGCCGCATGGCGGAATATGCCAAGGCCGTTGTGGACGGCCGGCCGCATTTCCACATCTCGCTGATCGTGGATGTCTCCCCCAACTGCGACTGTCACGGCGAAAACGACGCGCCCATTTTGCCCAATATCGGCATGTTCGCCTCCTTTGACCCGCTGGCGCTGGATCAGGCCTGCGTGGACGCCTGCCTCAAGGCCAAACCGCTTCCGGGCAGCCAGCTCAGCGACAACATGGCAAAGTCGGATTTCGTCGACCATCACGACAATTTCACCAACTCCAGGGCGGAGTCCGAGTGGCGGACCTGCCTGGAGCACGCCGCCAAAATCGGCCTGGGGACCCGGGAGTACGAACTGATCGTGGTCAAATAGGGCCTCTCGGGCAGATCGCCCGACGCCTGCGGCCTGCCGGAGACGCCCCGGCGCAAAGCGGATCTTTTCTCCTTGCCCCCAGGGGAGAAGGTCCGCTTTTTCGGCCATTGCCCAAAGGCGAATCAGGCCCGTCGCCTGGACACGCCGTCCTGAGGGAGAAGGCGATCGCGATCGGAGACGGCGGCCGGGAGGCAAAGGCCGCCCCAGGCCAGAGGAGGCCGTCGCGGCGCAGGTCGGGCACAGGCCCCGGGGGACGCCGGGCTACCGGGCGAAGCCACGGACAGGCCGCCGACGATTCGGCCGGAATGCGCGCGAACGGCTGCGGAGCGTTGCGGATCAGACTGCCGAAAGGGCAGGCTTCGCGAAACCAGGCTTCAAAATATCGGGCTTTCCAAATACCCGGTGGCGATTCCCATGTGGAGCGCCTCGGACGCTGTCAGCAGAGTGCTCTTGTCCATCATTTGATGCACTTGCTCGGGGGAAAGCTTCCCGCGTGTCGTTTGCGAAACAATCTTCGCATATAAATTTTCCAGGACAAGGATTCTGTCCTTGTCCTCTTGCTTGTTCCGTTCCGTCGGCTTCGTGTTTTTGTATTGCATCGATATATTGTGCAAGAGTATGTAGGCATTGTGCCCAATCAATCTTTTTTTCCCGGCGCAGAAGAGGATCACGGCGGCAGACGAAATCTGCCCAACGCCGACCACGGTTATCTCTCTTCTCATACCATGTCTAATGATGTCATAAAACGCCATCGCCGACTCGACTATCCCCCCATCGCTATTTAAAATCAGAATTTTCCTTTTGTTGCTGACGATGTCTTCCAATGTCTTCCCTATGGAGACAGGATTGACCTCGTCGAAAAACAGATATGCGGAATCACCCGTGGTCATGGTCCTGGAATGGGCCAAGCTCATAGGGCCCATAGCGCTCAACAGCATTGCCGCAAGGAAAACCGTCCAGGAGAATTGGCGCATCGTGTGCTCGTAAGGTTTTGGATGAAATCTGGCTGCACTCCGGCCAAAATCCGACCGCGAGGAGTTCTCCAGACCAGTCCGTTCTTGGGGATGACTTCCGCACGTCGCAATGTCCATTTGCAGCCGATGTGTCTGCAAAAGGGGGAAATGAGCGCCCTATTCCAAGAGCGTCGCCCATTCTGGCGTCTACCAGGAGAACAAGCAGGTCGCAAGGGTTTCTCGTCGACGAGAATTACTTGACGGTACCCTGTCCACTTTCCGGATCAAACGGCAATTATCGGCATGCGATTGCCCAGACGCGTGGATACGACTGCCCATACCCCTTCCCATCGAGATCGCGGCCGCGCGTGCGGGGCGCCTCATCCCTCTTGTTTTCGGTCCGTTTCCCCGGCCGGCCGGGCTGGGACGCTTGGGGGACTTGCCGTGCGCTTCGTTGGGGAAGCCCGGGCGGGGTCCGACACGCCGCCTCCGGCGGAATATGGGCGTTGGTGCTTTTTTCCAAAAGGGAAAGGGGTTCCCGATTTTCCGGCAACCCCCTGGCATCCTTGGCGGCAGGGCCGACATGTTCGCGACGTCACTGCCCAGCCGCCATCCGCGCGCACCGGCAGCGGGCGTCGAAGCTTGCGGCGGCCTCAGCCGATGGCAAGCGCGGGCATTTTAGGGTAGGCGTCGACATACGGCTGCATGGCCTTGCCCACGCAGGCGATGGCTTGGCCCAGGTGGCGCATGTTGCCCATGGCTTCCGCATCGTCGGACACCTCGCCGGGGTGGAGCCCGTAGCCCATGTTCCAGTAGGACGAACCCGGCACGATGACGCCGGAGATCATGAACATGTGGTTGATGCTGTCAAAGGCATGGGTGGCTCCGCCGCGCCGCACGGCCACCACGGCCGCGCCGATCTTGCCGTACAGGAGCCCGCCGTTGGCCACGGCGACCAGCCCGGTTCGGTCGATCAGGCCTTTTATTTCGGCGGTCACGTCTGAAAAATAGGTCGGGGTGCCTATGATCACGGCGTCCGCCTCCAGGATCTTCTCCAGGCAACCGTTGAGGGCATCGTTTGTCACCGCACAGCGTTTATCCCTGCTTTCGAAGCACTTGTAGCAAGCGATGCAGCCTTTGACCTTTCCTGCGCCGACGTGGACGCATTCGGTCTCCCACCCGGCCTCGTCCAGGGGCTTGAGGACTTCGCGCAGCAGGATTTCCGTGTTGCCCGTCTTGTGGGGGCTTCCATTGATGGCGAGCGCTTTCATATCCATCTCCCTTTTGTAGTCGACCAGTCGACTTGGTGTCGGCCCAAAAAACAGGCCCTAGGCCAGGACCTTGTCGAAAACGACGCGAAGGAACCGGTCCACCGGCTCCACGCTTTTTTCGGTCTTCATGCGCAAGAGCGCCCCTTCCCAGGCGTCGAAAATGAATCCGGCCGTCTGGTCGATATCAAGGTCGTCCGGGACTTCACCCCGTTCCCGGGCTTCCCTGAGCAGGGAGGCGATATTGGCGACGATGGCGTTGAAGTTTTTTTGCAGGCGTTCCCGCATCCTCGGGGACAAGTCGCTCATTTCCTGGGCGAGGTTTCCCAGGGGGCAGCCGCCTTCGCACCCCTGGCCGACCCGGATGTCGCGATGCGCCTCGAAGGCCTTGCGGAGTCTTTCCAGGGCGGGTTTTTCGGAAGCGTCGCCCAGCGCTGGGGCGTCTTCGTAGAGCGACTGGGAGTAGTGGTCGATCAGAGCCAGCCCGAAGTCTTCCTTGGATTTGAAATAGAAGTAGAACGACCCCTTTGGCACGCCGGCCGCTTCCACGATTTCCTTGAGGCCGGTGTGGTGGAAGCCCCTGCGGTGGATGAGCGGCGCGGCCGCTTCGATGATGTTTTGGGCGGTGTTCTTCTTCACGCCCCAAATAATAGACCGGCCGTCTAGTCAGGTCAAGGATTATTTCCCAGCCTGTTGCCGCGCTGGCCTCAGCTCCATGATCTGAGCTGGTCGCGGAAAATTGGACAGCCTGCTAAGCTATAGTCCTCAAGCGAGGAGGACGGTTTTCAATGTCCCAGCGACGGAAGTTTTCAGCGGAGTTCAAGGCCAAGGTGGCGCTCGAGGCCCTG
>JAEWCY010000191.1 GCA_023390395.1 Pseudomonadota bacterium | reverse complement strand
GAGGGAACCCCTTTTTGCAAAAAGGGGTTCCCTCCCCGGCCGCCGGAGGCACGTCATCATGCTGCTCAGTCTTGCCTGGCTTCGCGAATTCACGCCCTACGACGGCACGCCCGAGGCGCTGGCCGCCCGGCTCACCATGCTCGGCCTCGAAATCGAGGAGATCAAAAATCCCTTCGAGGCCATCATGGCCGTGGTCGTCGGCCGGGTGGTCACCCGGGAGGCCCATCCCGATTCCGACCACCTGTCCTGCTGCACGGTGGACGTCGGCGGACCGGCCCCCCTGCCCATCGTGTGCGGCGCGGCCAACGTCGCCGCCGGCCAGCTCGTGCCCGTGGCCACGGTGGGGGTGACGCTCCCGGGCGGGCTCGCCATCAAGAAGAGCAAGATCCGCGGCCAGGTCTCCGAAGGCATGATCTGCTCGGAGTCCGAGCTGGGCCTGGTCGAGGGCAAAAGCGCCGGCATCATGGTCCTGCCCGAGACCTGCGCCGTGGGCCAGGCCCTGCCCGAGGCCCTCGGCCTCGACACCTGCGTCCTCGACGTCTCCATCACGCCCAATCGGGCCGACTGCCTGAGCGTCCTCGGCCTCGCCAGGGAAACGGCCATGGCCTTCGACCTGCCGCTGACCCTGCCCGAGGCGGCCTATCCGGAATCCGGCCCCGACGCCGCCACGCAAATGGCCATCGCCATCGAGGACCCCGAGCAGTGCCCGGTCTACCGGGCCAAGCTCATAAGCGGCGTGAAGGTCGGCCCCTCGCCGGACCGCATCCGCTGGCGGCTCCTCGCCGTCGGCCAGCGCCCCATTTCCAACATCGTCGACGCCACCAACTACGTGCTCTTCGAGCTGGGCCAGCCCCTGCACGCCTTCGACCGGGCCAAGCTCGCCGGCAGCGTCGTCAAGGTGCGAAACGCGGCCGAGGGGGAGAAGATCGTCACCCTGGACGGCCAGGAGCGGCTTTTAACCGCCCGCGACCTGCTCATCTGCGACGCCGAGAAGCCGGTGGCCCTGGCCGGCGTCATGGGCGGGGCCAACAGCGAGATGGGCCAGGACAGCGTGGACGTGCTCCTCGAATGCGCCATCTTCCGCCCCGGGGCCATCCGCAAGACCGCCCGCCGCCTGTCGCTGCCGAGCGAAGCCTCCTATCGCTTCGAGCGCGGTGTGGACCAGGTCGGCTCGGTCTACGCCATGCACCGGGCCGTTTCCCTCATGCTCGAAACCGCCGGCGGCACGGCCCTGCCCGGCGAGGCCAGCGCCGAGCCCAAGCCCTTCGTGCCGCGCGGCATCGGCTTCCGCCCGGCCCGGGCGACCCTGCTCCTTGGCGAGGACATGCCCGAGGAATTTTGCCGCAAGACCCTGACGGCGCTCGGCTGCCAGCTGACCGAAACCGACCCGTCCGGGACCATCGCCGTGACCCCGCCGCCGTACCGGCTGGACCTGGAGCGCGAGGCCGACCTCATCGAGGAAGTGGGGCGGGTGTACGGCCTGGACCGCATCGCGCCGAAGCTGCCGCGCGTGTCCAAGTCCCTGGACGACGCCGCGCCGGAGACGGAATTCGCCTTCTGGGCGCGCCTTCGCGCCTGGTGCGTGGGCGCGGGCCTGCGCGAGGCCGTCAACTACAGCTTCGTCGGCCACGGCGACCTGGATCTTTTGTGCCTGGACGCCGCCTGCCGCGTGTCCGTGGCCAATCCGCTCTCCGAGGACCAGAACGTCATGCGGCCCATGCTGGCCCCGGGGCTGCTCGGCTCGGTGCGCCACAACATTTCCCAGGGCAACGCCAACCTGCGCCTGTTCGAAGTGGCCCGGATCTTCACCGCCGACGCCGAGGCCGAATCCTCGGCCAGGGAGGCCGGCCGCCTCGGCGTCGTCCTCCACGGGGCGCGCCATCCCGAGGGCTGGCCCTGGCCCAAGGACGAGGTCGCCGGCTACGCCGACGTCAAGGGCCTGGTCGAGGGCCTGCTGCGCCATTTCCACCTGCCCGAGGCCGAGTACGCCCGGGTTGACGAGCTGCCCTGGCTGGCCCCGCAGGTGACGGTCTCCTGCGGCGGCAAGCGCCTGGGGTGCATCGGCCAGGTCGCGCCGGAAACGGCCGACGCCTTCCACGCCAGAAGCCCCTTGTGGCTGGCGGAACTGGACGTCGACGCCCTGCGCGTCCTGGTGGACGGCCTGAAGCCGGGGTTCACGCCGCTGCCGGGCTTTCCGCCGGTGCGCCGCGACATCACCCTGGCCGCGCCCGGGGGCGTGACCGTGGGCGCGGTGCTTGCCGCCGTCCGCGAGGCCAAGGCCCCCATCTTCGAGGACGTGCTCCTCATCGACGCCTACACGCCCGAGGGCGCGACTGAGCGCCGGCTGACCTTCCGCATCACCTACCGGCATCCGGAAAAGACCCTCAAGGACAAGGACGTGGACAAGGTCCACGAGTCCCTGGCCCAGGCCGTGCTGGCCAGGCTCCCCGTGACCCGGCCGTAGCTGCGCCGCCGACGGCGGCCTCGCCACAAAAAAAGACGCGCCTGTCCGGTCGTTTTCGAGACGACCGCACAGGCGCGTTGCCGTGGGAGGGGGGAACTTTTTTACGGCCCCGGAATGCCGAACCGGCGCTGCCAGTGCTCGGCCACGAGCTTGGCGCGGCCTTCGGGCGAGACCTGGGCCAGGGCCTCGACCAGGGTGCCGGCGAACGCGCCGGCGAAACCGTCCCAGGCCGTCTTCCAGTCGCGAAGCGCGGTCGCCATGCCTTCCTTGCTGTACGGATCGGCGGTGATCTCCCGCAAGAGCTGCGCGCGCGCCGCGACGAGCTGCTTGCGCGCTTCCTTGAATCTGGGCTCGTCGCGCGAAAGGACCGTCTTGAAGGCCTCGGCCTCCTTTGGCGGCAGGGTGGCTTCGACCCGGGCCAGCAGGCGCGCCTCCATGGTCTTGCCGCGAGGATGGTCGGCGTACCGGGAATAGAGATGCCCGCCGATGACGGCCACGAGGAAGAGATTGAGGAGAATGGAGCAGGGCAGGGCGAAACGCCGCCAGCCGCCGCCGTTTTTCGGTCGTTCGAGCATCGTGTCGTCCTCGTCACTCCGCAAGCAGGCTCGGCGGCGTGGGTTCGAGCAGGGTGAGCAGGGCGTCCGGCGCGGGCGAGGTCGTGGTCAGCGCGCCAAGCAGCAGCCCGGCCATGACCGCGCAGCAGCCGGCCGTGGCCAGCCCGGCCAGGCGCGCGCGCACGGGCAGGGTCCAATCGCCGGAGGCGAAGGGGAAAAGCCGTTCGACCAGCCGCCGGCCAAGGGACGCTTTTGGCGGCGCGGCGGCGATGCGGGCGGCCACGCCGGCGCGCAGCCGGGAAAGGGCCGCCTCGCGGC
>JAEWCY010000065.1 GCA_023390395.1 Pseudomonadota bacterium | reverse complement strand
CCGGTGGCGGCCTGTTCGGCCAGTTCCTTCATGCGGATGAGCTTTTCGTCCACGACCTGGAGCGCGCCGTCCGCCGTCTGGATCATGGAGATGGCGTCGTTGGCGTTGCGCACGCCCTGGTTGATGGACGCGATGTCGGACCGCATGAGTTCGCGAATGGCCAGACCGGCGGCGTCGTCGGCGGCGGTGTTGATGCGCAGGCCCGAAGACAAGCGTGAGGTCGATGTGCCCAGAGCGCTGTAGGAATTGGACAGGTTCCTGGCGGCGTTCATGGCCATCATGTTGTGATTGATAACGAGCGACATGGCTTTTCCTCCTTGAAAAGTGTGTGCATCCAGCTAGTTGCCCATGAAGGCGAGGAGCTCGCCGGCGGCATGGGGTAAGACGTTGATGCTCTCCGTGGCTTTCGCCGGCCTGCTCCGTAAGGGTGACATGTTGATGCCTTCGTTGCCTTCATCCGTGTCTTGCGGTCGCCTTTTGGTGACTGCTTGCCCCCCTATCGGCCTTCCTGGGAAACCCTTTAGAAGAAAATGCAGGGATATTTTTTTTGAAAAAAATGAATAATTGAGAAAAAGATGATGCAAGCTCATTCTTGAGAAGAAGAGCTTGAAAGAAATGTCAATGATTTGAGTGTCGGCTTTGCCGTTGCAGAACAGTTGCAGCAAAGGACGGTACATGACCCTGTCGCGGCTCTTATCGTCCGCCTTGAAAATCCCTTTAGACGGTTTGCGGAAAAATTTATCCGCGGTAAAAAAGGCGGGAATCCGGAGGGGAAACGCGTCCCGGACGGAAGGCGACGCGGCAGCGCCGTCCGAACGCCCTGCGACGGCTTCCCGGAAGGTCACGCCGGGCCGCGCCTTGTGGGGCAATGTGAAGTATGTCAGAGTAATCGTTATGTTAAGTCAAACAAAACAGAGGAGGAACACATGACCCGCCACCCCTGGAGAAGCCTCGCCTGCGCCCTCGTGCTGACGCTTGCCTGCGCGGCCCCGGGGCTCGCCAAAAACGAGCCCGTCACCCTCATGATGGCCACCACCACCAGCACCGACGACACGGGACTGCTGCCCGTCCTGGCCGAGGCCTTCAAGAAGGATACGGGCATCGAGCTCAAATGGGTGGCCGTGGGCACGGGCAAGGCCCTGGAGCACGGCAGGAACTGCGATGTGGACGTGCTGCTCGTGCACGCGCCGGGCGCGGAGAAGAAGTTCGTGGAGGAGGGCAACGGCGTGAACCGCACCGAGGTCATGTACAACGACTTCGTGCTCGTCGGCCCGGCCGCCGATCCGGCCAAGGTCAAGGGCAAGACCGTGGCCGAGGGCCTGGCCGCCATCGCCGCGGCCAAGGCCCCCTTCGTCAGCCGCGGCGACGATTCCGGCACCCACAAGATGGAGCAGTCCCTGTGGAAGGGCGCGAACCTGCCCCTGCCGGACAAGGAGTCCTGGTACGCCTCGGCCGGCCAGGGCATGCTCCAGACCATGACCATGGCCGGCGAGCGCGGAGCCTACACCCTGGCCGACCGGGGCACGTTCATCGCCTACGAGGATCAGGCCCAGGGCAAGCCCGCCCTGGTGGTGCTCATCGAGGGCGACAAGCCGCTGCTCAACCAGTACAGCGTCATTTCCGTCAATCCCGAGAAGTGCAAGAACGTGAAGTTCGAGGCGGCCGAGACCTTCCGCAAGTGGCTGGCCTCGGAGAAGGGCCAGAAGGTCGTGGGGGACTTCACCCTCAAGGGCAAGAAGCTCTTCACCCCCAACGCCGCCCAAAAGTAACAGGCGCGCCCGCGCCTCCGGGGTCGCGAACCCGCCGGATCGGCGGCCCCGGAGGCCCTCGCGAGGGGTCATGAACTACATCCTCGACGGCCTGCGACAGGCCCTTCTCCTGCTCCTTCGCGGCGACCCCGAGACGTTTTCCGCCGTGTGGACCACCCTTGCGGTCACCTTCGAGGCCATGGCCGCCACCCTGGTCCTCGGCGCGCCGCTGGGCTTCCTCCTGGGCTACGCCGACTTTCCGGGCAAGCGGGCGGCCAGGCTCGTGGTCGAGACCTTCCTGTCCTTCCCCACGGTGGTCATCGGCCTCGTGGTCTACGCCGTCATCTCCCGGCGCGGGCCGCTGGGGGAGTGGGGGCTTCTTTTTACCGTGCCGGGCATGGCCGTGGGGCTCACCATCCTGGGCCTGCCCATCGTCATTGCGCTCACCGCCCAGGCCGTGGAGACCCTCGACCCCAGGCTTCGCCCGACGCTTTTGACCCTGGGGGCCAAACCACGCCACGTCTTCTGGACCACCGTGTCCGAGGCCCGTTTCGGCATGCTGCTCGCCGCCACGGCCGCCTTCGGCCGCATCGTCTCCGAGATCGGCATTTCCATGATGCTCGGCGGCAACATCAAGTGGGACACCCGCACCATCACCACGGCCATCGCCCTGGAGACCGGCAAGGGCGAGTTCGCCACCGGCATCGCGCTCGGCATGGTGCTCATGGTCATCGCCTTCGCCGTCAACCTGGCCGCCGCCGCCTGCCGGGGCAGGTCCGCCGCATGAGCGCCCTCTACGAACTTTCCGGCGTGGCCCAGCGCTACGCCGGCCGCACGGTGCTCGACATCGACCGGCTCGTCCTGCCGGCCGGGGCCATCGTCGGCCTGGCCGGCCCCAACGGCGGGGGCAAGAGCACGCTTTTGCGCCTCTTGGCCTTTCTCGAATCCCCGGCCGCGGGCGAGGTGCGCTACCTGGGCCGTCCCACGGCCGGCCGCGAATGGGAGCTGCGCGGCGAAGCGACCTATTTTCCCCAGGAACCCTACCTGCTCAAGCGCTCGGTGCGGGCCAACGTGGGCTACGGCCTGGCCGTGCGCCGCGCCCCGGACGTCCGGGCGCGGGTGGACGCGGCCCTGGCGCAGGTCGGGCTCGATCCGGCCCGGTTCGCCGGCCGCTCCTGGCGGCAGCTTTCCGGGGGCGAGGTCAAGCGGGTGGCCCTGGCCGCCAGGCTGGCCCTGCGCCCCAGGGTCCTGCTCCTCGACGAGCCCACGGCCAACCTCGACCGCGAGAGCGCCGAACTGGTGCGCCGGGCGGTCCTGGCCGCCAGGGAGGGGCAGGGCACGTCCCTGGTCATCAGCGGCCACGACCAGGACTGGCTGCGGGCCATCTGCGACGACATGCTCTGGCTGCGCGAAGGGCGGCTGGCCACGCCGGTCTCGGTCGACGGCCATGGGCGCCCGGAGTCCGTTTCACAACACGATCAAGGCCAAGGGAGGCCGTCATGAAAGGTGTTCAGGTTCTCGGCTTCAAGAAATCCGGCAAGACCACGCTGTGCGAGGCGCTCGTCGCCCATTTCGCGGCGCGCGGCGTCGCGCCGTGCGCGCTCAAGTGCACCCACAACCCGGGCATCGACAAGGAGGACACGGACACGGACCGCTTCCTCGCCCACTGCCGCACCGTGGGCGCCGTGGCCGCCACGGAGAGCGCGCTGTTCTGGAACGATCCGCGCAAGATCTCGGACATGATCGCCATGCTCGACGGCGAGGTCATGGTCATGGAGGGCGGGCGCGAGCACGCCGTGGCCCCCCGGGTGCTGGTGCTGCGCGACGCGGCCGAGGCGGACAAGCTCTCCGACCCGGGCCTGGTCCTTGGCGTCTACGGCGAGGTCCGGGCCCCGGGACTGCCGCATTTCGAGAGCCTCGACGCCCTGGCCGAGGCGGTGCTGGCGCGGGGCTTCACCCTGCCGGGCCTGGACTGCGGGGCCTGCGGCCGCGACGGCTGCGGGGCGCTGGCCGCCGACATCCTGGCCGGGCGGGCCACGCCCGGGGACTGCGCCACCACCCAGGTCGCCCTGTCCGTCACCGTGGGCGGCCGGCCGCTGACCGTCAACCCCTTCGTCGAGCGCATCGTGGCCTCGGGCATCCGGGGCATGCTGCGCGAGCTCAAGGGCTTCTCCCCCGGGCCCATCGAAATACGCATCGGCTAGGGCGTCGCGTATTGTCTTCATACGATATCGCGGGTATGGGTGAAGTGGAAACCGTATCCGGGAGGCCTCGCATGCCAAGCGCCAGGGACGTCGTCGAGACGCTGTCGGTCTTGCGCCTCGGCGCTTCGGACGACCCGTCCCTGCTCGACCGCCAGGTCCTCGAATCCGTGGCCAGGCGCGTCCATCAGAAGATGGACGACTACGAGGCCTACAACTTCACCGCCCTGCAGAGCATCTCGCTCAACATCTTCTTCGACTTGGCCCAGGAGTTCCCCACCCTGGAGCACCTCTACGCCGTCTGCCTGCTCATCCCGAAAATGTTCTTCGACATCGACTGCAACCTCTATGTCCTGGACAACAAGAGCGGCAGCATCCGGCGCTGCGCCTACCAGTGCCTGGACGCCGACGCCGGGGAGCTGGCCGACCTGCCCTTTCCCCAGAAGGCCATGGAGCGCGAGGGGCGGTTCCTCATCCCCATCAAGGGCAACCACGAGCTCATCTCCCAGCTGCCGTTCACGCCCCGGGAGGACGTCTTCGGCGTGCTGGAGATCTACCCGGCCGACAGGCTCTCGGAGCACGACCGCCTCTTTTTCGAGCGCTACGCCAACCGCTTCGGCTTCCAGCTGCACAACCGCATCCTGGCCAACAAGAACAAGGAGCACCTCCAGTTCATCCGCAGCCTGGTCAAGGACATCGGGCACAACGTCATCGTGCCCAACATCTATTTCAAGCTCTACTACAAGCGGCTGCGCTCCAAGATCGACCTGCTGAAATTCTTCGAATGGAAGCTCAAGCAGGCCTTCGAGACCGAGGCCGGCGCGGGCCAGCCCCTGCCCCCGGACAAGGACAAACTCCTGCGCGACCTGGGCTACATCCACGAAGGCCTCATGGACCAGTACCGCCAGATCCTGACCCACTACGAGCAGACGAGCCTGTTTCTGGAAACGCTGCTGCGCCGCTCCCATTTCGAGGAAGGGCGCTACGTGCTGGAAAAGCGGGCCTGCAACTTCAAGAAGCAGGTCATCGACCTGCAGCTTGAGCGCTATCGGCCGCGCTTCGAGGAACGCGGCATCGAGATCGACACTTCGCTCGGCGGCGTGCCGGACCAGGAGATCGAGGTGGTGGTGGACATCGGGCTGGTGAGCCAGGTCTACGCCAACCTCTTTTCCAACGCGGTCAAGTACACCCGCGAGGTGACGGACCCGTCCGGCCGCAAGCGGCGGTTCATCTCCTTCGGCTGGGAGCGCAAGGAGAACTTCTTCGGCCCCGGCCGCGACGGCATCAAGCTCAACGTCTTCACCTCCGGCCCGCCCATTCCGCCGGAAACAGCCGCCCACCTGTTCGAGGAGGGCGTGCGCGGCGAGAACGCCTCGGGCGAGTACGGCACCGGCCACGGTCTGTACTTCATTCGCGAGGTGGTGCGCCTGCACGGCGGGGTGGAGGGCTACGAAGCCACGAGCCTCGGCAACAACTTCTTCTTCATCCTGCCCATGGACCCGGTCCTCTAGGACCGCGCGCCGGGGCCGCTCCTTTTCCGCCGGCCTCGATCCCGCCGCCGCGTCGGCGCGCGGGGCTTCCCGCAAGTCCGGGCCGGCCGGCCATCTCCCGCGATCCGTCCGTTCGCCTATCCCGCGCGCCTGGCCCGCCACAACCGCCACATGGTCGTGCCGTTGACCACGGCGATGCACGATTCGAGCAGCGTGCCGCCGATGGAGCCCGACAGCACGTTGTTGGCCAGCCAGCACAAGGTGGCGCAGAAAAGCAACAGCCGCATGGGGATGCCCCGCAGAAAAAAGACCGCCACCGTGCCGGAGAGCCCGGCCGCGATGGGAAAGGCCGCCGTCCACGACCCGGCCACGGCTGCGCCCAGGGCGAGGTTGAGCAGCAGGAAAAATCCCGCCACCCAGGGGGAATGGGTTTTGAGCGAGGCGAAGGTCCGCAGGGCCGCAAGCGCGGCGCTGACCGCGGCCGCGTTGTTGCCGAGCAGGAAGAAGTGGGCCGTGTAGACCACGCACTCGCTGGCCACCAGGAATTTGAGCCGCCAGTCGATGCGCTGGGCGAAGGCCACGATGCCGATGACGAAGGCCAGATAGCCCAGAAGCTGGGCCGGAGAAGCGAAATCCATGGGAAACCCGTCTGTTGTGCCGTGAAGTCCAGGCGAAGGAGGGAAGGCCGCAGGGAAGACGGTCGTCCGGCGCTTCGCGCCTGCCAGGACATAGTGCCCCCGGGGGCGGCCTGGCAAGGAGTTTCCGGGTGCGGCGCGCGGGAGGATGTTGACACCACGTAGCAGTGGTGGTAGCTGTGACACCACTTTGAGGTGGTGACACATGGTCGATCCGCAGGAACTTATCGCCCTGGGGCTCACGCGTTACGAGGCGGCGGCCTACCTCTGCCTGCTGGAGCGCCCGGAGCTGGCCCCGGCGGCCATCGCCGCCCGGGCCGGCCTGCCCCGCCAGCGCGTCTACGACGTGCTGGATTCCCTGGCGGCCAAGGGGCTGTGCCTGGCGCGCCAGGGCGAGGCCCGGACGTTTTCCGCCGTCGCCCCGGACGCGGCCCTGGAGGCCCTCGCCCGGGAGCGCGAGGCCGTCCTGGCCCGCCAGGCCGAGGCCGGGGTGTTCCTGGCCCGCAAGCTGGCCGAGGCCCTGGGGCCGGTCTACGCCGCCGGCCGGGGGGAGACCGACCCCCTGGCCTATGTGGAAGTGCTCTCCGGGGGAACGCGCATCGCCCGCCGGGCCCTGGCCCTGGCCGAGGGGGCCCGGCGCAGCGTGGATTCGGCCATCGCCCGGCCCATGATCCTGTCCCTGGAGCAGAACCAGGCCTTCATGCGCCAGCCGCTTGGCCGGGGCCTGCGCTACCGGGCGCTTTGCGACGGGCCGGTGCTGGCCGACGCCGGCCTGGCCGGGTTTCTCGGCGAGCTGCGGCCCCTGGGCCTGGACGTGCGCGTCGTGGCCGCGCTGCCGCTCAAGATGCAGATCTTCGACGACGAGAGCGTGCTGCTCTCCATGCAGGACCCGGCCGGCGGCCCGCCGCGCTTCACGGCCGTGGTCATCCACAACCGGGGCGTGGCCTCCATGCTGGGGCTGGCCTTCGAGCACCTGTGGCAGGGCGGCGAGCCCTTTTCGGGAGGCATGTCGTGATGCAAGGCGAATGCGCGTCGCATATGGGGAAGGCGTCCGGGGAGGCGGTGGCCATCCGACCCGGGTACGAGCCGGGCATCGTCGGCCGGGTGGGCGAGCTGCACGGCCGCTACTACGCCCGGGTCTGGGGAGCGGGCGCGCCCTTCGAGATCCTGGCCACGCGCGACATGTGCGCCTTCATCGAGGGCTACGACCCGGCCCGCGACCTCATGCTCGGGGCCTACGCCGGGGAGCGGCTGGTGGGCTCGGTGGCGGTCATCGGCCGCAGCATGGGCCCGGACGGGGCGCAACTGCGCTTTTTCATCGTCGATCCCGACTGGCACGGCCGGGGCGTGGGCAAGGCCCTGTTGGCCCGGGCCCTGGCCTGGTGCCGGGAGCAGGGCCTGGCCAAGGTCTTCCTGTGGACCGTGGACGGGCTGCCCGCCTCGCGCCGGCTCTACGAGAAGGCGGGCTTTCGCATCGTCGAGCGCGTGCCCGACGCGCGCTACACCGTGCTTCGCGACAACCTCAAGATGGTTCTCGAACTTTCCGCCAAGTTCCTTGGGAGCCGCGTATCGTGAAGTCGGCCTTTCGCTTGCCGCGAGGTGTTGCGTTCACTAGTGCAAAAAAAGGAGAAATCCATAGCCTGGCCTAAACTTGTTGCCATTGTAACCGATAAAAGAAGAGGCGATGCGATTGCAGAGACAAGGAGACGCGACATGGTGAGCGCAACGAACTTTCCGGTGAGCGGCGGCAATGGGTTGAATGCGTACTCTTCGTTGCAGCAGGACCGCAAGCAGGCGACGACCGCAACCATGCAAAATGCCGTCCAGTCATCGGAGTCAGGTCTGTCGGCCGTCTTGCTTGCCTCGAGCAAAACCACAGCTTCGAATATGCTGTCCGGCAATTTCGTGCATACGGGGAAGAACGAATCGCAGTATCTTGCCGCGACGAAAAACGCGCATGCCATCGACAGGCAAATGGACGCCAGCAGCATGCTGGACGTACTTGCGAGCATCCTGCCCGAATCCGTGACGGATGCGGCGTTCTGGTACGGCGACGACAAGATGGCGCAGGCGAAAGCGCTCAAGGATTCCACGGAATCCAATGCGCAAAATCTTCAGGATACGCGGGAAGACATCGACCGCAAGGCCGAGGAGGCGCAGAGCCAGGCCGCCCAGGGCGAATCCGGTCAGGAAGCGTCCGGGAACGGGGACGCCGGACAAGCGGTCTCCCAAGGCGGCGACGCCGGGCAGGGAACCGCTACGGCTTCGGTCGCAGGCGGTGATGCCGCCACGTCCCAGGCTGCCGGAGGCGATGCCGCCGCGACGCCGGCTTCCGGCGAGGAAACCGTTCCGGCGCAGGCTTCCGGAGCCGCCGCCGTGTCCGCTACGGTGGGCGCTGGCGTGTCCCCGGCCGTTCCCGCGCCGCAAGACGCGACGGATGCCGCTCTCGCGCAATCGCCGCAACCGCCGGCCATCGATCTTTTTGTCTGACCTGCGCCGGGCGCGTCGCGGACGCTTCGCCCAAGGAAACGCCCGCGCCCGGCGTCGCGCCCCGGCACTGCGAAGCGGTTATTTATCCCAGCCGGATTCCTTGTCGCATTCGGCCATTTCTTTCTGGTGGGTCTTTTCCCACTGCGTGATGGACAGAGTCTCGTTGTCGTCCATCTTGTTGTTCATGCAGGTGCAATACTTGGTGATGACGTCAATGGAAACCTTGGCGTCCTTGTTGTCCTGGATGCACTTGGCCACCCATTTCGCGTCGTCGGAACCGGCCAGGACCGGGCCGGCGGCGGTCATCAAAAAGAAAGCGGCCGCAAGGAAAACGGAAAGGCGCTGCATAATTGCTCCATGGCTAGATTGTTGCCATTGTTACGTTGTCTGTTGTCCAGAGACGACGCCACTTGATCGAACGTATCGAATGGCATTGGGGAAAAGTCAACAAAAGAAAGACTCCCATGTTCCTTTGCCGACGCTTCCTGGAGCGAACGCGCAATTTTCGTTTCCCCGACGCGGCTTAAAGCCAGTATTCGGGATAACGCCGCCCCGGGGCCAAGTTGTTGACGCAAAGGGCCACGACCAGCATGACGGCCGCGCCGGAAAGGGCCGGGACCAGGGCGTAGAAAAAGCCCAGGGAAAAGATCTTGGCCCCGCCGGTGACGGCGATCAGCGCCGTGGCCCCGCCGGGCGGATGCAGGGTGCTCGTGGCGTGCATGAGGGCGATGGCCCCGGCCACGGCCAGGGCGCAGACCAGCCAGTCCGGGCCGGCGACCGACAGGCGCACGGCGACGCCGAAAAGGGCGGACAGGAAATGGCCGCCGAGCAGGTTTCGCGGTTGGGCCAGGGGGCTTTTGGGCGCGCCGTACAGGAGCACCGCCGAGGCCCCGAAGGAGCCGATGAGCATGGTGAGCCCGGCCGGGCCGACCACGTTTTCGTGCAGCCAGGCCACAAGGCCGATGCCGGCCATGGCTCCGGCGAAGGACCACAGGATTTCCGCCGGCGCGACCCGGGGCGGGCGGGCCTGGCCGCCGCGCATCTTGGCCAGCCAGCTCACAGGCCGCACCCTCCGGGAACGTCGCGGCAGGACCGGGCCACGTCGCCCCGGCTGACGATGCCGCAAAGCCTCCCCCCCTCGGTCACGGGCAGGCGGTTGATGCCCCGCGCCGTCATGAGCCGGGCCGCCTCCAGCCGGGTCGTTTCGGGCGAGACGCACACCGCCGGCCGGGTCATGACGGCCGCGACCGCCGCCTGCCCGTTCCGCTGCGACGGCACGGGAACGGCGCAGGCGTCCGGGTCGAGGAGCCGGGCCAGCAGGGCGGCCGGGCCGGCCTCGGGCGAGAGGCCCACGTGGCGCAGCAGGTCGCGGGTGGAGAGCACGCCGACCACCACGCCGTCGCCCTGCGTGGCCGGCAGGCCGGAAACGCCGGCCGCGGCCATGCGGCGGGCCGCTTCGAGCACCGTGTTCCCGGGCGCGACCACGACCACCTCGCGGGTCATGAGGTCGGCCACGGGCACGTCGCGGGCCAGGCGGGCGGCGGCGTGGGCGTAGGCCAGGCGGTAGAGGGCCAAGGCGTCGTCCGGGGCGATGTCCAGGTAGCCGCCGACCTGGCGCATGGCCGCCACCACGTCCTCGGCGGTCATGTCTGGGGGAAGCGCGCCGGCTTCGGGAAGCGTTTCGGTCATGGTTCGTTCCTCCTGCCCCCAGTCTGCCCCGGACCGGGCGGGCCTGCCTTGACCCAAGTCAAATCGCTCCCGGCCGGCCCTGATCTTGGCCCCCTCGACACGGGGGGCGTCTTGGCGCATGGTGCCCTCCATGCTGCGCGCGACATGCTGGTATCTCCTGGCCGCCCTGACCGAAATCGGCGGCTGTTACGCCTTTTACGCCTGGCTGCGCCTGGGGCGCTCCCCCCTGTGGACCTTGCCTGGCCTGGCCTCCCTCGTCGTCTTCGCCTGGGCGCTGACCCGGGTGGAAGCCGACGCCGCCGGCCGCATCTTCGCCGCCTACGGCGGAATCTACATTTTGGCGTCCCTGTGCTGGCTGTGGCTGGTGGAGGGCCGCGCGCCGGACCGTTGCGATCTGGCCGGCGTGGCCCTGTGCCTGGTCGGCAGCGGCGTCATTTTGTTCGGTCCGAGGGCCTGACGCGGCCGCTTGTCCCGGAGTCGCCCGTCGCCTACATTGGCTCCATGAGCGAAACCGAAATCGTCGCCTGGAACGGCCTGCGCCTGCCGGTCCCGACCGACTGGCGTCCGGTCCGGCTGGGGCTCGGGCATCTCTTCTTCGAGGATGACGACGGTCCGGCCTTCGAGCTCAAATGGCGCGCCGGAGCCGGTCGCGGAGGCATGGAGGCGGCGCTCAAGGCCTTGGCCCCCAAGGTCCGAACCGAGGCCGGCGGCGAGTTGCCGCGTTCATGGCGTGACGCCCTGGCCGATTTCGAATGCCGGCCCCTGTCCTGGAGCCGGGATGGCCGCACCGGCCTTGGCGCGGCTCTTTTCTGTCCCGAATGCGGCCTGGCCGCCGTGTTCCAGGCCTACGGCGGCCCCGGCGGACCGAACCCGGCCGGCCAGGCCGCCGTGGCCGCCGCCCTGGCCGGGATGCGCCACTACGACCCGGGGCCGCCGGCCTTTGCCCTCTACGGCCTGCGCTTCGAGGCCCCGCCGGGCTTCGCCCTGGCCGGCTTCGGCTTCGCGCCGGGGCGTTTCTCCCTTGATTTCGCCGCCCCGGGCCGACGGCTGGACGTGGTGCGCCTGGCCCCGGCCGACGTGCTCCTGGCCGGAGCATCCCTGGCCGACGCGGCCGCCCGGACCTTCGGCCTGCAGGACGGCGTGGTCCGGGAGGAGGGCGATCTGGCCGGCTGTCCGGCCGTGTGGCTGGCCCGCCGCCAGGGAACGGGCCTGGCCGACGTGCTGGCCCGCCGCCTGGGGCGGTCGGGGACGCTGGCCGTGCTGCGCCACGACCCGGGCGTCAACAAGCTCCTCGGCGCGGCCCTGACCGCCGCCTCCCCGGTGGACCGCGACTGGCTGGCCCAGGCGGCGGCGCGCTGCGTTTCCCGCTAAGAGACTCCTTTTGGCCTCTCCCCGGGCGTGCCGAAAACACGAAGGCGCGCCCTTTCGGGGGCGCGCCTTCGCGGTAGGTCGTTCACGTCGCCTGGTCGCGGCACGCGAGAGGCTTCTACAGAGCCGCTTCGCCCCGCTCGCCGGTTCTGATGCGCAGGGCGTCCGCGACGTCGAACAGGAAGATCTTGCCGTCGCCCAGATTTCCCGTGTTGGCGATCTTGGCGATGATGTCCACCACGGAAGCGGCCATGGCGTCGGACACGACCAGTTCGATCTTGGTCTTGGCGTTGAAGATGACGCGGTATTCCGCGCCGCGGTACTGCTCGATGTGTCCCTTCTGCCGGCCGTAGCCCTTGACTTCGGTCACGGTCATGCCATGGACGCCGATGGCGTCCAGGGCGCTTTGCACCTCGTCCAGCTTGAAGGGCTTGATGATCGCTTCGATCTTTTTCACGCTGTTACCCTCTCCTGTAGCGGTTTTCACCAAGGGCGGGGAAGGTTCCCCCTGCCGCCGTCGCCATGTGCCCCAGCGAATCAGTGGGCTTCGCCCGAAGGCATGGCGGAAGGCTTGATCACGTATTCGGGGTAGGCGCCGATGCCGTGCTCATGGTTGTCCAGGCCCTGCAGCTCGCCTTCCTTGGACACGCGCAGCAGGCCCGTGGCGTTGACGGCATACATGAGGACGAGGCTGACGGCAAAGGTGGCCACCGTGACGATCAGGCTGCCGAGGGCCTGGGCGGCCAGCACCGTGGTCCCGCCGCCGTAGAACAGGCCGGTCAGGGGCGCGCTGTTGTCGGCGGCGAAGGGGCCGGTCGCGCCGTACTGGCCGCAGGCGAAAAGCCCCAGGGACAGGGTGCCCCAGATGCCGTTGAAGCCGTGGACCGGCACCGCGCCGATGGGGTCGTCGATGCGCAGCCATTCAAGGATGTCCACGCCGACGACCACGATGACGCCGGCCACCAGGCCGATGATGACGGATCCCACCGGCGACACCCAGTAGCAGGGGCAGGTGATGGCGACGAGGCCCGCCAGGAAGCCGTTGACCGTGAAGCTGATGTCCCACTTCTTGCTGCACTTGGGATAGGCGAAGAACATGGCGCTTAAGCCCGCGGCGCAGGCGGCCAGGGTCGTGTTGGCGGCCACGCGGCCCATGCCCTCGAAGTCCATGGCCGAAAGGGTGCTGCCGGGGTTGAAGCCGTACCAGCCGAACCAGAGGATGAGGCCGCCGACCGAGGCCATGACCAGGTCGTGGGGCAGCATGGGGCCGCCGCCGTCGCGCTTGAACTTCCGGCCGATGCGCGGGCCGAGGACGATGGCCCCGGCCAGGGCCACGAAGCCGCCGATGGTGTGGACCACGGTGGAGCCGGCGAAGTCGTGGAAGCCCATGCCGAGATCGGGGAGGAAGTTGCCCTCGGTGCCCATGGTGGCCAGGAAGCCGTCCGGGCCCCAGGCCCAGTGGCCGATGATCGGGTAGATGAAGCCGGACACGCCGACGCTGTAGATCAGGTCGCCGACGAAGCCGGTGCGGCCGATCATCGCGCCGGAGGTGATGGTGGAGCAGGTGTCGGCGAAGGCGAACTGGAAGAGCCAGAAGGCCAGGAAGGCGATGCCGGTGGACTCGTAGGTGGCCGGCGTTCCCTGCAGGAAGAAGTAGTTCGTTCCGATCCAGGGGGTGCCGGAACCGAACATGAAGGCGAAGCCGAAAGCGAAGAAGAGCAGGCCGCACAGGCAGGTGTCGACGATGCACTCCATGAGGACGTTGACGGTTTCCCGCGAGCGGCAAAAGCCCGCCTCGAGCATGGTGAAGCCGACCTGCATGCCGAAGACCAGGAACGCGGCCAACAGCGTCCAGACGGTATTGAGCGGGTTGACGATGTCGTTGCCCGAGACGGTGGGGTCGGCCGCCACGGCGTTGGAGCCGTAGACCATGTAGCC
Source organism: Pseudomonadota bacterium (assembly GCA_023390395.1). GTDB lineage: Bacteria > Desulfobacterota > Desulfovibrionia > Desulfovibrionales > Desulfovibrionaceae > Solidesulfovibrio. The sequence continues at coordinate 1,336 of JAEWCY010000065.1, read as the reverse complement.
GAGGGCGATGATGCCGAACAGCAGCGCCAGACCGACGGCCTTGCCCGCGAGGAGAAGATAGCCGTACCGCCGCCACTCGGCATCGTGCATCCTGTCCCGAAGGCGCGCGAACTTGTTGATGGTGCCTGCTGTCGTTTTCATCGTTGGCCTCTCTTTCCGGGTTAAGATTCTCTCTCCACGACCCAATGGTCCCCCCGCCGCATGGGACATCGCCTGCGTGTTTCTACGAAAGGATGCAGGCATCCCCTTTTGTCGCAGAAGTAAGCAAATGGCAGGCCATGTCAGAAAATCCTTGAGAAAAGGGTGTTTTTGAAAACATTACAAAAAAACAAAATTGTAAAAAAACATTTTTGTAGCTAGTCCACGCAAAACTTGTATGTCAATTTCTTTTGAGCATATTCCAACTTTGTAATTATCCGGTGCACTACGGACGCTGTTGGATTGCTTTTTTGAAATGTATGCAGCATGATTGAGGGGGAACGCAAAGTTGCAGTGCGTTTGAACTGGTGGTTCTTCAGAACAGGCTTTGCCCGAGGTCAGGATAGGAATATACCGTCACAGGGAGCCTGGCGTCATGAGGACGGTCCAGGGAGGCAGTGCGGCGCGTCGTCTGCATGCATCGTCGCATCGGGCCGATGCTGCGGCCTCAAGGCGGGTTTGGCCGGGGGCTCCGCTTGCCGCGTTGGCGTGGCCGCCATGTCGGACCGGAGGGAAAGGTGCCCGTCCGCGCCGACATGGCGCTCGTGGGCGGCCACGAACCGTGGGGGGCGGCCGTCGCGTTGACTGGCGGGGGCGAATGCGAGAGAGGATCGCCGGGAGTTGTTGTACAAATTTGTTCCAACCGTCGCTGGCTCCCTCGCCGCGCGTGAAACGAGGTACGACAGGACATGGCGAGACACGATCGAAAAGACGCCCCGGGGCTCTCCCGCCGCGCCGCCCTGGCCCTTTGCCCCACGGTCAGCCGCGACGTGGACGCGAGCGAGTCGCCGTCCGGGCTCGTGCGCCTGTCGCTTCCCGTGGCCGTGCGCCCGGCCCTGGCCGGGCTGGCCAGGCGGCTTGGCCTGTGGGACGGCAAGGCGCTGCGCAAGACCGTGGAGCTCGACGCCATGGGCTCGGCCGTGTGGCGCCTGATCGACGGCCGGCGCACGGTGGGGGAGATCGCCGCCGCCCTGGCCGGCCGATACCGCCTGGACCCGCACGAGGCCGAGCTGGCCGTGGCCGAGTTCCTGCGCCAGCTCGGCCGGCGCGGGGCCGTGGCCGTGGCCGAGAAGGGGGGAGCAGGGGAGGGGATGCCTCCGGCGGGGGGGGGGGGGGGGGGGGGGGGGGGGGGGGGGGG
>JAEWCY010000227.1 GCA_023390395.1 Pseudomonadota bacterium | reverse complement strand
ACCCAGGAGCCGGCCGCCTCCGACGCCGCCCCTGCCGGCCCCGCTGCCGACCAGCCCCAGGAGCCCAGGCCCGAGCGCGAGCCCGGACGCGGCTCCCGGCGCTCCCGGCGGCCGTCCCGCAAGCATTCCAGGCCGCCCCAGCCGGGCGGCGAACAAGCCCCGCGCCAGGGCGGCCCCCGCCCCGGCCCGCGCCCCGACGGCCGCCAAGGCGGCGGCAAACCCTCTTCCCGTGACCCGGAGACCGGATCGTGAAGCGTTTCTTCATCACCACGCCCATCTACTACGTCAACGCCAAGCCCCATCTGGGCCATGCCTATACCACCACCGTGGCCGACGCCCTGGCCCGCTTCCACGCGCTTTCGGGCGAGGACGTCTACTTCCTGACCGGCACCGACGAGCACGGCGACAAGATCGCCGAGGCGGCCCGAAACGCCGGCCAGACGCCCCAGGAATACGCCGACGCCATCAGCGGCCTTTTCAGCGCCCTGTGGCCCAAGCTCGGCATCACGCCCAGCCGTTTCATCCGCACCACCGACCCGGACCACCGCAAGGCCGTGCAGCGGGCCCTGCAGCAGGTCTACGACCAGGGCGACATCTACTTCGGCGAGTACGGCGGCCACTACTGCAAGGGCTGCGAGCGGTTCCTCACCGAAAAGGAGCTCGTGGACGGCCTGTGCCCGGACCACAAGGTCAAGCCGGAATACATCGCCGAGAAGAACTACTTCTTCCGCATGTCCAAGTACCAGGCCCAGCTCCTGGAACACATCAAGGCCAACCCGGACTTCATCCGGCCCCGCCAATACCGCAACGAAGTGGTGAGCCTGCTCGAATCCGGCGCGCTGGAGGACCTCTGCATCTCCCGGCCCAAGTCGCGCCTGACCTGGGGCATCGAGCTGCCCTTCGACGAGAACTTCGTCACCTACGTCTGGTTCGACGCCCTCATCAACTACCTGACGGCCGTGGGCTGGCCCGACGGGCCGGACTTCGCCGCCTGGTGGGGCGTGGCCGAGCACCTGGTGGCCAAGGACATCCTCAAGCCCCACGCCGTGTTCTGGCCTACCATGCTCCTTTCCCTGGGCCTGCCGCTCTACCGTCACTTAAACGTCCACGGCTACTGGCTGGTGCGCGACACCAAGATGTCCAAGTCCCTCGGCAACGTGGTCGAGCCGCTGGAGCTCGCGGCCAAGGCCGGGCTCTCGGGCATGCGCTACTTCCTGCTGCGCGAGATGGTCTTCGGCGCGGACGCCAGCTTCACGGAAGAGGGCTTCGCCGGCCGCTTCAACGCCGACCTGGCCAACGACCTCGGCAACCTGGCCAACCGCAGCCTGGCCATGACCGCCAAGTATTTCGGCGGGACCCTGCCCGGGGAAGGGGAGGCCGACCCGGCCGACGACGCCCTGGCCACGCTGGCCGCCGAGGCCGTGGAGAACTTCGTGCAGCTTTTCGGCGCGGCCCAGTTCTCGCGGGCCCTGGAGGCGCTGTGGGAGCTCGTGCGGGGGCTCAACAAATACATCGACGCCATGGCCCCCTGGACCCTGGCCAAGGAGGGGCGCACGGCACGCCTGGCCACGGTCATGGCCCACGCCCTGGGCGGGCTGCGCCTGGCCGCCGTCTGCCTGCTGCCGGTCATGCCCGAGGCCGCGGCGACGCTCTTGCGCCAGCTCGGCGCGGACCCGCAAAAGGCCTGCCTGTGCGGTCCGGACCGCGATTTCGCGCCGCTTCCCGCCGGCACGACCGTGGCCGCCACGTCCAATCTTTTCCCCCGGCTGGAAATTCCGGCCAAGGAGGCGGCCCCGGCCGCGCCCAAGGCCGCCAAGGCGGCCAAGGCGGCCAAGGCCGAGAAGAAGCCGGCCGCCAAGCCCGAGCCGGCGGCGGAAGTGGAGTACGAGGATTTCGCCAAGCTCGACCTGCGCGTGGGCGTGGTGGTCTCGGCCGCGCCCGTGCCCGGCGCGGACAGGCTCTACGCCGTGTCCGTGGACATCGGCGAGACGTCCCCCCGTCCGGTGGTGGCCGGTTTGGCCGAGCACTTCAAGCCCGAGGAGCTCGTCGGGAAGCAAGTGGTGCTGGTGGCCAATCTCAAGCCCCGCAAGCTGCGCGGGGCCGATTCCCACGGCATGATCCTGGCGGTCAGGCACGCCGGCGGCATGGCCCTGCTCGGGCCGTCGAGCGTGGTGGCCCCGGGCGACCGCGTGTCCTGAGCCGATCGAGAAAATTGCCAAAATTGGGAATCAAGCCCCGCCTGGAGGAAATTTCGTTGCAGGGTTGACATGCCCTTTTCTTGTGCTACGAGCCTGTCAAACCTGCGCGGCGTTCTTGTGACGCGGCCCAGCCGGCGCAAGCCGCCGGCACCGGATAATTTTGTGCGCATGGTTTCAAGAGGTACCCCATGCGTATGTCTTTGCAGATGCGTCTGACGCTTACGACGGTCGTCGGTTTCTTGCTCACGGTGTGCATCGCCAACGGCGCGGCCTCCTGGCGGCTGTCCGGCCTGACGGAATCGGCCAAGGCCGAACTCGCCCGGGTCGAGGCGGACCGCGGGGCCGGAGACCAAGGGAAGCTGCGCGCCGACCTGGCCGCCCTGGCCGGGGAAATTTCTTCCCTGCCCGAAAAGGCGGCCACGGCCTCGTGGCTGGCCGGGCTGGCCGCCGCCATCGTCCTGGCCGGGGCGTTCCTGGCCATCCTCAACCGCTACCTCATGCACCCCCTGGAACGGCTGGCCGGCTACGCCAATCGGGTAGGGCAGGGCGACGCCACAGGCCTGCCCGAGGACGGCCGTTTCCACGGCCGGCTCGGCGTGCTCAAGGAGAGCCTCGAGGCCATGGTGCTGGTGCTGGAAAACCAGCTGGCCCTGGCCCGGGAACGGGCCGAGGAAGTGGCCGCCCACGCCGCCGCCGCCGAGGAGGCCTCGCGCGAGGCCGGCCGGGCCGGGCGCAAGGACGAGGCTAGGCGCCTGGGCATGCTCGCCGCCGGCGAAACCCTGGAAGGGGTGGCGGACTCCATCAAGAAGGCCACGGCCGACCTGCGCGACGAGGCCCGGGAAGTCAGCCAGGGGGCCGAGGAGCAAAAGACCCTCATCGACGACACGGCCGCGTCCGTGGGCGTCATGGTCGAATCCACCGTGGCCGTGGCCCAAAGCGCCGAAAAAGCGGCCACCGCCGCTGAGGAGGCCAGAAAGCGCGCCGCCGGCGGGGCCGAGGTGGTGGACGCGTCCGTGGCCGCCATCGGCCGGGTGAGCCGGCTCGCCGGCGAGCTCAAGGCCAACATGGGCGAGCTCGGCAAGCAGGCCGAGTCCATCGGCCAGGTCATGACCGTCATTTCCGACATCGCCGACCAGACGAACCTGCTGGCCCTAAACGCCGCCATCGAGGCGGCTCGGGCCGGCGAGGCCGGGCGCGGCTTCGCCGTGGTCGCCGACGAGGTGAGAAAGCTCGCCGAGAAGACCATGACCGCCACGGCCGAGGTGGCCCGCGTCATCCAGGCCATCCAGCAGGGCACCTTCGACAACGTCCGGCACATGGACCAGGCGGCCGTGGCCGTGGCCGACGCCACGGAACTGGCCGGGCAGTCGCGCGAGGCCCTAAGCCAGATCGTGGAGCTTTCCGGCGATGCCGCCGCCCAGGTCGGGGCCATCGCCGCGGCCTCGGACGAGCAAGTCGCGGCCAGCGAACGCATCCAGACCGCCATGGACCGGGTCCACGACCTGTCGGCCCGCACCACCGAGGGCATGGTCCGCTCGGCCGGCACCATCGAGAACCTCGGCGGCGAGATCGAGGAACTCATCAAGCTCAACGGCGTGTTCAAGCTCATCGGCCAGGGCACGGCCCAGGACGTGGTCGAGGCCATGGCCGCCGCGCCGGACCTGGCCGGCATGGAGCCCAGGCGCATGGAGGCACTCATGCGCCGCGCCCTGGCCGAGAACGCCTTCCTGGAACTGCTCTACGCCACGGACGCCGCCGGGGTGCAGGTGACCGAGAACATCGCCCCGGCCGGCTTCGGCGGCAACCGGGGCGGTTCGGTGCGCGGCAAGAACTGGTCGCGCCGCCCCTGGTTCACCTCGGTCATGGAGAAGCAGGACACCTGCATCTCGCCCATCTACGTGTCCGAGGCCTCGGGCGAGTACTGCCTGACCATCTCCACGCCCATCGCGGTCGACGGCCGCGTGGTGGGCGTGCTCGGTGCGGACATCAAGGTGTTCGGCTAGGCGCAAGTCACGGTCAGGTTTCCTTCGCGTGACAGCGACAATTGTCTGAATTTCCCGTTGGCGAAATCCCGCGCCCGCGCCCCCTCCGGCGCGGGCGCTTCCGTTTTCCGCCTGCCTTTTCCGCGCGCCGCAAGAAAAGCGATCCACGGCACGGCCACGGCGTGGCTTGACCCGGTATGGCGCGTGCTTGTTCGCGCCGATACGCTCGTCCTGCCTGCAGCGACGGGAAAAGGACGCGCGGAAAGGGGATGCCTGCGGAGCGAGCACCCGAAATGTGCAATCAACCGAGCGGACGTTTTCTCCGAACAGTCTTTGAGCCGAACGAGGCGCGGCATGGTCGAGGCCGTACTGGACATGAAGGCTGTATTGGTTCGGAAAACGTGAAGTCTTGCATAGATGTAAGACAGTGGTCTTTCGTTTCGAGAAGTCGGGAGTCGTGAATTTTATCGACAGCTTGTGGGTGGAACGAAAAATGCCGTATTGTATCCATGTCGTTCGGCGTCGTGTCCTGCATATTCATCGATCGCCATCTGGCGGTTCCGTCTCTAATTGTTTGTATGACTTCCGTTATGTTGCGAAAAATCGGGGATGATTGCTTGTCACGCTGTCGATGCTTGCGCTTGTGCAGGGATGGATGCATGCATGTGCGATTTCTACTGCGCGCGAGTGACAGTAAATTACTCGGGAATCCGACCGGGTTTGTGAAGGCAGGCTGCGGCCGCACCCCGCACCGCAGGGGCGTATTGGTTGCATTCGATGTTTTTGCCGGTCATGAAAGCGGGATGAATTGACATTGGCTGGTCTGAAAGCTATTCATGACGGACTTTGAGGGGCATGCGTGCCGTGTATCCCGTGCGAGTTGCCAAAAGAGGATTCGCGGGTGCGTGTCGGGGAGAGGACTGCCTTTGTTTAACTGCTAGAATGATTTGGTTTTTTACGGGAGGGCAACATGGCCACATTATCCGGCAGCGGCGGGCTCTTTGATTTCACGTCGCTTTTTCAAAACCTGGGAACGGGTTCCACCACCGGGTTGTTCAGCTTCGGCACCACGAGCACGGGCGGCCTGGACTTGACCAGCAGCCTGGGCGGCTCGGGCTTCGGCCTGGACTTCTCGTCCACCTTCGGCAGCAGCGGGTTCTCCCTGGACCTCAGCAGCCTGTTCGGGGGCACCACCACCAACCTGTTCTCCAGCTTCGGCTCCACCGGCACGACGCTCGATTTTTCGTCGCTGTTCGGCAGCAGCGGTACGACCTTCAATTTCTTCTCGTAAGCGTCGATCCGCATCGAGTTCAAAGGCCCGGGGGAAAGTTCCTTTCTCCCGGGCCTTTGATGTCTGGCGCGTCGGCTTCCGGATCAGGCGGGCGGCGGGCAGGCCCGGGCATGGACGGCGAACCGCTGGTCTTCGTTGCGGATGTGGCCGATGAACCAGTTGCCCAGAAATTCCAGCGTTTCCAGGGAAAGCAGCCCCGGCCCCTCGCCCAGGCGACCCTCCAGGTCGCGCACCATGTCGGTGAAGGTGGCGTGCAGGCGCTGGTGCGCCCCGAGGGCGGGGTAGGCGTAGCGGGTCATGAGCGCCTCTTCGTCCGCGAAATGCCCTTCGGCGTAGGCGCGCATGCCCTGGAAGGCGTCCAGCAGGCCTTGCCGGTGCTGTCCCGCGGCGATGCGCTCGGACAGTTCGCCGAGCATGTCCAGGAACAGGCGGTGCTGGTCGTCGATGTCCGTAAATCCCGTGCGCAGGCTGTCGTCGAAAGTCGGTTGCGTCATGGCGCGCCTCCTGGTCAGCGAGGCAGGTAGTCGCTGTCCTGCCCGGCCTTGGCCGGGGGCGTCTTGCCCTTGGCCGGGGCGTGGCGCTCCTGCCAGCAGGTGCGTTCGGCCTCGAGCAGGGCCCAGTTGGTCAGCTTGACGGTGTTGCCCGGGCCGGTTTCCGGGTCCTCGCCCTCCACGCGCTGCAGGATGAGGCTCACCGGGCGCAGCCAGGGATCGGAAAACCCCCATTTGTTGCCCATGACCCGGCCGTCGAGTTCGCCCTTGTACTCGGTGGGGTCGCCGTAGCGCGAGAGCATCTCGCCGCTGATCTTGCGAAAGAAATCCAGGCTGCCGTCGCGGTAGCGCATCTTGATCCGGGCCACCCGTCCCGGCGCGGCGCAGGCGCCGACCAGGACGTAGCCCGAGGCGAAATGGGCGTCGGCGCGCACGGGGATGCGCCGCAGCCAGGGCGCGTCGCCGAGGGGGCGGGCCTTGGACAGGGTCAGGCGGGCCTTGTGCTGGTCGGCCGTGTCGCCGAGGCCGATGCCGGCCAGGTTCGACGGGACCTGGCCCTGGGCCTGGGCGCTGGCGGCCGCGAGCAAAAGGGCGAGGGCGAAAAGGCAGGGGCGGATAAACGACATGGGTGCTCCTCGAAGACCGCGCCCGGCCGCGGCGCGGCATCCGCGCCGGCGAGGCCGGTCGGGGGGATGGTGGCGACTAGCGTTTCTTGCCGTACCGGGTGGTGTCGTGCACGCCGCGGCGGGCGATCTCCCGGGATTTGAAGGCGTCGAAATCGAACTTGCCCCGGGCGATGGCGTCATGGCGCTTGCGTGCCGTCTTGCCGATGAAAAACCACAGGCAGACGCTGATCGCCAGAAAAAAGATGGCGATGGTTACGACCGTTTCCCACATAAAACTACTGTAGCGTCAAAACCGTCTTCTGTCACGAGGCCGGCCGCGACGCTCCGGCGTCGGTGAAAAGCGCTTCCAGGTCGGCCGCCACCCGGGCCAGGGCGGCCACGGCCGCGGCGGATTCGTCCATGGCCCGGCTGGTGTCCGAGGCCGCGCCGGCGATGTCGCCTCCGGCCCGGCTGGCCTCCTCGCCGGCGGCGCGCTGGGTGGTCGCCGCCTCGGCGATGGCCCCGATGTGGGCCGAGGTCCGGCCGGCCAGTTCCAGGATGGCGTCCAGCCCCTGCCCGGCCTCCCGGGTGATGGCCGCGGTCTCGCCGACCAGGGTCACGGCCTCGGCCGTGGCCCGGCTGTTGGTCTCCGCGCTGTCGCGGATGGCCGTGACCGTGTGCTCCACTTCCTTGGTGGCGGCCATGGTCTTTTCGGCCAGCTTTCTCACCTCGTCGGCCACCACGGCGAAGCCGCGCCCGGATTCGCCGGCCCGGGCGGCCTCGATGGCGGCGTTTAAGGCCAGCAGGTTCGTCTGGTCGGCGATGTCGGAAATCACGCCGAGGATGCCGCCCACCTCCCGGGCCTGGTCCGACAGGGTGTACATATGCTCGCCCAGGTCCCCGGCCTTGCGGGAAAGCTGGTCCATGCCGGCCAGCACCCGTTCCATGGTCTTGGCGGCCTCGGCGGCCCGCTGCCGGGCGGCCCCGGCCGCCGCGTCGGTCTCCCGGGCCTGGTCGGCGATGTGGCTGGCCGAGCGGCCCAGCCGCTCCATGGCGTCGCCCACCTTTTCCAGGCGCTGGCGCTGTCCCCGCGCCGCCTGGCTGGCCTGGGACACCCGGTCGGACAGGGTCTTGGCCGTGTCGGCCAGATCCCCGGCCAGTCGGCCGGCCTTGTCCGCCCGGGCGGCGGTGTCTTCGCTTTGGCGGCAAAGGGCCGCTTCCTTGGCCCGCAGCTCGGTGACGTCGAGGTAGAGGCAAAGCCCGCCGATGATGCTCCCGGCCGGGTCCTTGAGGGGAAAGACGTTGTAGAAGACGTCGCGCCGGCCACCCTTGTGCCCGGTGATGGTCACCTCCTTGTTGGAGAAGACCGTGTCCTGGCGCATGGCCTTGCCGACCACGGTCTCGCGGCCGGGGTCGTTGTAGAAGACCTCGGCCAGGGTGCGGCCGAGCTGGGAGGACGGCGGCGTATCGAGTTCGAGCATGCGCATGGTGGCTTGGTTGGTGTGGAGCGTGCGCTCCTTGAGGTCCACCAGCAGGTAGGGGATGGGCAGCCCGTCCAGGATGCCCGAGAGGAAGCCCCGGGTGGTGCGGGTGGTTTCGGCCAGTTCGTTCAGGTTCTTGGCCAGCTCGGGGGACAGGCCCTCCGGCAGGGAGCCCCGGCCGGTGGCCAGCACCTCGACGGCCCGGGTCATGGCTGCGGCATCGGCCTGCCGCCGGTTCGCGGCGGCCAGGACGGCGGCCGCGGCCACCGCCGCCGGAGCCACGGCCCCGGCCAGGGCCATGCCGGGCCCGCCGCCGGCCAGCCAACCGATTCCCGCCGCTGCGGCGAGCGACGCCGCCACGCCGCCCAGCCAGATCCAGATCCGTGCGTTCATGTCCGCCTCCAGTGGTGTCGCTTCTGGAACATGTCCCCTCGCCGCGCCGGCCGACGCCCCCCTGGGGCAGGGGCGTCAGGGCATGCGCAGCATGCGGTGGGGGCCGCCTGTGGTGGTCGTCTGCCAGACCTCGCCGTCCTTGACGAAGTATCGGGAAGCGTCATAGTTGGCTGTTAGACTGTCGCCGTCCACGACCGCTCCGGTCCAGTCCTTGAACGTGGCCAGGGTCTTGCCGTCCATGACGTAATAGAACAGGGCGTACCGGTCGCCCTCGCGGACAAGGCAGAACTCGTACTTGTTGGGATGGTAGTATTCGCTGGGACTGCTTCGCATGTAGCAGCCGAGCAGGAGCGGGTCCGGCGCCTTGCGCACCGTGGCGTACACCGTGGGTTTGCCGGACATGTCCTTGGAAGAGACGGCGTACATGCCTTTGCAGGCGCAAAGGGCCAGGCAGGCACAGGCGAGGCAGACGCAAGTCAGCGGGCCGCGCATGGTGTGGGCTCCTTTTTACAGGATACAAGGGTGCTGAAAATTATTCCTTTTGCCTTGGGCTGTAAAGCGGGTGCGGCGAAACGGCCTGCCTTGCCTCGCCGCCGCATCGCGTTCCTGGCCGGCTGCCTGATCCTCGCCGCGCTCCTGGCCGGTTGCGCCCGCATCGGGGTCAAGCCCGTGTCCATGGACACGCGCACCCGGGAGTTCGACCGCACGGCGCTCAATTCGTCCAGCCCCTCGGAGCGCTCCCTGGTCTTCGTGCGCCAGCGCGACCTGGAGACGTCCTGGAAGGCCGACGCCGAATCCATGCTCCTGGGCCTGGACCGGGAGGCCCGGGCGCAAAACGACCGCGAGGCCTTCTTCGTCCTGTCGGAACTGTGCTACTTCGAGGGAAAGAAGCAGCAGGCCGACAAGGAACGGGCCGCTTCCTACTACCTCTCGAGCGCCCTGTACGCCTACGCCTACCTGTTCGACGACGCGCTGTCGCCGGCGCTCGACATCTACCACCCGTATTCCCGCCAGGCCATGGAGTTCTACAACCGCTCCCTGGCCAACTACGCCCTCTACGCCCGCGAGGCCGGCCTGGCCTATGCCGACGGCCGGGAACTGCCCTGGCTGCGGGGCAAGGTGCGCCTGACCGGCCGCACCTCCCAGTTGGCCTTCGCCCCGGACGAGCTCGAAAGCTACCACCTGGCCTACGAATTCGAGGTGATCGGGCTGACCCCCCAGCAGGTGCGCCTGGGGCTTGGCGTGCCCATGGCCGTGGTCCGCCGGCCGCCCCCGGCGGAAAAACGCGGCGTCGCCGACCGCTTCACCCCCAACGTGCGCCAGACCTACGCCGCCACGCTCTTCCTGCGTTTCTCCCCCCGGCCCGAGGCGAAGACCTCCGGGGCCCTGGTCTACGACGCGGCCCTGGAAGTCCACGACCCCATGCGGGGCACGTCCCTCGAAATCGAGGGCCGGCGCGTGTCCATGGAATACGACCTGACCACGCCCCTGGCTCTCATGATGCAGCAGTCCCCGGAGCCCAGCGGCCTGGAGGGCATGATCAATCCGGCCGCCTGGGAGAAGCTCTCGGGCCTGTACATGCTCCAGCCCTACGATCCGGCCAAGATTCCCGTGGTCTTCGTCCACGGCCTGATGTCGAGTCCGACCACCTGGGCCAACGTCTTCAACGGCCTCATGGGCGACCCGGAGCTTCGCGAGCGCTACCAGTTCTGGTTTTTCCGCTACCCCACGGGCAATCCCGTGCTCTATTCCGCCGCCAGACTGCGCCGGTCCCTGGACGAGGTGCGCCGCGCCGTGGACCCGGCCGGGAGCAACCCCAACTTCGGCCGCATGGTGGTGGTCGGGCACAGCATGGGCGGGCTGCTCGCCAAGACCCTGGCCGAGGAGGGCGGCGAGACGCTCTGGGAGCGGGTGTCCAAGACGCCGCTCGACGCCCTGCACGTGCCGGCGGCGGACAAGGCGGCCGTGCGCGAGGCCTTCTTCTTTTCCCCCAGGCCCTACGTCTCCCGCATCATCTTCGTGGCCGTGCCCCACCGGGGTTCGGACCTGGCTCTGGGGACCGTGGGCCGCATCGGCCGGGCGCTCATCACCCTGCCGGCCACGGTGCTGGGGCCCTTCGCCAGCGTGGGCGGGGCGTTGCTGCGGGCCATGGGCCCGGGTGGCAAGGAACTGCCGTCCATCACGGGCATCGACAGCCTCTCCCCAAAAAACCCGGTGCTGCTGGGCCTTGCCGACGCGCCCATCGTCGTGCCCTGCCATTCGATCATCGGCGACGAGAAGGCGGGCGGGCGCACGGGCGGCACCGACGGCGTGGTCCCCTACGCCAGCTCCCACCTGGACGGGGCGCGGTCGGAACTCGTGGTCCATTCCGGCCACAGCGCCCACGAACACCCCTTGGCCATCCGCGAGATGCGCCGCATCCTGCTGCTCCACCTGCAAAACGCTCCCCCGGCCGCCCCGGCTTCCTGAGGCGGCCGGCCGGCCGGCGGCGAACGCCCCCTTGCCCCCGGAGCCCAGGCCGCCTATACCTCTGTGCGCCACGGAACCGTCACGCAATCGAAACGGTTTCGTCACGCAGGGAGCGGGTATGCCCAAGCGCTCGATCACGTTGCAGTTTCTGCTCTGGACCTGGGGATTTTTCCTGCTGGTCCTCATCTGCGTCTTCGTCTTCGCCACCGGCCGGGCCGAAAAGGCCGTGCTGGCCGAGGCCGAGGAACGGGCCAGGACCTCCCTGGACCTGGCCGGCTACCTGCTCTCCAGGGAGCCGGGCCTGGACGGCCGGTCCGCCCTGGCCGCCTACGCCGACGCCCTGGGCCCGCACCTGGGCTTCCGCCTGACCTACATCGTGGACGGCAAGGTGGTGGCCGATTCCGAGGTCCACGCCGCCGGGGTGCCGGAGATGGAGGACCACGCCGGCCGGCCGGAAGTCCGCCAGGCCCTGGCCAAGGGCTTCGGCCAGGACGTGCGCAAGAGCCAGACGCTGGGGCGCGACATGCTCTACGTGGCCCGGGCCTGGCCGGGCGGGGAGGGCGTGCCGGCCGGGGTGCTGCGCCTGGCCATGCCCATGTCCGCCCTGGGCGGGGAGCTGTCGCGCCTTCGCGACGCCATCCTGGCCGTGCTGGCCCTGGTCTTCGTGGCCGGGGGCGTGGCCGCCTACGGCCTGGCCCGGAGCATGTCCCGGTCGCTTAAGGAAATCTCGGGCGTGGTCGCGGCCGTGGGCCGGGGCCACTACGACCGGCGCATCCACATCGTGCCGGCCCGGGACTTCGCGCCCCTGGCCGCCTCCATCAACCTCCTGGCCGAACGCATCGGCGGCCAGGTCCGGGAGATCGAGGAACGCCGGGCCCGCCAGGAGGCGGTCCTCGAGAGCATGGCCGAGGGCGTGGCCATCCTGGACGGGGTCGGCCGCATCGTGACCGCCAACCGGGCCCTGCGCGAGATGTTCCCCAAGCTGCCCGAACCGGTGGGGCGCACCCCCATCGAAGCCGGCATGCCCCTTTGCGTGGAGCGCGCCCTGGCCGCCTTTGACCCCGAGGCCGGGCCGTGGGAGCGCATCGGCCGCTTCGAGCTGGCCAACGGCCGGGTGGTGGAGGTGACGGCGGCCCGCCTGGCCGACGCGGCCGACCCGGCCGCCAGGGTGGCCACCTTCCACGACGTCACCGAGGCCGCCTCCATGGACCGCATCTTCCGCGACTTCGTCATCGACGTCTCCCACAACCTGCGCACGCCCCTGACCAAGGTGCGCGGGTTCGCCGAGACGGCCCTGGACCTGCTGCCGCCGGCCGGCGACGCGCCAGGGCGCGGCACGAACCCGGCCATGGCCCTGGGCGCGGTCATCCGGGCCGCCGACGACATGAAGACGCTCATCGAGGAACTGCTCGCCGCCGCCCGGGAGCGCTTCGCCGCCGCCCGGGCCGCCACCCCCGGCGGCGACGCCGTCTCCGCCCTCAAGCAGGCGCTCATGCTTTCCGCGCCGCTCTTGCGGGCCAAGGGCGTGGTGGCCAGGCTCGTGGCCGCCCCGGACGGGCCGCTTCCCGTGCGCGCCGCCTACGACGACATGGTGCGGGCCTTTTGCGCCATCCTCTCCCAGACCCCGGACGCCGTGTCCGTGGGCGTGACCGCCAGCCGGGAGGACGGCCACGCCGTGCTGCGCTTCGAGGGGCCGGCCAATCTGGACATCGCCCTGCCCACGGCCGACCTGGCCGACGGCGGCGGCGAGGCCTGCCTCGACGGCGCGTCCCGCGTGGTGCGCCTGCCCCTGGCCGCGGGGGCGGCCTAGGGGCCTCCCTTGTCCTTCGGGGATGCGGATTTCGCGGGCAACATACTGGAATCGTTTTTTTCTTTGAAACGCGACGGCGTCAAAGGGACGCCGCGCGCGCATTCGGATGCCGGATACCCCGGAAAGGGATCGCGCAAGCCCCGGACGCGGCGGCTCGCCGGCCCGCACGCAACGACAGCGGAGAAGCCATGGGTTTCAGCCTGTTCCCCAGGTCGGTGAAATTCTACGACCTTTTTGGCGAGCAACACCGCAAGCTGGTCAAGGCGGCCATCATCCTCGACGAGCTGTTCACCTCCTTCGACGACGTGGAGGAGCGCTGCAAGCGCATCACCATCATCGAGTCCGAGGGCAACGCCATCAGCCGGCGCATCGCCAAGGAGCTCTCGCTGACCTTCATCACGCCCATCGACCGCGAGGACATCCACGAGATCAACCTCACCCAGGAAGACATCCTGAACCTCATCAAGGCCATCGCCTCGCGGGTGGGGCTTTTCGGCTTCGACCGCATCCGCTACCCGGCCCGGCGCATCATCAGCAACCTGCGGGCGATGATCGAGGAGGTCGGCATGGTGCTCTCGCGCATGCGGGCCAACAAGCAGGCCGAGGAGCAGTTCGGCAGGATCGAGGCCCTCAAGCACGAGTGCGAGACCCTGCTCATGGTCGGCATCGGCGAGCTCTACGACGGCGGCGAGGAGCAGGGCGACTACGCCGCCATCCTCGACATCGTCAAATGGAAGCACCTGTTCGACCGCATCGAGGCGGCGGTGGAGCGCACCGAGGCGCTTTCCGACGTGCTGGAAGGCGTGGTGCTCAAAAATGCCTGACATCCCGCTTATGCTCGTCGCCGTGGTGGCCGTGGCCCTGGTCTTCGACTTCACCAACGGCGCCCACGACAGCGCCAACGCCATCGCCACCATCGTCTCGACCAAGGTGCTCTCGCCGTTGACGGCCGTGTGCATGGCCGGGGCGCTCAACCTTCTCGGCGCGTTTCTGGGCACGGCCGTGGCCCACACCATCGGCAGCGGCATCGTGCGGCCGGAGGTGGTGGCCGGCAGCCAGGGGGTGGTGCTGGCCGCGCTGCTCGGGGCCATCGTCTGGAACCTGCTCACCTGGTACTGGGGCCTGCCGTCGTCGTCCTCCCACGCCCTGGTCGGCGGGCTCATCGGCGCGGCCATCGCCTACGGCGGCTGGGACGCGCCGAGCTACGGCTCCATCGCCACCAAGATCCTGCTGCCGCTGGTGCTCTCGCCGCTTGCCGGCTTTCTGTCCGGCTACCTGCTCATGGTGCTCCTGTCGTGGCTGGTGTGCCGCAGCACGCCCAGGCGGGTGAACTTCCTGTTCAAGAAGCTCCAGATCGTGTCCTCGGCCTTCATGGCCACGAGCCATGGCTTAAACGACGCCCAGAAGACCATGGGCATCATCACCCTGGCCCTGGTCCTTTTCGGCGAGATCCCGGAAATGACCGTGCCCTTTTGGGTCAAGCTCTCCTGCGCCATGGCCATGGGCCTCGGCACGGCCTCGGGGGGCTGGAAGATCGTCAAGACCATGGGGCACAAGATCTTCAAGCTGGAGCCCATCCACGGCTTCGCCGCCGAAACGGCGGCCGCGGCCGTCATCTGCGGCGCGTCGGCCCTTGGCGCGCCCATCTCCACCACCCACACCATTTCCACCACGGTCATCGGCGTGGGCGCGTCCAAGCGGCTGTCGGCCGTGCGCTGGGGCGTGGCCGGCCGGCTGGTCGTGGCCTGGGTCATGACCATCCCGGCCGCGGCCGTGGTGGCGGCCTTGTGCTACTTCGCCCTGCGGGTTACAGGCGTGGCCGTCTAGCCCCAGAGGACGCCCGGGCTCGCCGGCGGCCGGGGCGGGAAGGGCCATGAGCAAGCTGCATCTCACGTTCACGGACCGCATCGGCATCGTGGCCGACATCTCCTCCCGCCTGGCCGGCCAGGGCTGCAACATCGTGGCCATGGAGGTGGTGCAGAAGGACGGCTGCGCCCACATCTTCATGGAGATCGACCCCGGCCGGCCGGTCTGTCCCCGGGAGGAGATCCTGGCCATGCTGGCCGCCTTCTCCGACCTGCTCGAAATCCGCTTCATCGAGGCGCTGCCCCACGAAAAGCAGGCCAACCTGCTGCGCATCGTGCTCGACAACATCGACGAATCCATCCTGGCCGTGGACGCCGAGGGCCGCGTCACCCTCATGAACAGCGTGGCCAAGGCCAATTTCCGCTGCGACGCCGCCGACGTCGTCGGCCGGGACGTCCGCGAGCTGCCGCTGCCCGATTTCGCCATCCTGGAGTGCCTCGCCGGCGGGCGCTACAACAACGTCAAGAAGAACGTGGTCCAGAAACGCAAGCGCTTGCGCTACTTCGCCACCGGCCGGCCCATCGTGGACGCCTCGGGCGCGGTGCTCGGCGCGGTGGAGATCGCCCGGGACGCCCAGGACATCCAGGACCTGGCCAGGACCATGACCGACCCCGGGGAAGCGAGCTTCAACGACATCGTGGGCGCGAGCCCGGCCCTGCGCGAGGCTCTGGCCATGGCCGAGAAGATCGCCCCCAGCGACGCCATCGTCGCCATCCGGGGCGAATCCGGCACGGGCAAGGAGCTCTTCGCCCAGGCCATCCACGCCGGCAGCGGCCGGGGCGGGGCGTTCGTGGCCGTCAACTGCGCCGCCGTGCCCGAGGCGCTGCTGGAAAGCGAGCTGTTCGGCTACGTGGGCGGCGCGTTTTCCGGGGCCCGCAAGGAGGGGCGGCCGGGGCTGTTCGAGCTGGCCGGGGAGGGCACGGTCTTTCTCGACGAGATCGGCGAGATGCCGCTGGGGGCGCAGGCCAAGATCCTGCGCGTCATCCAGAGCCGCCGGGTGCGCCGCCTGGGCGACGGCCGGGAATCGCCGGTGAGCGCGCGCATCGTCACGGCCACCAACCGCAACCTGGAGGAACTCGTGGAGAAGCGGCTTTTCCGCGAGGACCTCTACTACCGCGTCAACGTCCTGCCCCTGACCATCCCCCCCCTGCGCGAGCGCGTGGACGACATCCTGCCCCTGGCCGAGCATTTCCTGTTTCTGCTCACCGCCCGCCTGGGCAAGGAGCCCCGCGCCTTCGGCGAGGGGGCCCGGCGCAAGCTCACGCGCCACCCCTGGCCGGGCAACGTGCGGGAGCTCAAAAACGTGGTCGAGCGCTCGGCCATCCTGTCCGACGAAAACCCCATCGGCGCGGACGCCATCCTGCTTTTCCAGGGGAGCGCGCGCGGCGCGGCCCTGCCCGCCCCGCCGGACCCGGCCCGGCCGCGCCCGCTTCGCGAGGCGCTCGGCGCATACGAGCGGGGCCTGTTGGAAGAGGCCCTGGCGGGCCGCAAGAGCCTGCGCCGGATCGCCCGGGAGATCGGCATCTCGCATACGGCCCTGCGCAACAAGCTGCGCAAGCATCACCTGGAAACTTGACGATCCATCTGGAACGTTTGGTTTCCATATCGATTTCTCTTTTCCTCAAAATAGGTTGCATGTCCTGATACCGTGAAGTGGAATGAAAAGATTCCACTCTCCGGCCTCCCGGGACGCCTTCCCCCTCCTGCCGGGCCGGGCCATGGCCGGCGCGCCGCGTCGGGAGGCCTTCCCGACTGTTTTGTCTTTCGGGGTAATCTCCCGCCAGGAAAGGATTTATTTTCAGGAGTTTTTCCCGGTCTCCCGGGAGGCGGCCGGACCGGGCTTCCCGGCGCCGGCTTGGCAAGGGACTTGCTTTGACAGGGAAACGCCCACGGCGGCGCGCCAAAGCAACCTCAAATCCCACCGGAGCAAGAACATGATCGTTGGCATCCTCAAGGAGATCAAGTCCGAAGAGAATCGCGTCTGCATGACCCCCGCGGGCGTGGAAGTCATGTGCCAGCACGGCCACACGCTTCTCGTCGAGAAAAACGCCGGCGCGGGCAGCGGCTTCGAGGACGCGGCCTACAAGGCGGCCGGGGCCGAGATCGTGGACGGGCCCAAGGACATCTACGCGCGCGCCGACATGGTCATGCACGTCAAGGAGCCCATGCCCGCCGAGTACGACCTGATCCGCGAGGGCCAGATCGTCTTCACCTACCTGCACCTGGCCGCCGACGAGCGCCAGACCATGGCGCTGATCAAGAGCAAGTGCGTGGGCATCGCCTACGAGACCATGCAGAAGGCCGACGGCTCCCTGCCGCTTCTGACCCCCATGAGCGAGGTGGCCGGCCGCATGGCCATCCAGCAGGGCGCGAAATACCTGGAGATGGAGCACGGGGGCCTGGGCGTGCTGCTCGGCGGCGTGCCGGGCGTGGACCCGGGCACGGTGGTGGTCATCGGCGGCGGCGAGGTCGGGGCCAACGCGGCCAAGATGGCCTGCGGCCTGGGGGCCAAGGTCTACATCCTGGACCTCGACCTGGACCGCCTGCGCTACCTGAGCGACATCATGCCGAAAAACTGCATCCCGCTCATGTCCAGCCCGGCCGTCGTCCGCGACCTCGTGTCCCGGGCCGACGTGGTGGTCGGCGCGGTGCTCATCCCCGGGGCCAAGGCGCCCAAGCTCGTCACCCGCGAGATGCTCAAGCTCATGAAGAAGGGCTCCGTGCTGGTGGACGTGGCCATCGACCAGGGCGGCTGCTTCGAGACCTCCAAGCCCACCACCCACGGCGACCCCATCTACACCGTGGACGGCGTGGTCCACTACTGCGTGGCCAACATGCCCGGCGCGGTGGCCAAGACCTCGACCCTGGCCCTGACCAACGCCACGCTGCCCTACGCCCTGGAGATCGCCACCAAGGGCTGGAAGCAGGCCATGCGCGACACCCTGGAAATCAAGAACGGGGCCAACGTCGTGGGCGGCAAGGTCACCTTCAAGGGCGTCTCCGACGCCTTCGGCCTCGACTACACTCCGGTGGAATCCCTGCTGTAGGACCCACGGCATGCCCGGCCGCGATCCCTGCCCGGATCGCGGCCGGGGGGAACTCCGCGCGCGCCTCGCCAACGGACGCGGCCGTGGCGGCTCCGGGAACCCCCCGGGGCCGCCGCGGCCGTCTCCGGGCGCGCCCTCGCGACCCACGCCCCGGGTGCGAGGGCTGGGGCCGCGTCGAACAGGTCCGAAAGCCATGTCCCTTCCATCGCGGCATATTACCTAAAAGCCCCGAGGGAGCGCCATGGTCGGCTGAAGAAACGATCTGCAACCCCAACCCGCCCCGCCAGGCGCAAAGGAGGTTTTTCCAGGCAGCGTTGTTTTCCATGCGATATCCAATTCAGGCATATCCTTAAAAAGCCCGAAGGAAATCCGATGGACACTCTGTGGAGAAGAAAAAGCATCAGCGCGTTGCAGCATGAGGCAAAGGCCCATAGCGGCTTCAAGAAAACCCTCGGCCCCGTGAACCTGACCGCCATCGGCATCGGCGCGGTCATCGGCGCGGGCATCTTCGTGCTCACGGGCAAGGCGGCGGCGGAATACGCCGGGCCGAGCGTCGTGCTCTCCTTCGCCCTGGCCGCCGTGTGCTGCGGCTTCGCCGGGCTGTGCTACGCGGAATTCGCTTCCATGATCCCCATCGCCGGGAGCGCCTACACCTACGCCTACGCCACCCTCGGCGAACTCCTGGCCTGGTTCATCGGCTGGGACCTCATCCTCGAATACTCGGTCTGCGCCGCCACGGTCGCCGTGGGCTGGTCCGGGTACATGGTCAGCTTCCTCAAGAGCCTGGGCATTCACATACCGCCCCAGCTCATGGACGCGCCCGGGGCCCATCTGGTCTACCTGTCCCAGTCCGTGTTCGCCAAGCTGCACGCGGCCACGCCCGAGGGCTGGTACCAGCTGTCGGCCTACGCCAAGGACCTGCAACTGGCCGGCATCGACGCGGCCGGCCTGCCCCAGGCCGTCTCCCTGTTCAACCTGCCGGCCTGCCTGATCGTGCTGCTGCTCACCGGCGTGCTGATCCGGGGCATCAAGGAGTCGGCCACGGTCAACTCCTGCATCGTGGCCCTCAAGATCGTGGTCGTGCTGCTGGTGATCGGCGTCGGCGTCTTCTTCGTCACCCCGGCCAACTGGCTGCCGTTCATTCCGCAAAACACCGGCGACTTCGGCCACTTCGGCCTGTCCGGCATCGTCCGGGCGGCGGGCGTGGTCTTTTTCGCCTACATCGGCTTCGACGCCGTCTCGACCACTGCCCAGGAGGCGAAGAATCCCCAGCGGGACATGCCCATCGGCATTCTCGGTTCCCTGGTCATCTGCACCATCCTGTACGTGCTGGTGTCGCTCGTGCTCACGGGCGTGGCTCCCTACACCAAGCTCAACGTGTCCGACCCGGTGGCCGTGGCCATCGACGTCATGGGCATGCCCTGGCTCTCCATCCTGGTGAAGCTCGGGGCCATCGCCGGCCTGACCTCCGTGATCCTGGTCTTCTTGCTGGGTCAGCCCAGGATCTTCTTCAGCATGTCCAAGGACGGCCTGCTGCCGCCCGGTTTCTCCAAGATCCATCCCAAGTTCGGCACGCCGTTCATGACCACCCTCGTGACGGGGCTGGCCGTGGCCCTGGTGTCGGGCTTCTTCCCCATCGGCATCCTGGGCGAGCTGGTGTCCATCGGCACGCTGTTCGCCTTCGCCATCGTCTGCGCCGGCGTGCTGGTGCTGCGCTACAAGCAGCCGGAGCTGGAGCGGCCCTTCAAGACGCCGCTGATGCCCCTGACGCCCATCCTGGGCTGCCTCAGCTGCCTCTACCTGGCCGCCGGCCTGCCGCTGGACACCTGGCTGCGGCTGGTCGTCTGGATGGCCATCGGCCTGGTCGTCTACTTCATGTACGGCATCAAGCACAGCAAGCTGCGCACGGCCGAGACCGTCAGGGCGGTCGCCTTCGAGACCGAGTCCTAGCCCCGGCCTGCCCTCGAAAAGACGGGGGCGCGCCGGTTGGCGCGCCCCCGCACGATCTCTCCACGATGCCATGTCGCGATGGCGAAGCATCCTCTTCACAGCCCCATTGGGGAGGTCCAGGAGGGGGTCACCCCCTCCTGGCCGCCGGAGGCATCTTCCTCTTCTTTCTTCCCTCTTCTCTCTTCCTCTCTCTTGCCTCACGCCGCCGTGGCGGCTACGCGTTCCTCCTGGGTCATGTCGGCGAGCTTGGCGATTTCGGCGATGTCGAGGCCCAGTCCCGCGGCCACGCCTTCGCCCCATTGCCTGTCCGCCTTGAAAAACAGCGCGCACTGGCGCTTCTGGATGCGCGGCAGGGCGTTTTTCAGGTGATCCACGATGTTGCCGACCAGGTGCTCCCGGTCCATGTCGCTTAAGGCCTTCCTGTAGAGCTCGCCGGGCTGGGAGAAGTCGTCGTTGGGGTGGGTGTAGACGTGGCGTCCGGCCTCGCCCTCGACGGGGAAATGCGGTTCCAGGGCGTCGGGGTCAGGGCTTGGGCCGTCGAAGCTGTTGGGCCAGTAGTTGGGGCCCGCGCCGCCGCCGTCGTCGGTGCGCATGAAGCCGTCGCGCTGGTAGTTGGCGACCTTGGCCGCCTTGGGCGCGTTGACCGGGATGAGCTGGTAGTTGGGTCCCAGGCGGTGCAGGTGGGTGTCGTGGTAGGAGAAGAGCCGGCCTTGCAGCATCTTGTCCGGGGAGACGGAAATGCCGGGCACGAGGTTGCTGGGGTTGAACGCCGCCTGCTCCACCTCGGCGAAGTAGTTGACCGGGTTGCGGTCGAGCACCATCTTGCCGATGACCATGGGCGGCACGTCGGCGTGGGGCCAGACCTTGGTCACGTCGAAGATGTCGAAGCGGTAGTCCTTGGCCTGCTCCGGGGTCATGATCTGCATTTCCAGGGTCCAGGAGGGCGGATTGCCCGAGGCGATGGCGTGAAAGAGGTCTTCGGTCGCGTGGTCGGGATTGCTCCCGGCCAGGGCCTCGGACTGCTGCCGGGTCAGGTTCCGGATCTTCTGGTCGGTCTTGAAATGGTACTTCACCCAGAAATATTCGCCGGCGGCGTTGTACCACTTGTAGGTGTGGCTGCTGTAGCCGTTCATGTGGCGGTAGCCGTCGGGGGTGCCCCGGTCGGAGAACAGCACGGTCACCTGGTGCAGGGACTCGGGGGTGAGCGACAGGAAGTCCCAGAACATGTCGGCGTCTTTCAGGTTGGTCCGGGGATTGCGCTTCTGGGTGTGGATGAAGTCCGGAAACTTCAGCGGATCGCGGATAAAAAAGACCGGCGTGTTGTTGCCGACCATGTCGTAGTTGCCGTCCTCGGTGTAGAACTTGAGCGCGAAGCCGCGCGGGTCGCGGGCGCTGTCGGCCGAGCCGCGCTCGCCGCCGACCGTGGAGAAGCGGGCGAAGACCTCGGTGCGCTTGCCCACCGAAGAGAGAAATTTGGCTTTGGTGTAGCGGGTCACGTCGGCCGTGACCTCGAAATAGCCGTACGCGCCGGCGCCCTTGGCGTGGACCACGCGCTCGGGAATGCGCTCGCGGTCGAAATGGGCCATTTTTTCCAGCAGGTGCACGTCCTGCATGAGCGCCGGGCCGCGCGGGCCGGCCGTGACGGTGTTGAGGTCGTTGCCGACAGGCGCGCCGAATCCCGTGGTCATGGTCTTTTTTTCGGGCATGTTACGTCTCCCTGGCCACTCGGGCCTGTTGCCGCCCTTGGCGGTGGTTTTTACGGATAATCGTTATCTACAAGAAGTGCATGGGCATGGCAACGGAAAAGTGAAAAAAAGGATCGCGACCCCGGCAAGGTCGGCGCAAGGGCGCGGGCGAAGGGATTGCCGGGATAACCGGGGCGCGCGTGGGAGGGCGTGGGGACGGTTATTTTTGCTGCTTGGCTTGGCAGGCCGGGCACAGGCCGTAGAAATCCAGCCGGTGCGAGCTGATGGCGTAGCCGCTGGCCCGGGCCAGGGACCGGGTCAGCTCCTCGAGGCCGGCGGCCGGCGGGTCGACGATGGCCCCGCAGGCCAGGCAGATGCAGTGGGGGTGCGGGGTCGGGCTCTTGGCGTCGTAGCGGTTGTCCTGGCCGCTGAACTGGAGTTCCAGGATCTCGTCGCATTCCTTGAGGGCGGCGATGGTCTTGTAGACCGTGGCCAGGCTCATGTCCGGGTGTTCGGGCAGCAGGCGGCGGTGGACGGCCTCGGCCGTGGGATGGTCCGGGCTTTCCACCAGCACGCGCAGGATGGCCAGGCGCTGGGGCGAGATGCGCCGTCCGGCGCGCCGCAGACGGTCGAGCACGGCGTCGAGGCGGGTGGAAGGGGCGTTCATGGGCGCGGCCTTTATGGGGTTCCGGCGGCTCGGGGAGCGGCGGCGTCGCGGGCGGTCATGGCGGTCTTCCTGGGGCGGCTCAGCGCGCCATCATGGCCCGCAGGATGTCGGCGCAGCCTTCGGCGTTGTGGCTGGCCCGGTAGACGTATTCCACGAACCGGATGATCTGGTAGACGCGGCCGAACTCGATGCCCGAGGCGTAGGCCGCGGCGATGAGGCCGCGCTTGGCCTTGACCACCTTGAGGTGCTGGGCGCGGATGTCCTGCATGCGTCCCTTGACCGTGCCGCGGTCTCCCCGGCCGTGGAGGATGAACTCCACCGCGCCGGCCAGGGCCGTCTGGAGCAGGGCGACCGTCGCGGCCGCCTCTTCCACGCTGACGAGCATGGCCTGGGCCAGGGGGGCCGGGGCGTCGAAGGGGGCCAGGTGCAGCCAGGTGACGGCCTCCTGCACGGCGTCGAGGATGTTGTCCTGGCGTCGCGTGTAGTCGAGGAAGAGCGTGCGGTCCACCACCATGAGAAAGGCCGGCGGCAGGTGGTTGCGGATGCGGCGTTTGACCTTGTCGGCCTCGGCCTCCAGGATGTCGGTTTCGCTGACGAGCACCCGGAAGCCCTTGTCCGGCCGCTTTTCCAGGGCGTGCTTGAGGGCCTCGTGCAAAAGGGCCATGCCCCGGGCCACGGGGCGGTAGTGGTCGAGCAGGCCCGGCAGGTAGTCCTGGCGTCTGGGGCCGAGAAAGCGCAACGAGGGGGGCAGCATGCGAAACTCCTTGCGTCGGGCGTCGCGAAGTCCGGCGAAAAAAGCCGGAGAACAGGCATGCTGCAAACACGCCCCTCGTGTCAACCGGGACCGGGCGGCGGATCAGGGCTGCCGCCTTTGCGCCACGGCCCGGGGCACGTCGCACTCGGCCTCGTGCCCGCCCCGCAGGCACTCGATGAGGGCCTCGAGCTCGCCCGTGCGCCGGGTGAGGTCGGAGACGGCGTCCGCGGCCTGGCGCATGCCCGAGACCGTCTCGTCGGAGATGTCGCGGATGCTCGTGAGGTTTTGACTGATGCCGAGGCCCCGTTGCGCCACCTCGTCGGCCAGGGAGGTCATGGAGGCCACGCGTTCGGCCGTGCGGGAGACGATGGCCACGATGGCGGACAGCGACTGGCCGGAATGGCCGGCGAGTTCGGTCAGGCCTTCCACGGCCTGGCCGGATTCCTGGGTGGAGGCGATGCTGCGGCCGATGCCGTTCTGGATGGCCGTGACGGCCGAAGCCACGTCCCGGGTGGCGTTCATGGTCTTTTCGGCGAGCTTTCGCACCTCGTCGGCGACCACGGCGAAGCCGCGCCCGGCCTCTCCGGCCCGGGCCGCCTCGATGGCGGCGTTTAAGGCCAGCAGGTTCGTCTGGTCGGCGATGTCGGAAATGACCGTGGTGATGGCCCCGATCTCGCGGGCCTGGCCGCCGAGTTCCTCCATGCCCCGGCGCAGTTCCTGGGACAGGGCGTTGATGCGGGTGATGGACGAGGACACCTCCGAGACGGCGGCGTCGCCCCGGCGGGCCGTGTCCATGGCCGAGGCGGCGTCCTCGGCCACTTCCCGGGCCTTGCCCGACATCTCTCGGGCCTGGGCGTCCATGTCGGCCATGGCGTCGCCCGAGGCGGCGAGCTTGCCGGTCTGGAACTGGGCTCCGCGCGAGGCCTTGGTGACCACCCCGGACAGTTCGCTCGTGGCGTCGGCCACGGCCTTGGCCACTTCCTCGGCCTGTCGGCCCAGGGCCAGGAGGTTGGCCCGCTGGCGGTCGATCTCCTCGCGCATCCGCCGGTCGCTCGTCAGGTCGGTGTAGAAGCCGAACAGGCCAAGGGGCCGGCCGTCTTCGGCGGCGAGGGGCGTGGCCGACACGCGGATGGTCTTGGCGGCGCCGGTCGGCAGCGCGACTTCGATGTCGCCGTGGAATGCCTGGCGAGTCCTGGCCGCCCGCTGGGTGCGGGTCTCGTGGGCGGGATCGCCGTAGATGACTTCGCCCGGGGTCATGCCGACATAATCCTCGGGCCGGCCGGGACGTCCCATCAGGTCCAGAAAGAGCGTGTTGACGTGGCTGATCTTGCCCGCCGCGTCCAGGATGGCGAAGGGGGCGGTGTCGGCGATGGCCGCGACCACGCCCTCGCCGAAGCTGAACTTGTCCCTGATGCCGGCCAGCATGCGCTCCAGGGAGTCCTTGAGCCGGCCGAGTTCGCCGTCGATGTCGCCGGAAAAGCGCGCCCGGAAGTCGCCCGCCGCCACCTCTTCGGCGAAGGCGATGCACCGGGACAGCGGCGCGAGCACCGTGCGGCGCAGGGCCACGAAGGCGGCCAGCCCCAGCAGCGCGGCGATGCCCAGGAACACGCCCTGGACGACGAGCAGCGCCGCCGCCCGGCCCTCCGATTCCTGTTGCAGCATGCCCACGGCCTTGTCCATGGCCGCGTTGACCCCCTCGCTGGCCGTCAGCAGCGCCAGGCCGTCCTGGTCGGCCTGGCGCGCGGCCGCGGCCCGGATCTGCGCCTCGTAGGGCCGCCAGAGATCGTAGACGGCGTTGAGCTGGGCCGCCACGTCCTTGGTGGGGAAGGGCAGGGTGGCCCGGGGACCCTGGGGGTCGAGGGTCGTGGGGGCCTGGCCGCCGGCGCGCAGGGCTTCGAGGGTGGAGGCGAAGACCGCGATGGAGGCATCGAGCTTGCGCGTCAGGCCGGGATCGTTCTTGCCGGCGGCGGCGAACTGGCCGGCCAGCAAGGCTTCCTTGGCCATCTTCTGGGACAGCATGCGCTGCCGCCCGGCGATGTTGACGACGAGGCCGTCATGGCGCTGTTCGCGCTCGATGTGCCAGGTGGCCGCAAACAGGGCGGCCATGAGCAGGACGAGAGCGACCGTAGGGGCGAGAACCTTGATGCGAAGCGACATGGGCGGCTCCGTTGGTCAATGGTGTGGCGTCCCATTCGTACGGCAAAGGACGGGGGTTCTCTCCAGCTAGCACAGCCGGCGGAGGAAATGAACAGGAAAGGGAATACTTTTTAGGCGATGCGGAGCCGGTTTCGAAGGCTCGTCGGCCGCGCTATCCACATTTCATGGATTTGTCCCCGTTTCCGGAGTCGGAGAATCCACGGTCGCGCCGGAAGAAGTCCAGGCCCGGGCGCTTGGGGTCTCCCGGCCGGCCGGAAGGGGAAAAGGGCCGCATGGCCGCGCGCCAGGTCGGCTCGGGTCCCCGGCGGGCCAGCAGCCAGCCCAGGCAGGGAGCGAGCAGGAGCGGCGGCGCGACGAGGATGTAGGTCAAAAGGTCGGTGGAGAGCGCTCCGGAAAGGAGCCGGGACAGGGGGTCCTCGCGCGGCAGGGCCAGGACCCAGCGCACGGCGGGCGCGGGGACCAGACCATAGAGGGCGGTTTCCGGCCAGGCGTCGAAGAGGAGCCAGTAGACGGCCTTGTAGGCCGCCGCGCCGCATCCGCCGCCGATCCAGGCCACGAGCAGAAGGCCCGAGGCGAAGGCGGCGGTTCTGTCCAGTCCGGGGCTGCCCATGGCGGTCTCCGCTCCCCAGCGCGGCAGGGGAGCGGAAAAAGGGATTGCAAGAAGCGTGCAGCGCACGGGTCGGCCGGAATCAGGCCGTTCCGCCGACCTCGGTGGAGGAGGACTCGGGCCGGGCCCGCCTGGCCGCGGCGGCCAGCACGCGGTCCAGCTCGGCCTGGACCACGGGCTTGGACAGGTAGTCGTCGAGGCCCTCGGCCAGGAAGCGTTCGCGGTCCCCGGGCATGGCGTGGGCCGTGACTGCGGCGATGTAGACCGAGGCCCGGCGCGGGTCGGGCAGGGCCCGCACGGCCCGGGCCGCCTCCAGGCCGCTTAAGCCCGGCATCCGGATGTCCATGAGCACGAGGTCGAAGGGGCCGGCCGTCACGGCCTCCAGGGCTTGCCGGCCGTCGCTTGCCGCCACGGCCTCGTGGCCGCGCCGCCACAGCCACTTCTCGAGGATCTCCCGGTTGACCCGGTGGTCGTCGGCCACGAGCACGCGCAGGGGCGGCAGGACGGGCGGCGCGGCGCGCTCGTTCCCGGGAACCGGCTCCGGCGGAAAGGCCTCCAGGTCGAAAACGGCCGTGAAGGTGAAGACCGAACCCTGCCCCGGCACGCTTTCCACGTCGATCTCGCCCCCCATGAGGGAGACCAGGCGTCTGGTGATGGCCAGGCCCAGGCCCGTGCCGCCGAAGCGGCGGGTGTAGGAGCCGTCGGCCTGGGTGAAGGGCGCGAAGATGCGGCCGGCGTCCTCGGGCCGGATGCCGATGCCCGTGTCGCTGACCGTGAAGAGCAGCTCCTGGCGGGCGTGGTCCGCGGCGGCCTCGGGCGGCAGGCAGGTCTCCACGCACTGCACGCCCATGACCACGCCGCCGCGCTCGGTGAACTTGATGGCGTTGCCGACGAGGTTGACCAGCACCTGGCGCAGCCGGTCGGCGTCGCCGAGCAGCAGGTCCGGCACGTCCTCGGCCACCTCCGTGGAGAGCCCCAGGCCTTTTTCGGCGGCCAGCACGCCGAGCGACGCCTCCACCGAGCCGAGGACCCCCCGCAGGCTCAGGGGTTCCCGGGAAAGCTCCAGGCGGTCGGCCTCGATCTTGGAGAAATCCAGGATGTCGTTGATGATTTTGAGCAACGAGGAGGCGCTGTCCTCGATGTCCTTGAGAAAGCCCTGCTGGGTCTCGTCGAGCTCCGTGGCGGCCAGCACCTGGGCCATGCCGAGGATGCCGTTTAGGGGCGTACGGATCTCGTGGCTCATGTTGGCCAGGAAGACGGACTTGGCCTGGCTGGCCGCTTCGGCCGCCTCCTTGGCCCCGGCCATGGCCTCCTCGGCCTCGCGGCGCTCGGCCACCTCGTGGATGAGTTCCTGGTTCATCCGGTTGAGGGTGCGGGTGCGCTCCCGGACCATCTCCTCGAGCCGTTCGTTGACGCGTTCCAGGTCCTGCCGGGCGGCCTGGCGGTCGGTGACGTCCTCGACGATGCCGGCCACGCGGACGACCACGCCGGTTTCGTCCGGCACGGGGAAATAACGGGCCTGGACCCATCGCGTGCCCCCGTCCGGGCGCACCACCCGGTACTGGGGAAACACGCCGGCCACGAGGGGCCGTCCGGCCAGTCCGGTCAGGTGGTCGAGGACCCTGCCCCGGTCCTCGGGGTGGACGCCGTCGAGCCAGGACTGGGGAGCGTCATACAGGCTTTTGGTGGTGCGGCCCCAGAGCCGCTCGTAGGCCGGGCTGATGTAGAAGATGCGCTTCCAGTCCGGGGAGCCGAGCCAGAACACTTCGCCGATGGCCTCGGCCAGCTGGCGGAATTTCTTTTCGCTCTCGCGCAGGGCGCGCTCGGCCGTCTTGCGATCGGTGACGTCGCGCACCACGCCGATGATGCGGTCCTGGCCGTCCAGGGTGGAGCGGCGCAGGTTGATCTCGACCCAGAAGAGCCGGCCGGCCTTGTCCCGGGCCAGCCATTCGAAGAGCTGGGGCTGGCCGTCCCGGGCGCGCCGGAGCTTGTCCGCGGCCTGCGCGCCGGAGTAGGGCGGATAGCCGGCGCTCATGTCGGCCGGGGTCAGGGCGCGCAGTTCCTCGGGGCCGTAGCCGAAGAGGGTGGAGGCGCGCTCGTTGGCCGCCAGGAACCTGCCCGTGTCCGCGTCGTGGAGGAAGATGGCGTCGTTGGCCGCGTCGAAGATGCGGCGGTAGCTGGCCTCGTTCTCCCGGGCGGCCAGGGCCGCCTCGAGGCAGTCCGTGACGTCGCGGCCGCAGGCCGCGAGCCTGGCGGGGGAGGCGCCTTCGCCCGGGACGAGGGCGGTCTTCCAGCGCATGCGCCGCACGCCCCGGGTGGTGACGAGCCCGCATTCGGGCCAGTCGGCGGCGAGGCCCCCGGCCAGCGCGGCCAGGGAGGCGCGCTGGCCGGGGGCGTCCTGCGGCGTGACGGCGAGCTCGACCCAGTCGCGCCCGAGGGCCGTCTCCCTGGTCAGGCCGAGCAGGACCAAGCCGCCGTCGTTTATGGCCGCGACCCGCCCGTCGGCCGTAAGCAGCACCACCACGTCGCCGGCCGCCTCCCACAAGGCGCGCAGGAGAGGCGCGGCGTCGGCGGGAGGGCAGGGGCAGGCGTCGGGAGAAGTGGTCATGGCTGGCATCGCAGGGTTGGAAGTGGCCGGACCCATTGTATATGACCCTTTTCCTCCCGGGCGGCAAGGGTCGGTTTCCTGCCGGTGCCTCTCTTGCCCGGGTCGCCCGGCCCCAGTATGAGGGGGCCGCGAACGCATGGCGTTCCAGGAGGTTTCCCTATGGACCGAAGGCATTTTCTGGTGGCCGCCGGCGTGCTGGCGGCGGGGCTGGCCGCGCCGGGGCACGGCCGGGCGGCGAGCGGGGCGGCCCTTCCTCCGCCGGCCCTGCCCGGGGCCAAGACCCTGGAGGAGGCGCTCAGGAACCGGCAGACCCGGCGCGACTTCGATGCCCGGCCGCTGCCGGACGAGGTGCTGTCCGGGCTCTTGTGGGCGGCCAACGGCGTCAACCGGCCCGAGGCCGGCAAGCACACCGCGCCGACCGCCATGAACCGCCAGGAGATCGACGTCTACGTGACCAAGGCCGACGGGCTGTTCCGCTACGAGCCCAAGGACCACCTGCTCGAGCGCCTGTCCGAGGCCGACCTGCGCGCGGCCACGGGCAAGCAGGCCTTCGCGGCCACGGCCCCGGTCAATCTGGTCTACGTGGCCGACATGGCCAAGGCGGCGGGCTCCACGCCGGAGGAGAAGGCCTTCTTCGCCGGCGCGGATACGGGCTTCATCGGCCAGAACGTCTACCTCTACTGCGCGGCCATGGGCCTGGCCACGGTGGTGCGGGCCAACTTCGACGGCGCGGCCCTGGCCAAGGCCATGGGGCTGCCGGCCGGGCGGCGGGTCACGCTTGCCCAGACCGTGGGCTATCCCAAGGCCTGACGTCACGATTTATAGAAAAATGGTGTTTGCAAATGTCGCAGGAGCGTAGTATCGCTCCTGTATCCGAATCCTGAAATTTCGAATCCCGCAGCAGGCTTGTTCAAAAAAGAACAAGCCTGCTGCTTTCCCAAGGCCATCGAGCCTCCCCTCACGTGATAAATCAGGCAATGACGCTTTTTTGTTGACATTGCCTTGCCCTCATCGCTACCTCACCTACCATCGTACAGCCGTAACGATTGCCCTATGCCGCAAAACCGTCGGCGTTGCGCGTCCACCGGCGATCATTCGTTGTGTCCCCAGCCAAAAGGAGTCGTCATGGAAAAGCTTACGTACCCGGAAATGCAGCGCGTCCTCATGGACGAACTGCGCCTCATGCACTATCCCGTGGCCGTCAAATACTTCTTCGACCAGGCCGAGCTCGACGCCCTCAAGGCCAAGGGCGGCTACTACCTGCCGGCCAAGGCCCTGACCTTCTGCCAGGCCGAGCTCGGCGCGCGCATGGAGGGCATTCCCGTCCTTATGGGCAAGGAGCAGCTCGGCTGCGGCAACGCCAAGTGCGTGTTCGGCTGGAAGGACATCGACGAGGCCGAGATCAAGGGCCACCTCAAGTACGTGCGCGACATGGAGCAGGCCGAGCGGTTCGTGCGCACCAAGCCGCGCCTGCAAAAGGAACTTCTGGCCGTGCTGGTCTCGCCCCTGGCCGACGCGCCCTTCGCCCCGGACGTGGTGCACTTCTACTGCGACAACATGCAGGCCTACCATCTGGTGGTGGACTGGATGGCGGCCCGGGACATCCATCCCCTGCGGCCCAACATGACCATGAACTCGGCGGCCTGCGGCGGCAACGTCCACGCCTTCAACACGAACGAGGCCAACGTGTTTCTGGCCTGCAGCGGCAGCTACAACGCCGGCAAGACCGAGCGCGGCGAGATCAACGTGGCCATCCCCGGCCCGGACATGCCCCTGGTGCTCGAGCGGCTGCTGGCCCGCAAGCAGGCCACGGGCGGCGCGTCCGTGACCCGGCTCGGCCATCCCTTCCCGGGCGCGGACATCTGCAAGAACTGTCCGCTGATCGTGTTCAAGAAGGTCGAGGCCCCGGCGGCGGACTGAGCCGGCGGCGCGGGAAACGAAAAAGCGGCCCCTCGGGGCCGCTTTTTTTTGTCCGGGAAGCGCAAGGTCAGATGCGCTGGCGCACGATGGCCCCGAGCCCCGTGTCGAGCATGCGGGTGCTGATGGCCCGGGGCGTGTCGTCGGGCACGTTGCTGCCCATGCTCGGGCCCAGCCGCTCCATGGCGAAGTGGCTTGCGGCCAGGGAGGCCAGCATGTCCGCGGTGGAGGAGCCGTCGAAAGGCGTCATCGACGCCACCCGCTCCCACTGGCGATCCGAGAAGATCATGACGCGGCCTCCACGCCTTCCCCATAACGCCGGCCGGGTCGCCGGGCAAGGACTTTGCCGACATGTCGTCGCTGTGGGCAACGGGCGTAACCGGCGTGATCAAAAAGCGTAATCTACGGCTCCCGGGTCGGGGGGAGCTGCCGGGACGTCGATGAAATTCCCTAATGGAACTGACGTGTTGCAGTCCGGCGAAAGTTAGCGTCCGGCTGGCATGGTTCTGGCATCGCCCGGGGCGTTGGCCTTTGCCGCCAACGGGAGGTGCGCCATGAGACGTCTTTGCGCCATCACTGTCCTGAGTCTGGCCCTGCTCGCCGCGGCCGACGCGGCCCGGGCCCTGACCGTGGCCGGACCGGGATTCGCCGTGAGCGTCCCCGTCTACGCCACGGTGGGGCCGCCCCCGCCGGTCTACGTGGAGCCGGTGTACGTGCCGCCGCCGGTGTACGTTGGTCCGGCCTACGTGCCGCCGCCGGTCTATGTCGGCCCGGCCTACGCGCCGCCGCCGGTGTGGGTCGCCCCGCGCGCCTACGGGCCGCCGCGCCCCGTGGCCGTGGCCGCCCCGCTGCCGGGCCCCCGCCCGGGCTTCGTTCCCGCGCCCGTAGGGCCCATGCCCATGGGGCCGCGTCCCCGGTAGGCCGCTTCGCGGCCGCCAGGCTGCACAACGGAAAGGCCGCGATCGGGAACGCTCCCGGTCGCGGCCTTTTGCGTCGGCGCGGGGAGACGTCTACGGCCGCAGCCAGGTCCGGATGAACTCCCGGGCCTTGTCCGCGTCTACGGGCTGGCCGCAAAGCGCCAGGCGCGAGGCGTTGGCCGTAAGCAGGTCGAGGTAGGGGCCGGGGTCGGTCACGTCCGCGGCCAGGCCCGCGCCGCGCAGGAGTTCCCGGACCAGGAAGGCCTCGCCCCAGACGTTGGGGTGGATGCCCTCGGGCGTCAGGGCGGCCACGTCGAAGGCTTCCTTGAGGGCGGCCCGGAACGCGTCCATGCGCCGGCGCATGTCGATGAAGACGAGCTTGCCCTTTTCCGCCGGCTCCCGGGAGAGGACGGCCACGGCGTCGCGCAGGGCCTGGTTGTGGCTGCGCCTGCCGCCGGTCCTGGGGCTCGGGAAGGGCGCGTCGTAGCGGAAGCCGTCCGGCGGGATGCCCATGACCGTCTCTTCCGGGATGTCGTCGAACATGTCGTAAAGGACCAGCGTCGCGTCGACCTTGCCCAGCACGGCCCGGCCCAGGGCCAGCCAGTCGTCCTCGTAGGCGTCGGGGTTCTCGCCGTTGTACCCCGCGTCCTCCATGATCACCACGTCGCCGTCGCGGATCAGGCCGGAGGCGACGTAGCCGGCGATGGCTTCGGCCCTGACCGCCACGTCCGCGGGCAGGGGCATGCCCAGACCGCCGGAGTAGGCCGCCACGAGCCTGCCCGACGGGATGGTCAGGCCGCCCTCCGAGGCCGCGAGAAGCCCCGAATCCGCGAACAGCGTGTTCATGACCGAGGCCACGGAGTGCATGCACCACAGCGGGTCGCGGACCTTGTCCCCGGGATCGTTGACCTCCCGCATCTTCTCGGCCATGGCCGACACCATGTACTGGACGTCGTTGGCCTTGGCCCGCAGGGCCGAGAAATCCACGGTTTCCAGGGAGCACATCATGGAGACGGAATCGCCGAAGACGAAGACCACCCGGCCGTAGGCGTCGCGGTTGGCCCGGATCTGCTCGAAGACGCGGTCGGGCTGGAACTCCGGCGGCAGGCCCCCGGCCAGGGCGGCCGGCGCGGACAGCAGCAGGCAGACGAGGACGCACAGCAGGCGAAGGGGCATCGGAGAGCCTCCCGAGGCGATGGCGGATGGGCGTCCCATGGCTAGCGCAGCCGCTTCTTGAAGAAGTTGTGCAACGTCATATCCAGCCTGCCGAAGAGATAGCCGGACACGACGACCGCGAACAGTCCGGCCACGGCCGTGACGTTGTTCAGCGGCCAGCCGAAGGTGTACACGGCCATGGAGAAGAAGGCCGACAGGACGACGGCGTGGATGAGGTAGTAGGCGTAGGCGTAGTCGCCGTAGTCGGAGATGGCCTCGAGCAGCGGATGCCGCCACTTGTCCTCGAGCTTGACCACGGCGAACAGGCTCGCCGCCGTGCACAGGCTCCAGGGGAGCATTTCGTGCATGGCCTTGATGAGCCCGGCCGGGCGGTTCCAGGACGAAAGCACGCAGTAGGCGGCCCCGGCGCACAGGATGGCCAGGTTGACGCTCCAGTGCCAGGTCGGGAGCTTTTTTTGCAGGTGGTAGACCAGCGCGCCGGTGATGAAATAGAGGTTGAAGCCGGAGAAAAGCACCGTGCGCCAAGTGGTGAACACGTAGGCGTCCTGCATGCCGAGGACGTAGTAGGCGAACAAGATCGCCGCCGCCCAGAGGCACAAGAACGGAACGAACCAGCGCCGAAAGCGGGGCAGGGCGAAGGGCGAGATGACGATGTAGTAGGCGATCTCGTAGATGAGCGTCCATTCGACGTGCAGGGGCAGGTCCACCGGCCCCAGGGGAAGCAGCGAGGCGGCGGCCAGCAGGTCCCCCGGCGGCGGCTTGTCCCACACGAGGTAGCCGACGAGCAGGGCGACGGCCACGCCGCAGAAATAGGTGGGGTAGATGCGCAACAGCCGGCGCGGCAGGAAGTTGCGGTAGCCGATGTCGATGAGAAAGGCCATGATGAAGCCGGAGATGCTGAAGAAAGGCAGCGCGGCGGCCAGGAAGGCGGCGGGAATGGCGTGGAAGATCGTTCCCCCGGGCTGGCCGTAGATGGTCAGGTAGGCCATGATGTGGATGTACAGGACCATGGCCATGAAAACCAGGCGCAGAAACTGGATGGAATAATATCGCACGGTGTCGGCTACGTTCCTTGGGTGGTTGGGCGGGTTGAAAATACGCCGGGAAAGCGAACACCGACGCGACGGCATGTTCTACCTAAAAGACTTCTCCAGGCAGGTCCACCGGTATTGCGCGGCGGCCTTGCGGCGGTCATACGCCCTCGGCCCGGGCCAAGGCTTCCCGGGCCTCGCCGTCGCGGCCCTGGGCGGTGAGCGCCCGGGCCAGCTCCCGCCAGAATTCCGGCCGGTCCGGCCGCAGGGCGGCGGCTTGCCGGGCCATGGCCTCGGCGATGGCCGGGTCCTGGGCTTCCTCCAGATAGAGCCGGGCCATGAGGTGCAGGGAAAAGGCGTCCTTGGGGTCGTGGAGCAGCGCCTGGTGCAGGTGCTCCCGGGCCTCCTCCAGCCGGCCCCGGACGAAGGCCAGCCGGGCCAGGTGGCGCAGGGTCAGGGCCGGGCCGTTGCGGGCTCCCATGGCGCGGCGGTAGTACTTGCGCGCCGTCTCATAGCGCCGGTCCTCCTCGGCCATGCGGCCCAGGCGCAGCAGGCTGAACACGTGGCCCGGGTCGGCGCGCAGGCATTTCTGGAAGGCGGTGCGGGCGGCCTTGGTCTCGGACAGCCGGCGGCAGACGCAGCCCAGGTTGTAGAGGGCCATGGTGTTTTTCGGGTCGCGGCCGATGACCCGGGTGAACTCCGCCCGGGCCGCCTCGGCCCGGCCCAGCCTGGCCAGGCAGATGCCCAGGGAATTGCGGGCCAGGATGTTGTCCTCGTCGGATAAAAGCGCCTGCTTGAACTCCTCCATGGCCGCGTACACGTCGCCCATGGCGAAGAGCCGGTCGCCGCTGACGGTCAGCGACAGGGAGTCGAACACGGCCACCTTCGGGCCTTCGGGCAAGAGCAGGGCGTGGTCCAGGGCCTTGCGGCAGTTCTCCGCCACGTCGGCCCGGGAATAGTCCAGGCAGGGATAGCCGGCGATGCCCACGGCCGCCTGGCCCAGGCGCTCGGCCAGGGCGGCCTGGGCGGCCTCGGCCGGGCCGCGCAGGCTTTCCGGGTCGCGCTCCGGCAGGTAGAGGACGATCTTCGAGGAGCTGAAGCGGCCCGAGAGGGTCTCCTGGCCGAAATGCGCCCGGCAGATGGCGGCCGCCTCGGCCAGATCGGCCTCGGCCGGGCGCTCCGGGCCGCCCTCCCGGGGCGTTTCCGGCGCCTGCGCCAGCACCATGGAAAAGGCCTGCCGCTTTTCGCGGTCGGCCGCGGCCAGGCGCAGGAAGTCGCGCCGGCCGTAGAGGCCCGAGGCCTTGTCGCGCCTTGGCGGCGCGTCCGGCCCGGCCGGGGCGGCCTCGTCGCCGGACTCCTCCTGGGCGAGCAGCAGCCTGTCGCCGGGCGCGATGGAAAGATGGGGGTCGGTGAGCTGGAGCACCTCGGCGAAGGCCATGTCCTCGCCCACCTCCAGGAGCACGATCTCCCCCTTGAACACCGTGGGCGAGCGGCCGAAGACGCGTTCGCCGTCGGATTTGCGGATGTCGCGTTGGCGTTCGTCGCGCGGCGACCAGACCAGGAAGCGCTGGCCGGCCTCGGCCTCGGCGAAGCGCCCCAGGCTCACGGCCAGGCGCGACAGGGGCAGCGTTTCGAGCACCACCCCGCCCTCGGCCAGGATGCGGTGGCAGGCCATGACCTGGTCGCGGCCCAGGTCCTTGGCCACGGCCAGGGCCTTGCGGGCCTTGCGCCAAAGCAGCCTGGCCTGCTCGGCCGGGGGCGCGGCGAACTGGCCGCCGCGCAGGTCCTGGGGATAGGCGGCCACGCCGGCGCTGGCCGTAAGCCCGAAGGATTCCCCCGTGGCCGCGACCGGAAAGGACAGGCGGGAGAGTTCCCGCACGAAGCCCTCGGCCGCCTCCCGGCAGCGCGTGGCCGAGGCCCCGGGCAGGAAGAAGCCGAACAGGTCGTCGTGCAGCCGCGCCGCCAGCCCCTCCTGGGGGCACAGGCGAGAGAAAAGCGCCCCGGCCTGGGCCAGCACGGCCTCGGCCGCCAGGAAGCCGTGACGCCCGGCCACCCGGCTGAAGAAATCCAGGTCGAGCGCCACCAGGCCGAAGCCGCCGCGCGGCCCGGACAGGCCCGGGTCGGCCAGGGCGGCCGCGCCGGGCAGGATGCGGTCCTGCACCCGCTCGATCTCGCGCTCGAGGTTGGCCAGAAGCGTCTCGCCCGTGGCCAGGCCGGTCAGCGCGTCCGTGGCCAGGGCCTTCCCCAGGCGCGCCTGCTCCAGGGCCATGGCCGCCACGCGCGGCAGAAGGGACAGCAGGGTGCGCGGCGCGCCAAGGCTCGCCCCCCGGGCGATGAACACCCCGAGCAGCTTCCCCTCGGCGCAAAGGGGCACCAGCACCTTGCGCTCGGCGGACAGGTGGACGGCCTGGGAAAAGTCCGGGCCGAAGCCTTCCAGGGCGGGATCGTCCCCGGCGCGCGGGAAATACAGGCTGTGGGTCTTGAAGCTGAGGAAGCGGGAAAGGACCTCCCGCAAGAACTGCTCGCAGGCGATGAGGTCGCCCTGTCCGAGCGGGGCGGCCGGGGCGGCGGTTGGCGCGAAGGTAGGCTGCATGGGGCTTTGCTCTACCGTCGTCGCGGCGGGAACACAAGCCGGCCGGGAAGGGGCCTTGGCCGGGGCTTGACAGCGGGGGGAGGGACGCGGCACCCCTTTTGCCGCATGGTCCAGTCGCCGCGTCGCCCCTGCGCCGTCGGCCGGGGAGGGGAAGACGCCGCGGCCGTCCCTTCCGGGACGCGGCCGCGACAGGCTCCGGACGGAGCGCAACGAAGGAAAAGGGAGGCGAGGCATGGACATAAAGACGTTTCCGCTGGGACCCCTGGAGACGAATTGCTACGTGGCCACGGAGGGTTCCTCGGCCATTGCCGTGGATGTCGGCGGAACGCCCGCAGCGGTTGCGGATTATCTGAAAGAAAAAGGCTGTTCCCTGGAAGCGGTGCTCGTCACCCACCTGCACTGCGACCATCTCTACGGCGTGGGCGAGCTGGCCCGGGCCTTCGGCGCGACGGTCTTCGCCGGGGCCGAGGACGCGCCGCTTTTGCAAACGGAACTCGGCGCGGGCGGGCTCATGGGCCTGCCCATGGTGCCGCCCTTCGACTGGGAGCCGCTGGGTCCCGGCGAGCTGCTCCTTTTGAACCAGCCCTGCAAGGTCCTGGCTACCCCGGGCCATTCCCCGGGCAGTCTGTCCTATTATTTCCCCAAGGCCGGCGCGATCTTCGTCGGCGACCTGCTCTTCTACCGCTCCATCGGCCGCACGGACTTCGAGGGCGGCGACTACGACGCGCTCATGCGTTCGGTGCGCGAGGCCGTCTTCACCCTGCCGCCGGACACGGTGGTCTACAGCGGCCACGGCCCGGCCACCACGGTGGGCGGCGAGATGCGCCACAACCCGTTTTTCTCGGAGTTCGCCCGGTGACGTCCCCGGGGGAGGCCGCCGTCTTTTTGTGCGGTCCCCGGGCCGGGGGCAACTCGGACACGGCCGGCCTGGCCTTCGCCGCCGCCCTGGCGCAGGCCGGACTGCCGGCCCGGGTGGTGCGATTGCGGGACGAGCCCGTCGCGCCCTGCCGGGGCTGCGGCGCTTGCGCCGGGCCGGGCGAGCGCTGCCCCCTGGACCGGGACGGCGACGCGGCCGAGGCCCTCTTCGACCTGATCGAGGCCGCGCCCGTGGCGGCTTTTGCCGCGCCCATCTACTTCTACCACCTGCCGGCGGTCTTCAAGGGCTTCATCGACCGGGCCCAGCGCCGCTACGCCGCCCGCCTGGCCGTGGCCGCCCG